>NZ_JAAIFP010000006.1:0-308398 GCF_010747435.1 Paenibacillus sp. ALJ109b
AGAACAACCTTCCGATCGCTGTTATCCCCCGATTTTTTTGATTCACTTTTACAAAGGTGAAAATCTGGGGATAAAGGCGAACGCTCCGCTTCTCCAGCTTATTTCTGTCCTCTACGTTCTCGTGTAAATAGTTAGTTCAATTTATTTGGGTCATGTACATAACTGTTGTTACTTATTTGGAGCAAGTCATGCCCGCTGTTTCCGTACGACCTTGTTCAATCAAACGATACGCACGCTCCACTTCCTCATCACTTGGAGAAGGAACTCCATCGAGCGGATAGGCTTTCCCCAGCGTCTGCCATTTGTAAATACCCATCTGATGATAAGGCAGGATTTCGAACTTCTCGACTCCATTTAGCGTTCCAATAAACCGCCCCAGATTAAGCAAGTCTTCTTCCTCATTGTGAATCCCTGGCACATATACGTGGCGAATCCACATTTTTCGTCCATTGTCCGATAACCATTGTGCGGTGCGCAATGTTCTCTCGTTGGATTTGCCTGTCAGCTTGATATGTTTCTCATCATTGATGTGCTTCAGATCCAACAAAACCAGGTCTGTGTTATCTAACAAATCATGAATTCGATCCGGTTCATTGAAACCGTTGCTGTCCAGCGTAGTATGCAATCCCCAGCGGCGTTTCGCTTCTTTGAAAACTTCGGCTACAAAATGAGCCTGTAATGTTGGCTCCCCACCGGATACCGTAAGTCCTCCGCCGGAACTGCGGTAGTAGGACAAGTACGGCTCAATTTCAGCCAGTACCTCCTCCACGCTCATTTCCCTGCCACCATCCAGTGCCCATGTATCCGGATTGTGACAATACTGGCATTTGAGCAGACATCCCTGCATAAAAAGCACGAAGCGGATGCCTGGGCCGTCAACCGTCCCGAAAGTTTCGAGTGAGTGAATATGTCCATTAACCATGCTGCCTCTTCCTTTCTGTATCGCATCCGCTGTGCGTTTAATATGGAGGTTCTACTCCTATCTCCTATGAACTGTTGAGCTAAGCCCGAGTTACATCGAACCGTGGAAGGTCCGGTTAATGACATCGAGTTGTTGCTCACGTGTCAGTTTGATGAAGTTAACCGCGTAACCGGATACCCGTACTGTCAGCTGCGGATAGTTTTCCGGGTGATCCATCGCGTCAATCAACTGCTGGCGATCAAATACGTTCACGTTCAGATGGTGTGCCCCTTGACCAAAATAACCGTCCATCATGGCAACCAGATTGGATTTACGTGTGTCTGACTCTTTTCCGAGTGCTTTAGGCACGATGGAGAATGTGTTAGAGATCCCGTCAAGGCTGTGTTCATATGGCAGTTTGGCTACTGAACCCAGGGATGCCAGTGCACCTTTTTTGTCCCGACCATGCATTGGGTTCGCTCCTGGAGCAAACGGTTCGCCTGCTTTACGGCCATCCGGTGTTGTACCTGTTTTCTTGCCGTAAACCACGTTCGATGTGATCGTCAGTACAGACTGTGTTGGGATCGCATTACGATACGCTTTGTGTTTGCGAATCATGCCCATGAAGCTTTCAACCAATTCAACAGCGATGCTGTCGACACTGTCCTCATTATTACCGTAACAAGGGAATTCACCTTCAATTTCAAAATCAATTGCGATGCCTTGTTCGTTGCGGATCGGTTTGACTTTCGCATATTTGATTGCACTCAGAGAGTCTGCTGCAACTGAGAGACCAGCAATACCACAAGCCATAGTACGTACGATGTCACGGTCATGCAAGGCCATTTCAATACGCTCATAGCTGTATTTGTCATGCATGTAGTGAATGACGTTGAGTGAGTTCATATACAGTTTGGCGAGCCATTCCATCATCGGTTTGAAACGTTTCATAACTTCATTGTAATCCAGCACTTCGCTTGTAATCGCTGGATATTCAGGTCCAACTTGTGCTCCCGATTTCTCATCACGACCGCCGTTGATTGCATACAGCAATGCTTTTGCCAGGTTCGCACGAGCGCCGAAGAACTGCATTTGTTTCCCGATCTTCATCGCAGATACGCAGCAAGCAATACCATAATCGTCTCCGTAGATCGGACGCATCAGATCATCATTTTCATACTGGATGGAGCTCGTTTCGATGGATACTTTCGTACAGTATTGTTTGAATGCTTCCGGAAGCTTGATGGACCAAAGTACAGTAAGGTTTGGCTCAGGTGCAGGACCAAGGTTGTTCAGGGTATGCAGGAAACGGAAGCTGTTTTTCGTAACACGGGTTTCTCCATTTACGGACATGCCTCCGATGGATTCAGTTACCCATGTTGGGTCTCCACTGAACAATTCATTATAATCCGGCGTACGCAGGAACTTGACGATCCGCAGTTTCATAACAAAATGGTCAACCAGTTCTTGAGCCTGTTCTTCAGTTAGCAAGCCTTCTTGCAAGTCACGTTCAATGTAAATATCAAGAAAAGAAGAAACACGTCCGAGCGACATTGCTGCACCATTTTGCTCTTTGATCGCAGCCAGGTAACCGAAGTAGAGCCATTGGAACGCTTCTTTTGCGGTTGTGGCTGGCAAGGAAATATCGAAACCGTGCATTTCGCCCAGTTGTTTCAATTCTTGCAATGCACGAATCTGCTCGGACAGTTCTTCACGCAGGCGAATGACATCTTCATCAATCACATCGACTTCAAGTGCATTCAGTTCACCTTTTTTATTCCGAATCAGGAAGTCCACGCCATACAGAGCTACCCGGCGATAGTCACCGATGATCCGGCCACGGCCGTAAGCATCAGGCAGACCGGTAATAATCCCTGCTTTACGTGCTGCACGCATTTCGGATGTATAAGCATCAAATACGCCCTGGTTATGTGTTTTACGGATGTTCGTAAATATATCAATGACGCCTTGAGGCATTTCAAAACCATAAGCTTCACAAGCATCAATCATCATGCGAATTCCACCGAATGGCTGAATGGAACGTTTGAATGGAGCATCCGTTTGAACACCAACAATCTGCTCTTTGGATTTATCCAGATAACCTGGTTGGTGAGAAACAATCGTTGCTGGCGTGTTTACGTCAACATCGAGTACCCCGCCGTTATCGCGCTCTTTTTTTGTCAGATCGGATACGATATCCCATAACTCTTTTGTATTCTGAGTTGCACCTGCAAGAAATGCTTCGTCGCCATAGTAAGGTGATAAGTTGCGTACTAGAAAATCATTCACATCTACGGATTTCGTCCATGTTCCTTTGGTAAAGTTTCTCCAACCTGTTTGTTGTTTGACATCTTTTTCGATCACCGACATAGTAATCCCTCCACAAATTTGGATTTCCGGACACATGACAGGATGCTTCACTCGTCTCATCTGTGCCCAGAGCCGCGATTAATGTGATAAATTTCACATGTAAGCCGGAACATGTTCTCTCTACTTGGGAACCGGAACCGCGGATGAATGTTTTTCTTACATTTTCAGTATACGTCTTCGTTCTTTCATCATCTGTGATTTTTATCACAAAGTTTGTGACCATCCTCACTCCACTTGTGCTGTGTCAAGTTGAACCCTAAATTATTCACACTTAGCCACTGCGCGGGCAGAACAACTTCCGATCAATGTTCAAACCCGATTTCCCGGATTGAACAATATAATTTGAACGAAAGGATATGTACACTAGCCACTCCGAGGATAGAACAACCTTCCGATCGCTGTTACCCCCAGATTTTTTAGATTACCTTTTAAAAAGGGAAAATCCGGGGATAAAGGCGAGCGCTTCGCTTCTTCAGGTTTTTTCTCTCCTCTCCGTTATCGTGTACATGTATGGTTCAAACTATATAGCATAGAAGGTTGAAATCGTGCTTAAAAGCGAACGCTTCGCTTCTTCAGTTTTTTCTGCCCCTCCGTTATGGTGTGAATACCTCCTGGTTCAAAAAGTAACATCACGGATTCCGTGTAACCTCTTTTAAAAAAGGCAACTGCGAAGATTACGTTATACCTTTTTTTATAGGAAAGACGGCAATCGGGGCTCCCCTTACGGGGAACCCTGACTATATCTGCCTTAATCCTGCTGTTGCATTAGTTGTTATTCAAACTTGCCGTAGAATGCGTTGCGGTATACATCTGCCAGTTCAGTCACCAGCGGCAGTTTTGGATTGGCTGTTGTACATTGGTCCTCGAATGCGCGGTCTGCCAGATAATCGACATGTGCCTCAAAGTCTTTGGCATCGAATCCGATTTCCTGGAACGACTCTTCAATACCCAATGTTTTGTTCAGTTTGCGAATGGCATTGATGAGGCTGGTAACCCCTTCTTCTGTCGTACGTGCAGGCAATCCCAGAATTCGGGCAATTTCGGCATAACGCTCATCTGCAACAAAGTGCGAATATTTCGGGAACGATGCAAACTTCGTCGGTTTTTTCGCATTGTAGCGAATGACGTGCGGCATCAGGATCGCATTGGTACGTCCATGTGCGGTGTGGTACTGACCGCCCCATTTGTGTGCCAAGCTGTGGTTAATGCCCAGGAATGCGTTGGCAAAAGCCATACCGGCAATTGTCGAAGCGTTATGCATTTTCTCACGAGCCAATTTGTCACCTTGCAGTGCCGATTGCTCGAGGTATTGGAATACCAGTTGAATCGCTTTGATCGCGAGTCCATCCGTGTAATCATTCGCCATAACGGAGACATATGCTTCGATCGCATGCGTCAATACGTCCATACCTGTGTCTGCGACAGCCGTTTTAGGCAGAGTGTATACAAACTCAGGGTCGACGATCGCTACATCTGGTGTCAACTCGTAGTCTGCCAGTGGATATTTCGTATTGCCTTGATTTTTATCTGTAATAACTGCGAACGATGTTACTTCCGAACCTGTGCCCGAAGTTGTCGGGATTGCTACGAATTTCGCTTTCACGCCGAGACGTGGATATTTGTAGATCCGTTTGCGGATATCCATGAATTTTTGCTTCAAGTCGTTAAAGTCTGTGTCAGGATATTCATAGAACAGCCACATCGCTTTGGCAGCATCCATCGGTGATCCCCCGCCGAGTGCGATAATGCAGTCTGGCTGGAAGCGGCGCATCATTTCCGTACCGCGATCTACCGTTGTTGTGGATGGATCGGGTTCGACATCAGAGAACACTTCAATGGCTACTGGCATTTGACGTTGACGCAGATAGTGCTCTACTTTTTCCACATAACCGAGTTTGACCATCATCGCATCCGTAATAATGGCTACGCGTGTGATGTCCGGCATTTTGGCAAGATACTGTGTTGCACCTTTTTCGAAGTAGACTTTGTTCGGCACTTTGAACCATTGCATATTCACGGTACGGCGAGCCACCCTCTTCACGTTGATTAAGTTCACAGCGGTTACGTTGGAAGAAGTCGAGTTACGTCCATACGATCCGCAGCCCAATGTCAGTGACGGCATGTTGGTGTTGTAGATGTCACCTATGGCGCCGTGTGTGGATGGCGAATTCACGATAATCCGTCCGGTTTGCAGGCGATCTGCGAATTTGCCAATGACTTCTTCGTTCGTCGAATGAATAACAGAGGAGTGACCCATGCCGCCAAAAGCAACCACTTCTGCTGCACGCTCAATCCCTTCAGCTGCCGTTTTCACTTTGTAACAAGCCAGTACCGGGCTTAGTTTTTCAGCCGACAACGGGAACTTCGTGCCAACACCCTCAATCTCGGCTACGAGAATTTTGGTGTTAGCAGGGACCTCGATACCGCACATTTGCGCAATGCTGACTGCAGATTGACCAACAATCGCTGGGTTCACTGCACATTTCTCAGCATTAATCGCACCTGCGGTCAGTTTCGCTGCCTCATCCTTGTTGACGAAGTAACAGCCGTTTGCGATCATTTTCTTTTTCACCTGATCGAAGATCTGTTCTTCGATGATGACTGCTTGCTCGGAAGCACAGATCATGCCGTTATCGAACGATTTGGACAAAATCAGATCCGTTACCGCTTGATTGATATCTGCACTTTTCTCAATAAAGCAAGGTACGTTCCCTGGCCCTACGCCCAGTGCCGGTTTACCACAGCTGTATGCCGCCCGTACCATGCCTGATCCGCCTGTTGCCAGAATGAGCGCCACATCGTTATGATTCATCAGCGCGTTTGTTCGATCCATGGAAGGATCATCAATCCACTGGATACAATCCGCTGGAGCACCATGCTTCACTGCAGCATCAAGCAGGATTTTGGCAGCTTCCCGGCTACAGTTCTGTGCAGATGGGTGGAAACCGAAGATGATTGGGTTACGCGTTTTGATGGAAATCAGTGCTTTGAACATCGTGGTGGATGTCGGATTCGTTACCGGGGTAATCCCCATGATGATGCCGACAGGCTCCGCAATTTTCTGGAAGCTTTCGTACTCGTTATCTTCGATAACCCCTACTGTTTTGTCATATTTTATGCTATGATACACATATTCTGTTGCAAATATATTTTTGGTGATTTTATCCTCATACACACCCCGACCTGTTTCTTCCACGGCCATTTTGGCGAGCATCATATGTTTGTCCAGACCTGCCAGCGCCATCGCTT
This sequence comes from Paenibacillus sp. ALJ109b, assembly GCF_010747435.1. Lineage (NCBI taxonomy): Bacteria > Bacillati > Bacillota > Bacilli > Caryophanales > Paenibacillaceae > Paenibacillus > Paenibacillus sp. ALJ109b. The sequence goes on from NZ_JAAIFP010000006.1 coordinate 6,521, forward strand.
GCACGATGCGGTCAATCTGTTTCTGATCCATGGACATGAATGCTGCATGTGCTTTATTCGCTTTGTCAATTAACGTTTGAATATACTGACCTGCTGTCGGTTCTTTTACTGGGGCGACTTCGTTCTTTACAGCCATCTCCCTCATCCTCCTAAAGGTTCGTATTGGTTTGTCTCTCTTCTTTACATTCACATCGTACCATGGGGAAAGAGTTAATTATGTGATTTTTTTCACAAAGTATAACAAATTTAATTTAAGTTTTTTAGTGTCTCTCACTTAGCCATTTACACTTCCTATTTAAACTATAGGGCTGTCAGATTCATTTTCCCCTTTCGAAAGTGAATTTAATCACAATGTTTGAAATTTCGCCATTTTTGCCCCCTTTCCATGCCCCTCAAACGGCAAGATAAGGTATATACTGAACTTAAAAATTGAACCACCGCAATTTGTACCGTCCTTCCCGGCCGAGAGATGACCCTGATCAGGACGGCAACGGTTTGCGGCGAACCACGGGGGCCAGTCCAAGCTGCAGAAGGCCGTCCGATGGACACAAAGGGGAGATAGACTTATGAGAGAACAACTGAGTGTACTGGAAAAACGCGGAAATACCAACTGTTTCTCGGAAGCGAATTTCAACCATCTACTCGTAACGATGAAGGACAGAACCTATCCGGAGGGAACCCATCTGTATTGGGAAGGAGATGTCTCTGACAAACTTTATTATATGAAACGGGGACGTGCCCAGATCACCAAATCCACGGATGAAGGCAAGGAACTGATCATGTATATGTATCAATCTGGTGATATGATTGGTCAAGCTGATCCGTTCTTCGGATCGAAACACAGCTTTTCGGCGGAAGTGCTGGAGGATAGTGAGATCGGTGTACTGGAGCATAAAGACCTGGAGATGCTGATCTGCCAACACTGTGACTTTGCGATCGACTTTATGAAATGGATGGGTATCCATCACCGGTTAACCCAAACCAAATTCCGTGATCTGATGTTATATGGCAAACCGGGGGCACTCTGCTCCACGCTAATTCGATTGTCCAATTCCTACGGCGAGCCTCACGGAGAGCATGTCATGATTCATAAAAAAATAACACACACGGATCTGTCCAATATGATTGGAGCAACCCGTGAAAGTGTCAACCGTATGTTAAGCGATCTGCGTAAAAAAGACGCCATAGAATACGACAACGGCATGATTGTCATCAAAGATCTACACATGCTCCAGGGCATCTGTCACTGTGAATTGTGTCCTAACGAGATTTGCCGAATCTGACGCTTTTTCCGTCTTGTAAAACATTTGATACGCAAATGAAAAAAGCCCATCTTCTATAACGAAGATTGGGCTTCTTTTTATACTTAAGATACAGTAGTCAACTCGAGCTTTACTGCATCACGTGGATTCAACTTCATGTCCAAACCGTTTTCCATCAGTTCCTTATCATTCACCATGATCATCCAGCGTTGGTTCATCCGGGGAGTTACATTTTCAACGGAAACGACGAATTTGTTGTTTTCCGACATTCTTACAATCCCACTGGACTTCAATACATCACGCACAGTACATTCCTGAACATACACCCCGGCATATTGACGATTGAGATTTGGCATAATATTTCCACCGCTCACCTTGAGTAATGTTGTTTGGTAAACAACATCGTCTCCCCCACTGTCAGCGGCTTTTACATATATGATCACTTCATCTTTGACATGAAGCTCCATGTCCCAATTTTCCGGGTCAATATCCTTGCCATTCAGTTTGACCGCCCAGCTAAGTGAGGAGTCCAGAGAAACTTCCCCCACGGATTGGATCCGCTTTCCATCTGCTGTAAAATCGACAAGTCCACTGTTCAATAGTGCTTTCTTGAGCGTCAGACCTTCACTAAAATCTCTCTTAATGGACTTCGTTGCGTCAGGCAAAAAAGTACTGCCATCGACTGCCACAGTAATAGTATTATGCGATTCGGTCTCTTTGACGATTGGCTGTTCGGAAGGCTGTGTCTCGCTACAACCGGCTAATATAACCAGAATAAGCAGACATATACCTATGTAACCGGGGATTCTCTTCTTCATGTAGGTAACACCACCCTGCGTAAAATCATTCACCCTGTTGTCCATAACCTCTATTATGGCACAAAATTCATGCAAAAAAAGTGTCAATGCCGTTACTTTTCATCCAGCAGCGTCCATAACTGGTTTGTACAACACAAAGAGCCTGCAAGCAGGCCCTTTGGCTCCTAATTATCATTAGGGTCTATTAAGTAGTATGTTTACTGAACACAAGCCTGCATATAGGTACGGCCTCCGTCTCCATCCTTCAGATATGGATTGAGCCCAAAGAACTGTTCTTCCGACACATAAACGCCTGTCAGCAAACGCCCTTCAAGTAATCCACCATCCACTTGTACACAGAACGAAGGTGCATCCACATATTCCTGATAAAACGGAATCTGACCCGATGAATGGTGTACCTTGGATACCTTGCCTTGCTCATGCAGCGGCCGTTCGGAGAAATAGGTAGGTACAATATAACGGGCAATCACATCAAGCTCCTGTACAGTGTAGAAGGTGTCATCACCCAGCCAAGGCGCGAACAGGCGGATCTTCTCATATTGTGACCATACAATCGCCTGAATCAACATCTCCGCTTGAACAAAACGACCTTCGCCCACATCCAGATACACACGCTCTTCATGAAAGTTGGCTTCGGCCTGAACCCCGATGGAATCGGGTTGTCTCAGTTCACATCCGATACATTTCCAGCCTCTTGCTGTCTGAATCCATTTTTGCAGTACCGCCGGAGCCATTACCTGACCATTGCTATTCGTGGAATGAGTCTTCTCTCCTGCAACATCATCCTTAACCGACGCGGAATATGAAGTTCGTTTAAATAGCTCCGCAGCTTTTTTGTAGATTAAATGTACCTGGATGGATGCGCTCTCAAGTTCTGCAATATCTTGCTTGCCGTAGCGTACTTCACGGGATAAGCTTTCTTCTCTCATGACAAGTGGCCTCCTCGCTCCGGCCGCCTGCGGCCATTTTATTTACAATTATACTACAACTCGCGACAACATGTGCAGGACCCTGAAGACAAAAACTCCTGATTTCCACTGGAAATCAAGAGCCTTTATCCCACCAGTTAACTTAGTTTGAGCTGGGGAAGCTGTTACTACTCAACCCACTGCTCTGCCCAGTCTTGAATTTGATTCATAACAGGCTGTAGCGCCTTGCCTTTCTCTGTCAGTTCATATTCAATACGAACTGGCGTCTCCGGATAGACATGACGGATCAGAATTCCTTCGCTTTCCAGATCCTTCATCCGTTCTGACAACATCTTATCACTCATGGATGGTATCAGGTTGGAGATATCCTTGAATCGCTTTGAACCACTCATCAACGTTTGAATAATCAGACCGTTCCAGCGTTTACCCAGAAAAGAAAACGCCGTCTCAAAGCGCGGACACATCCGCAAATCTTGGCCTTCCACATTAATCACCTCTTTAGAGATCACTCAACTTACGTTTAGTTAGTATATTTCATAATAACATATTTAAGTCTCAAAGAAAACGTCTGCCGCTAAAAAGTTAAAATTTTAGAGGCATAACTCAACTTCGATGATACAACTCAGTATACATCACATGGGACAACGGAACCATGGGAAAATATCGTCTAACTCCCATGTAGCTATCTTACCCAAAAAGAACCCAGCTGCCACAGTCATACTTGACTTGGAGAAGGGTTCTTTGGTATATCGTTTATTTTATGCTTTCACACAGCCAATTTGCAGCTTAAACCAGCACGTTACCAAGTGATCTTACAGGCTCGCTGAAGCCAAATTCCGGCTTAACGTTGCGCGTAGGATATGCCCACTTCACTCCATTGCTGATCACTTTTAAAATTTCCGGATTATAGAAGGTCGGGTATGTTTCATGACCTGGACGGAAATAGAAGATTTTACCTGAGCCGCGGAGGAACGTACATCCGCTTCGGAATACCTCTCCGCCTTGGAAGTTGCTTACAAACACCAGCTCATCCGGTACTGGAATATCGAAGAATTCCCCGTACATTTCTTCTTTTTCCAGAATTATCTTGCTGTTGATGCCTTCGGCAATCGGATGGGACGGATTCACACACCAGATAATCTCCTGCTCATTGGCTTCACGCCATTTCAGGTCACAACTTGTGCCCATCAGCGCTTTGAATGGCTTGGAGAAGTGACCGGAGTGCAGTACAATCAACCCCATACCATCCAGGACCCGCTGTGCAACCTTCTGTGTAATCTCGTCGCTCACACGATCATGCGCCATATGTCCCCACCATATAAGCACATCTGTAGAATTCAGCACCTCATCACTTAATCCATGTTCGGGCTGATCCAGTGTTGCAGTGCGAATGGCAAAGCCTTCGCCTCCCAGTCCGTTTGCCAACGCCATATGCAAACCGTCTGGGTAGACTTCCCTTACTTCATCGTGAATTTTCTCATGGACAAATTCATTCCAAATGGTGACGTTAATCATATTCATTTTCCCCCTAGTGTAACTCTAAACCCACCACATATCTCCCAGCGGCTCTTCAATCAATACTTGTTGGAGATTTTGCACAGCTTTAGAGAATCCTTCTTCTACCGACATCAGACCATCTTCGTGTTCAATACTTACGACATAATCATATCCAACCAGACGCAGAGCGCTAATAATATCAGCCCAAGTTTTGTTATCGTGACCATAACCGACCGAGCGGAATTGCCAAGCACGATCAAGCATGTTTGTATAATCCTGCATATCTGTTACACCATATTTGTTCACGTTAATTGGATCAATAGTTGTATCTTTCGCATGGAAGTGATGAATCGCGCCTTCACGTCCCAGAATGTGGATTGCTTGCACCGGATCAATACCTTGCCACCACATGTGGCTTGGGTCCAAGTTAGCGCCAATCACTTCGCCTGCTGCTTCACGCAATCTCAGCAAGGTAGCTGGTGTATGCACCGAGAATCCACCGTGCAGTTCCAGTCCCACTTTCACATTGTGATCTGCAGCGAACTTGCCCCACTCTGTCCAGTAAGGGATAACTTTGTTGTCCCATTGCCATTTAAGAACTTCCTGGAAGTCATTCGGCCATGGTGCAACAGGCCAGTTCGGATATTTGGCATCCTCATGGTCTCCTGGACAACCGGAGAATGTGTTTACAACAGGCACTTCCAGTTTCTCAGCCAGTTCTACCGTCTTAACGAAGTCATCGTGGAATCCTTTTGCAATATCCTTTTGTGGATGAAGCGGGTTACCGTGACAGCTCAATGCGCTGATAGTCAGACCGCGAGATTCTACTGCATTTTTGAAGTTTTTCAATGCTGTCGGATTGCTCAGAAGCTCATCCGGTTTACAATGAGCATTACCTGGATGTCCACCAGTTCCGATTTCTACTGCTTTCAAGCCCTTGGATGCAACATAGTCAAGTGCATCCTCCAATTTACGTCCTCCGAATAGTACCAAAAATACGCCGAGTTTCAAGTGCGATTCCTCCCTAGATTAAATATCATAATATTTGCTGGTTTTATGAACAATGAACTGCATAAAAATACCGTTCAGATCACATGATTGTATCGTTATTGTGGAAAATCAAGAGCTATTCTATCCTGAAATTAAACGTAAGAATACTGGTTATTTCATTGGAAATGATATCTGGTTGGTTTAGTCGAAATAAACCGCTTTGCCTGTCTGAGCAGACTCGTAGATCGCTTCAAGGATCTGAGTAACCACGATGGCTTGTTCAGGTTTTACAACTGGATCTTTGTCTTCAATGATCGCTTCAAGCCACATTCTAGCTTCACGATCCGCTTCATTTTCTGCACTACCAGAATAAAAAGCAACTCCACCTGCATCCAGATCTACCTTAGTTTCAAACAGACGGCTGCGTTTCTCGCCATTGATACGCAGACCATCCTTCATATCCGCGCCACCTTCTGTTCCGCAAAGCAGTGATTTGGCTTCGCCGAATTCAGCAACATTCAGTGCCCAGCTGGACTCGATAATAATTGTAGCCCCATTCTCCATCGTCACAAAGCCGAATGCAGAATCCTCTACCTTGAATTGTTCCGGGTCCCACGGACCAAAAGCATTGGCCGCATTCTCACGTTGACCCAGCTTGTGGAACGTTGAGCCCATTACACTCTTCGGTTTGTAATTATCCATCAACCAAAGAGTCAGGTCCAGCGCATGTGTACCGATATCAATCAACGGTCCTCCGCCCTGCTTTTCCTCATCAAGAAACACACCCCAGGTAGGTACAGCACGGCGGCGAAGTGCAATTGCCTTACCGAAATAAATATCGCCCAGTTCACCTTCTTCACACATTTGTTTCAGGTATTGGCTATCATTGCGGAATCGGTTCTGATACGCAATGGACAACTTTTTGCCTGTACGTTGTGCGGCTTCCAGCATAGCCTGCGCTTGTGCAGACGTCTTCGCCATTGGCTTTTCACACATTACATGTTTGCCCGCCTCAAGAGAAGCGACCGTGATCACGGAATGGGAGTCGTTTGGTGTACACACGTGTACCACATCAATGCTTTCATCCTTCAGCATCTCGTTATAATCCGTATATACTTTGGCTCCCTCAGCACCGAATTCAGCTGCTGCCTCCTCCGCACGTTCTTTCACAATGTCGCAGAAAGCGACCATACGGCCCTGAGATTGTTTGGACAGGCTGGGCATATGTTTACCTTTGGCGATTCCGCCACAACCTACGATGGCGATATTAAGTACTTTAGACATGAACAAGTCCTCCATTAGCGGCATATTTTCTAATCCAGTTCATACTGCTCTCGATGCTTTGCAGTGGAGGATTCTGACATACATCCTGTTCCACAACAAGCCACTCGGCTCCCGCCTGATCTGACGCTGTAGCTACAGCCCCCAAATCTACCTCACCATGGCCGAATTCCACTGTCAGGACTTGACCTTCTGAACGGCGCATGTCTTTCCAGTGGACCAGTGGCAAACGTCCCGCATACTTCGCGATGACTTCCGTTGGCGGGTATCCTGCGGCGTGAGCCCAACACGAATCCAACTCCACTTGCAGATGGGAAGCGGTTACGGTATCATACATCGCGTATAACGCCGGCTGCCCCTCAACCTGCTCTGTAAATTCAAAATCATGATTGTGATACATTAACACCATATCCTGCTCTGCACATTTCTCACCAATATCATTCAGGGAAGCAAATACGTTATCCCATTGTCGTTGTTCTTCCGACAGATAAGGGACAATCAGGTTTTTGTTTCCGATGGCTTTGTGATAAGCGATCACGCCATCAAGATCCTCAAGCAGACTATTGTACTGAACATGGGTACCCACAATCTCCAGACCGAATTCATCCAGAATGGCCCTTACTTCTTCCGGGCTATGCCCGTAAAAGTTATGGAACTCTACGCCTTGATATCCAAGCTCTGCAACCTTAGCAAGTGTACCTTTGAAATCGCATTCCAGTTCATCACGTACCGTATATAGCTGTAATCCAACCTTCAACATTTACCGGTTCACCTCATCCGAGATCAATTAGTGTGACTGTACAGCCTCTGACTGATTTTCATCTGTATTGTTTTTTGCTCTTGCTTGATAAGTGCTCTCCATTTGGATATGTTTGCCCTCAAGCGAGGAGCGCTGGAACGCATGCATAGCTTCAAGCACATGGTAGGCGAGCTTACCGCTGGCCTTGTGTTCGCGTCCGGCTCGAATGGATTCAACCATTTCGGTAACGCCGATTCCGCGCTCGTTCTGTCTGCTTTCAAAAGCAGGCGTCACAGTCTCCCATGTGTCCTGACCGAATCTGCGCAGCTTCACTTCACCGTTAAAAAAGTTGGGGTCCGGTATGCTCATCGTGCCTTCGGTACCGTAAATTTCAATCCGTGGCAAATCCGAAGCACCCCGGATATCGAAACTGGTGATCATGGTTGCAATGGCACCTTCCTCAAAATCAATCGTTCCTGCCAAGTGTGTTGGCGTCTGTACCTCAAGAGGTGTACCTTCCTTCGGCCCGGAACCAATAACGCGGTCCGTGATCTGTACACCTGCCGATGAACTGATTCTGCGAATCGGTCCAAGGAGAGTAATCAGAGCGGTCAAATAGTAAGGCCCCATATCGAACATCGGTCCGCCACCAGCGACATAAAAGAACTCTGGATTTTGATGCCATGCCTCCGGCCCTCCACCCATGAAGAATGAAGTTGCCGCAATCGGTTTACCGATCAGTCCTTCTTCAATTGCCTTGCGGGCAGTCTGAATGCCTGATCCAAGGAACGTATCCGGTGCTGAACCAACATACAATCCTTTTTCCTCAGCCAGTTCGATTACCTTGCGACCATCCTCAAGAGAGATTGCAAGTGGTTTCTCGGCATACACATGTTTGCCTGCTTCAAGCACAGCCAGATCAGTCATGGCATGACTGCCAGGAACCGTGAGGTTTAACACAAGCTCAATTTCGTTATCTTGCAGCAACTCATCTACATTGTAAACGTTTGCGATATTGAATTCATCAGCTCGTTCTTGTGCCCGTTCACGGATCAAATCCGCAACAGCCACCACTTCAATGAGAGGATTATCTTTAAAATTTTCAAGATAAATGGCGCTAATGTTACCGCAACCAATAATGCCCGCTTTCATTTTCTCCACAGTGATGTTCATCTCCTTATGAATGGTGAGAACCTGTAAATTTGCATATTTGAAATTGAAGGTTTTACGCTTAAGTGTTGCACTTGAATTTAATACTATGGTATTCCGTTTCGGCTTCAATTAAAATGAATAATATGATCGAAACATGAACTATCTGGTCATAATTTTCAAATTGCAAGGAGTATGCCAATGCCGACTGATTATTCCTGCCAGGTTCTTACAGCAGGCTTCTCGTTTCATCGCAAACCTTATATAGGCTTGCATCCTGAGGGAGTAAAGAATTACCTGATGAGGCTCCAGACGGACGGACGTTGCCGAGCCCGTGTAGACGGCGAGATGTCGCTTGTTGATGCGGGTGACCTGCTTCTGTTTAGTCCAGATGAGCCATATGAACTGAGAGTAGACAAGGAGCAAAATCCGATGGGTGAACGACTTGTGGAGAGTGGTGATTACCATATTTTCTTCAATGGGGACTGGGTGGATGAGTGGTGGAAACATCACAAGAGGCCGAACCGGATCAAGGTGCAGCTGACCGAAAGCCTGCTCACCCTGTTTCGTCAGCTCGTACTGGAGCAGCGCCGTATTTCCAATCCTTACCCTGAAATCGCCAGTTATTATATGCGAATTCTTTGTCTTGAAGTGGATCGTATGCTCTCGGAGCATCCGACGATTACTAATACCAACTATGTGGCATATGAGATTAAAAGTTACATCGAGGAAAACGCTTCTTCTCTATTCAAGCTTGAAGATATAGCTACCCATATTGGAATCAGTGTCTCAAGGGGAGTTCATCTCTTCAAAGAAGCGTTTGGTAAAAGTATTATGCAATATACACTGGATGTACGACTGAACATGGCCAGGGAACGGATCATTTTTAGTCCAATGACACTCGAACATGTAGCCGAATCTTCCGGCTTTAACAATTATACGTATTTCCACCGGGTATTCCGCTCCCGGTTCGGCATGTCGCCCAAAGAATTCCGCGTCATTCACCGGGAACAGATGTAATCGCTTCATTAATACGTATACGTATTATTCGTAACCGAAACTTATTTGCGCGCGGCAATCGCCTCGGATACAACCATAGCCAGATCTTCATTGCCAAACATGGATAGCACACCCAATACAGTGTCGTCCGGAATGTCACCGGCTTCCTCCTTGGATACAACTAGCTTCAGCACCTGCTGCAAACGCTCGTTGCTCAGTTGTTCCGGGTAGGCTTGCTGGTACATCTCTTCCGGATCCAGTCCATGATTGACACACCACTGGGCAAATACCAGAATCATCATTTCCTCTTCCTGTTTATACGTTTCAATTACAGCTTCCTCAATCTGTTTGTTGCGTTCTTTTTCATATTCATCCATGGTATTATACTTCCTCCAATATCGTTTAATGAATCATTGGTGCGGAAGGCTTCATTCACACTCCCGCACGACCTTCTGCAAGATTAACCGCGAATAAGCTGTTCGGCCAGGTCATGACTGTCCATGACATGACTTGCACTGATGGCACAGTCATCCGGGGTTTCAAGATTTGCCAAAAATTGATCAATGGCTCCCGTAAATCCTCTTCGGGTCAAAATACTTTCCCAGCTGCCAAAGGTTTCCTTGCGTTCCTGTGCACCGCGTTCCTCATACTTCGCTATTTCCATGTTCAGCACTTCTACCGATCTTCCCCCGCCATATAGCTCAAGCTTCTCCAGATCCGCTCCTGCTTGGCGTACCATATCGAATCTGCCAAATGCCGTTCTGCCCAGCTTGGCTGATCCAGCCGCATGCAACAGTCGGTCCAGATCATTTTTACGTATCCACTGATGGAGCAGCTGCACATTGTGATCCGAATACCATAACATCAGGTCAAGGATATGAATCAGATCATCATAGATGGTTTCCGCAGCGGGACGATCCTGAATTCCTGTCCGATGTTTAGTAACTGTCAGCGATTCAAAACCCTGTCCAGCCTGCATCCATTCCTTCGCGTTTTGATACAAAGGTGCAAATCTCCGGTTAAAACCTACCCCCAAAAGAAGACCCTGTGCTTCAGCAAATGCGGTCATTTCTTCCGATTCCCGCAACGTATAGGACAGCGGTTTGTCCACGTATACCGCCAGCCCCCGCTCCAAACATTGCATGACAATGTCAAAATGAGCTTCTGTCGCTGTATGTACAAACACCGCATCCAGATCCCAGGACAACAATTCTTTTATATCCGTTGTTCCATTGTTCAATCTATAGGTATGCTGTATTTCCTTCACCGGCTCGGGAGAACGGTTCATAATCCCCGTAATTTCCACGTTAGTGTGGGCAGTCAACAGCGGCAAATATACTTTACGTGCAATATCCCCGAGTCCGATGATCGCAGCACGGGTTCGCTTGGTTGTTTCCATTATGATCATTCCACCTTCAGATGATTTCTATATTTCTACGTCCTATAGTGTAACCCTTCAGACAGCAACATGCCAGTGATTGCAGCTAGAACCGGCACGAATTGTCCATCCTTTGGTTGAACGTGGTAAACTTTAGAGAGATAGCAATACGGATTGGGATACGGTAAGAACTTCCTGGTCTGAAAGGAGCGTTTGGGATTTTGCGAAAATGGTTATGGCTCCTCTTATATGTTTTACTTGCCGGAGTCACGTTTATTTACAGATATGAACTGCTGGCCTGGACCGATCTGCATCAGTCCATACCACTTTTACTCGCCATGGCGACGTTGTTTGCTCTTGTACCCGTAATTCCGTACAAAATCGTCATTATTGCCTTTGGCTACAGTTACGGCACTGCAACAGCAGCCTGGATATGCTGGCTTGGAACCACATTTGCTGCACTGCTGGTATACACCGGAGCAAGAACGATATTCCGAAATCAGGCCAGAACCTATCTTGAACGCATTCGAGGTTTGAATCGATTTACAACATGGATGGAGGCTCATCCCTTCATGGGTATCATGTCTATGCGGCTGCTGCCCATCGTGCCCCAAATGGCGGTTAATATCTATGCGGGCATTACCTACACCCCATTCTGGGTGTTCATGGTTGCGACAGCGATTGGCAAATTGCCTGCGATTTTTGTTTTTGCCTATGCGGGTGCACAAGCAGAATCATCAATCTGGGTGAGCCTGTTAATCCTTGCCGGTTATCTCGTGTTCATGACGATAATATTGCTCTTGTTTCGCTTACGCTCTCGTAAAAAGGTCTAAGTCGGAACATTCAGAAACATTTCAGACTCATCCTCTTTACGATCCTGCTTGGTTGGCTTGCCAATTCGGGATATAATAGAAGAGTAAGCCAAAATATCATTCTTCATCAGAAATGGAGTGACTATAGCATGGAACAACATACTAGTGAAAAAGCAACTTTTGCAGGCGGGTGCTTCTGGTGTATGGTATCCCCCTTCGAGGAACTACCCGGTATTCATAAGATTGTATCGGGATATACAGGAGGACATACGGAGAACCCAACATATGAGGAGGTCTGCTCGGAAACGACAGGTCACGTAGAGGCCGTTCAAATTACGTTCGACCCTGCCATCTTCCCATATGAGAAACTCGTTGAATTGTTCTGGCAACAGATCGACCCAACGGATACGGGTGGACAATTCCATGACCGTGGATCATCTTATCAGACAGCCATCTTCTATCATAGTGAAGAACAACGCCAGATCGCAGAAGCCTCCAAAGCAGCTTTGGCACAAAGCGGACGTTTTGACAAACCAATCTTCACACCGATTTTGCCAGCGAAAACGTTCTATGAAGCAGAGGAGCATCACCAAGGTTACCATCACAAAAACCCTGCGCACTACAAACGGTACCGTAAAGGTTCTGGACGTGAAGACTTTATCGAACGTAACTGGTCCGGCAAAGTGGATAAAGACGGCCTGAAGGAGCGTCTGACGCCGCTGCAATATGAAGTTACCCAAAACAACGCAACCGAACCAGCGTTCCATAACGAGTTCTGGGATCACCACGGTGACGGAATTTACGTGGACATCGTATCCGGTGAGCCACTGTTCAGTTCCACCGACAAATACGATTCAGGCTGCGGCTGGCCAAGCTTCACCCGTCCACTGCGGGACTACAATGTGAAGGAAAAAACGGATCTCAGCCATTTCATGATTCGTACCGAAGTGAGAAGTCGTGAAGGGGATTCCCATCTGGGTCACCTGTTCAACGACGGCCCTGCCGAAGCTGGTGGAATGCGTTATTGCATCAATTCCGCAGCCCTTCGTTTTGTACCCAAAGAAGATCTTGAAAAAGAAGGATATGCCGAATACGCCGTACTGTTTAATTAAGTAATGGTTCATTGAAGTACGTATTTAAGAAGCGCTAGCGAATCGACCGCCTCTTAAGAGGACAATTCACTTGAAATGCTAATTTTAAAGAATTTCAGTCACGTTATTCCGGTGAAAACTGCGGAACAGCCTGAAGCAGCGTGTAAAGCGATGAAATAACGTCTCTCCGATTCGTTACATTACAAACTTGAGGCAATTGAAGCTATTAACTTGTGCTCCGTTCGTTAGACATTAATTAAGACTAAAAAAGGGACTTCCCGTCATCTTCATGACGCATGGGAAGTCCCCTTTCTTTTTTTGTATATAGATTGGAATTAGCTTACATCGTACTCACAATCCAGCCGATCCAGTAAGCAAATGGAATCAATAACAACTGCGCTAACAATGTGCCAAATAAACGGGATACAAGCATACAGCCATAGATCTGATTCATTCGATCCAGCCGGATTTCACCACGCAGAGATTTGTCGCTAAGCAACGAAATACGAGGATCAATCAGGATGGTTAACAGAATGGTTGCTACTCCATTAATGAGTCCGGTGGATTGCGAAGCAGCTACAGCCTGCCCCGGATAAAGATAAGCAGCGTACAGACTGGATAGAACTCCTGTCGTATAGATTGCTGTCACCGCTATGTTCAACGTCATTAGACGTCTGGGCATTCCGTTGTGTACCAATAACTTTGCCATTTTCCATGATGGCGGGGTAATATAATACATCGCGTTTTTGAGCTTGCTGCGCTTCATTAGACCTCGAACCATGGATGGAATCGATCCTGCCGCCTCAAAATGAACGACCATTCGGGAAGCGAGCTTGACCATCGTTGGAAAACTTAGAATAGCCAGGGCTGTTCCTACCGTAGCCGCACCCATTAGCCAGTGCAGTTGTGCTGCAAAGTGGGGATTCCCTCCATTCGTCGCAGTATCCACGAGATTACCTACCATCGGCCCTTGGGCCATATTGGAGGTACGCGACACCAGCAGCAAAATTCCAGACAGAGATAAGGCCAGCGCTATTCTGCGAGTACGTAATCCTCCAAGGCGTAGCGCATAGGACAGACTGTCAGCCGCATGAATAAGCATCGTAAACAACATAGGAATGGCTAGGCTCAAACTAAACATATGTAAATCTCCTTATCTTTTCTTTTTCTCATTATGCTTCTATTGTAATTTCAAGTATGGAAGCATTATACTCCTCATCCACATAAAAGTATAGAAAGGGCAGAGAAGCTGAACAGTAAAATGCACCAAAACTACATGATATGCTTCAAGGTTCTCCACAATAATCGTTTATTCAACCGGGTAAAGGGTAATATACAATAACTATATTGTACAGGAGGGAATCAATATGCCGTGGAACAAACAGTATTATCCCGTTTCTATGAAAAATCTGGAGCCTCGTGTCAGACATAAGGCCATTGAGATTGCCAATGCATTGCTGGACGACGGTTATGAGGAAGGACGCTCCATTGCAATCGCGACTGCCAAAGCGGAAGAATGGGATGAGAATCATCCCACATCGAAGAATTCGAAGCAGGCTACAAAACATACTTCATCAGACAGCAAATCGGAGCATGGAAAGTCTTCCTCTCCACGCCGTCATTCCGAGCCCGTCTCTTCTTCCAAAAGCCATGATAACATTCATGTCGTTCCTACTGACTCCGGCTGGGCCATCAAGGAAGAAGGTCAATCCAAATCTCTAGCTACGTTCCGAACCAAAGCCGAAGCTGTGGATGCTGCCAAAGAAAAGAGTGAAAAACAGAACATTCGGGCTATTATCCATAATGAAGATGGGCAAATTGCCTCTTCCCTTAAGCCTTAAGTGAATCTGTTCTAAAATAGGATATATCGTGAATGTATTACGCTATTTTTTTAATGAAGGCAAGCAAAAAAGCCCTTTCGCCGCTAATGGAATGATTCCCATCAAGCATGCAAAAGGGCTTTGTGTTTGGTATGAGGCCAGCCCACCTTATTCAAACAACATTCATTTCGAATAGGGTGGTCGTTACGTTTAATGCGAAACACCTCTAGCCACCGGAGCTCGTTGTGTAGCACCGCTGACTACTTTGGCTGCAGTCGACACGGGCAGTTTCACAGCTGAGGTCGTAACCGTCCGGCGAGCCGGGAAACTGACCATGTACGTAATCACCTTACTGGCAATCCATACGGCCAGAATGGTATATAAAGTTTCTTTTACCGGTAGAAAGAAAAGCGACAATCCGAGTACAAACGCATCGCTGACAAAGAAAACCGTTCCCAGCTTCCAGCCCTTCCAACGGCTAATGAGCACCGCCAGAATGTCATCTCCACCTGTCGCTCCTCCGAATCGTAGCACCATGCCAGCTCCCACGCCGGTAATAACACCGGACAGGACTGCCGGAATCCACAGATTACCATGAAAAGGAATGACCAGGGTAGAGTACCGCTCAAACCCGTCATAGAACAATGAGAATGCGGCCACACCCAGCAGCGCCTGAATCATGAACTTCCAGCCCTTGAGGAACCAGGCCAGAATCATGACTGGAATATCCAGCAGTAGCATGCCGATTGCAGGTGATAAGCCTGTCGCGTACTTTCCAAGCAGGGCCAGACCGACAAATCCGCCCTCCGATAAATGATTCTGAAAATTAATGTGATAGTAGGCAAATGCCAAGATAAATGTTCCGAGCAGCATAATGGCGAACTTTCCCGCCTCTGTCTTAACTTGTTGTAAGGTTAACGATGTTCTCTTCATTCAGGTTCCCTCGCAGTTTGTAAAGGTTGGTTTGCACCGACCGTACCCTGCAAAAGGCAAGCCTGGAAGAAATCATCGTATTTGTCCTTCGAATATTATTCATTCCAATCCCCTCTTTCGCAGAGTCAGCCGTTTTTTTCTTTACGGTGGTGTACTCTACAAGGGGCGCTAAGTGTAAGAGAGATCGTAACGTTTCCAGATCGTCCTTGGGGAGATTATCCTTCGGGAACTCATGGTATCCTGATCCTTTCTGTCTGTTGGTGGTTAGCTATGCTTGGTTAAACGTATACTTTCCACTAATCACTTCGATTGTAGCACCCTCTTCCGATCGCTGTTATCCCCGGATTTTTTTGATTCCCTTTTTCTAAGGGAAAAATCCTGTGATAAAGGCGAACACTTCGTTTCTTCAGACGGGTCTACACTCTCCGTTACCGTGTAAAGGTTTAGTTTAAACATCAAAGCTAACTTGCTTGTTCTTCTATTATATAACACCGATGTGATTGGGTCGAAACAGCAGACCCTTCAAATATGCGCAAAAAGCACACTCTGGCCTGCTTGAGCACTCAAACAGCCACACCAGGACAAGCTTCTCTAACTAATGGTGCTACCTGCTCCTTCATTCTATGACTGAAGCTTCCAAATATAACTGTCCAGTCACCCAACTGTGACAATTTGGGTCCATTTTTTATTATTCCGCGGATTTTAAAGGAATCATTTCCCTCTTGCACATACACTATAGCAAATGTAATCGGCTTATCTTGGTCCAGCTAAACGTTTCCAGACTTACTCTGCTGTTTATGGTATAATATAACAATTGATTCCCACTACCCGTTTAAGCGAGGCGGATTAATGAAAACGTTAAAGCCAAGAGTCTTTATTGGCTGCTCGCTGGAAGCGAAGCCGATTGCAGCCGCAGTACACGAAAACTTGCGTTTCTCGGCCGAAGTTACCCCTTGGTACTCCGGAGTTTTTAATCCAAGCAGTTATACCATGGACGATTTGGAAACAGAAGTGCGTACGACTGACTTTGCCATTTTTATTTTTCATCCGGATGATATATCGAAAATTCGCGGGAAGTACTATGCCTCTGTCCGTGATAATACAATGCTGGAAATGGGTTTGTTTATGGGTCGGCTAGGACGAAAGCGTATTTTTTTCATTCTCCCTGAAGATATTACGGACATCAAAGACGCTTCCAAGATCGAAGGTTTACGCATGCCTACAGACCTGCTGGGATTAAATCCACTGGTTTATGAAATTCGTTCAGACGGGAAATGGGCGCCAGCCGTCTCGGTGGCCTGTTCCAAAATCGCCGACAGCATCGAAGAACAGGGACGATGGAGCGATCCCGAAGTGGAAAAAATCATCGAGAAGCACAAAAGATCTGAGGGTGAAGCCCGGTTACAGTTGCTCAAGCTGCTGCGATTCTTCAGGGAGTTACTGCGTACCCGCAAAGCAGATTCGGTTATGTTGGAGCGAATGAGCGATGCACTTCGAAGTGCATTTGTATCCCTTCCTCCATTTGCCGTGCGTGGGACTGCGATATACCGTACAGATGACAGTGGTCATATTGAACAATTATGTGGTAATGTTGGGGAACCGGGGAGAAAATATAACTTGTCCGCCAACGACGACAAACAGCCTGATGATCCGAAGCGAATTCTGGTTATTGATTCTTACCGGGAGAACAAAATCAAGATCAATCTCTACGACGACTACCTTGAGAAAGAGTATCTGCTATGCTATCCTGTAGCCAAGAGGTATGTAATCACGGTCCATATTATTGGACATATTGAAGCGGATGAGGCGATATTTCAGCAGATGGATTTGGAGAATCGTCATCTGTTCAACGCCATCAACGATTTGTTAGGAGGCGAACCGGAATGAAACCGGAAACGAAAAAAATAAGCAAGCGCTGGGGCAGCGACAAAAAGGTACGCCTCAGTTCTGCGCCCGAATCATCACGACCGGTTCCGGAACCCAAGGAAAAAGATCGTTTCCACAAACCGGCCGTACCGCTGACTACGATTGGCCCTTCGCTGAAGGGTAAAGAAAGACCTTACAAAGTGATTCTGGAAAAAGAGGCTCTTTATGAGAAGCCTCAGTATCTGGCTTAACCGCTTTATGCTCATTTACAACTCTGCCGTCTGGTTCGGCAGATCATCTGGCCCCGCCGCCCAAGGCAGGGGCTTTTTTTGTTGCAATCACTTTGGCAATTCTTCATAACCTTCGCCAATCAACGAACCAAAAGCTCTTCATCTCTTCCTCTGCATTAAGTCGTTTTCTTTATGCCCTTAGGTTTCCTGCAAAACCCAAATATTATACCTTATTTTGGAGAAGGCCTGTCCCTATTTCACCGCCTACAACCTTAACATCAATCGCATACGGACTACTTCCAATATTTCTCGGTTGTATTGTGTATCATCATTGCATATATTGATTATAATATAGGAACATACGTTCTGTAAATAAGAACTTGTCCGAATTCAAGGTTAAGGAAGTGAAAGTATGTCATCATCCCCTTCCGCCCCATCCCCTGCGGATGAAGACCACCGATTGATTAAAAGCATGGTTGTACGCACTCTGCTGCTGGATGTGCTTGAACGGGATATTCGCACACTGGATACGTTGCAGCTCAAAATGCCAGAGGTGTACATTCTGTCTCTAACCCGCATTCAAAATGATGTACTTAAGGAAATGCTGACGCTTCGCAAACAGATGAGAACTCGTGGCGTCAAGGTTCTGGAGGAGAAACGGCAAGTCGATGGAATCGAAACCCAGTACCTGTGCAGAGGCTATTTGCAGCGGTTCTATATGCTGTGGACGTTCGCGCGGAATGAAGTCAAAAAAGAGCTTAGCCAGCATCTGGATATGGATTTGACCCAGCCGTTATAGCTGATTCATCTGCTTAATGTACCCGTCATCGTTTAAATTCACATTACTTAGTCCACTTAGTTCACTTACTCCTCAGACTCCCCACCCTTCTGCCTAATCGAAACAGGTTGACCCCGGGAGGATGCGTTCATTAAGATGGAATAGACATATCTGTACATTCCGTTCAGACTTGTAATGAAAATGGATTCCTATAAGCAAACAAGCCTGCATGCCATTAGCGGCGGACAGACTTGTTCATTGGAATTGCTTTTAACGTCTTATCAATCAAGGAGTTGAACTTCATGGACTTGAATTCGCATTTAATTAAAAATCAAACACCCGCACATACAGGCATTGCCGCAGATGTTACCGAACTGATCGGCCAGACACCTGCCGTTAAACTGAACAGACTTACAGGCAGCGATTCCGCTGACGTATACGTCAAGCTGGAATATTTCAACCCCAGCGGCAGCGTCAAAGACCGTGCCGCCTATAACCTGATCGTTCAGGCTGAACGGGCAGGACTCCTGCTTCCCGGCGCAACCATTATCGAACCGACCAGCGGCAATACCGGCATCGGTCTTGCGATGAATGCTGCTGCCAAAGGATATAAGGCCATTCTGATCATGCCGGACAACATGTCCAAGGAACGCATCAACATTCTGAAAGCCTATGGTGCAGATGTCGTACTTACCCCTGCTGCGGAACGGATGCCTGGTGCGATTCGTAAGGCCAAAGAACTGCAGGCCGACATTCCAGGAAGTTTCATTCCCCAGCAATTCGAGAACCAGGCGAACCCGGACATCCACCGGATCACCACGGCTCCCGAAATTATGCAGCAGATGGAAGGCAAGCTGGACGCCTTCATTGCCACGGCGGGAACTGGCGGTACCATTACCGGAACGGGAGAAGAACTGCGCAAGCAGCTGCCGGACATTCGCATCTATGCCGTTGAGCCAAAAGGTTCTCCGGTACTGTCCGGTGGCGAGCCCGGACCCCACAAGCTCGTCGGTACAAGTCCAGGATTCATTCCGGACATTCTGAATACCGACGTGTGGGATGCCATTATCCAGGTGTCCGATGAGGATGCACTGGATACGATGCGGCAGCTTGCTGCCCGGGAAGGGCTGCTGCTCGGCCCTTCCTCTGGCGCTTCGGTGTGGGCCTCCCTTCGCATCGCGAAGGAACTGGGGCCGGGACACCGGGTGCTCTGCATTGCGCCCGATACCGGGGAACGGTATTTGAGCATGGGTATTTTTTAACAAAGAAAAACTCTTACAACGAGTCAAAGGCTCCCCTCCAAAATGAGCGCTTGATCACAGCCGGACGTTGAAGCCGCAGCGTACAAGTACTTACTTCTGGAAAGGGAGCCAGTTAAGTTAAATATTCTAAATATGAATGTGAACTAGTGTGTCAGGGTTGTCCATTCTACACCTTCGGGAAGCAGAGCCGCAATGCGGTCTTTGGCTTCCTTTTTGCTGTATAACGATTCATCCAGAATCGCGGCGGTACCCGAATCACTGCTGGTCCGAATCAAACGTCCCAGACCTTGCTTCACACGCAGCAACATGTATGGAAGATCGATCTCTTCATAAGGTGCAGCTGACGCTGTACGTTTTGCATTAAATACAGGGTCCTGTGGTGGATACGGGAGCGACCAGATCATGACATTGGATAATGACGGTCCTGGAACGTCCAGACCTTCCCACAGACTGACGGAGCATAGCACACTTTCCTCATCCTCCTGGAAAGCGGCAATCAGGTCACTAATCTCCCGATCTCCCTCATACATAAAACGCAACCCTTGAGCCTCAGGGACATGAACGATGTCCTGCTTGAATGCACGCAGCTCTTCCATCGTACGGAACAGAATCAGGGCACGCCCCCCACTCTCCTGAAGCAGCGTCACGGCGTCACGCAACCGATTTTCGTTTTCCGGGTGACCAGGTACGGTTTCATCGGTAATCTTCATCTGCATTTTGTCCGCATAGTCATATGGAGAAGCCACGGAGAACGATACAAAATCATCAATCCCCAGACTGTCTGCCACATAACGGAATGAACTGTCCACAGATAATGTTGCGGATGAGAAGACAATCGGAATGCCTGTATTGAACACACGCTCGTTCAGAATTTCCTTCACGGTACGCGGCATGATCGATAAGGTTATCTCGTCTTCGCTCTCTTCAGCCCAACAGATGTATCCATCTTCCTTACGGAACAACGCAAGTGCAGACTGAATCATGTCCAAATGTTCTTCCACGACACGCATCTGATAGCCATCCAGCGAGAACAATCCGCTCTCAAATACCAATTCTTCGCCGATCGCATCCAATACGCTGGTCAGTCGTTCAATCTCACGCAGCAGCGGCGGTTCTACCCGCACTTCTTTCCGTTCCGATCCGGGAATGGCTACCGTATACGTATCCAGCAGCGCGAACAATCGTTCACTGCTCTCAATCGCTTCATCCACACGCTCGGCGAGGGATTCACGAATCTCACCTTCGAGCAGACGGGTAACCAGTTCCTCGAAGATGCGGTGTTTCAATTTGTAGCTCAGTGCGTTCAGGGCCGCTTCTTCCAGCAAATGTCCTTCATCAAATACAACCGAGCTGTGATCTGGCAGCAGTGGCAATTGTCCCTCGCGTTTGCGCGCTTCATAGGTCCACACATGCTCCATATAGTAATCATGGGAACAGATGATGATGTCCTTGGAACGACGATAGTGGTCACGCGACAGCGTCAAGCCGCAGCGTTGACGTTTGGGACAAACGAAGCAATCTTGGAACGGGTCCCAGTTGATTTTATTCCACTGGCGATCATTCAGATGTGGATACTGTTTGCGGTCACCATACGGATGGAATGCCTGAAGCGTACCCGGCGTATTCACAAAATCCGGAAGGCTCTCATGCACTTCTTCAATGACAGGCGCATCCTCATCCGCAAATCTCATCGCACTTAATTTGTTCAGACAGACGTATTGGTCCGGTGACTTGCCCAGACGTGCATCCACTTCCAAGTCCAGATGTGCAGCCAGCTTTGCAATATCTCCGCCCGGCTTCACCAGTTGTTCAATCAAGGACTCATCCGCACAGGCAATCACCGCCGGTTTACCCGTATAACGTGCATAACAGACCGCATAGAGCAGATAGACTAATGTCTTTCCTGTTCCCACACCAGCCTCAGCCATAATGGTCTTTTTATCTCCATAGGCCCGTTCAAGCTGGTACGCCATAAAAATCTGTTCATCTCGTACCTCGAAGCCGGACTCAGGCAAAATATCGTAAAAAACATCGGCAACCCATTCCCCTAAACGGGATACAAAGGGCTCTGCCGGATCATATGCAAAAGGATAACGTTGTGTAGACAATCCTAAGTCAGCCTCCATTCTTAGACAAGCGGTCCAAATTTCATTTTCCGTTCAAAAAAGGCCGCTGGGCAAAAGTTAATTATCCCACGCCATGAGGTGGGTGACAAGCTTTTTTTAATGAAAACGATGTATAGAACCGCCTTGCAGGGAAAATATATATTCGAATCCATCATAAGGAAAGGCGGTGCTCCATGAATCATCAGTCTTCACAACCTGAGCATTCCTCAGACAAGGCACCCGAGACATTAACGGATCGGCAAGGCCATCCCATCACGGACAATCAGAATGTTCGAACCGTCGGCAGCCGGGGACCGACTACGCTGGAGAACTATCATTTTCTCGAAAAGATCACCCATTTTGACCGTGAACGTATTCCAGAACGGGTTGTACATGCCCGCGGCGCTGGCGCCCATGGCGTATTTCAGGCTTACGGAACGGCCGGGGACAAACCGGTATCAAAATACACACGCGCACGTCTGTTTCAGGAAAAAGGGAAAGAAACGCCCGTATTCGTTCGCTTCTCTACGGTTATTCATGGTGGGCATTCACCGGAGACTCTTCGGGACCCGCGCGGATTTGCTGTGAAATTCTATACCGAGGACGGCAACTGGGATCTGGTGGGCAACAATCTGAAAATCTTTTTCATTCGTGACCCGCTCAAATTCCCTGATATGGTGCATGCCTTCAAGCCGGACCCGCTGACCAATGCACAGGATATGGAACGGTTTTTCGATTTCGTTTCGCTTAGTCCCGAAGCGACCCATATGATTACGTTTCTCTTCTCCCCTTGGGGAATTCCGGCCAACTATCGACAAATGCAGGGGTCGGGCGTCAATACATACAAATGGGTGAATCAGGAAGGCACAGGCGTGCTCATTAAATATCACTGGGAACCGCTCAATCAAGGCATACGCAACCTGCTCCAGAAGGACGCCAGTGATATTCAGGGGCAGAACTTTAACCACGCCACACTCGACCTGTATCACGCCATCGAACAAGGAGATTATCCGGAATGGGAGTTGTGCGTTCAGGTTATGGAGGATGGCGAGCATCCCGAACTGGATTTTGACCCGCTGGACCCGACCAAGTTGTGGCCGCCAGAGCAGTTTCCGTTTTTGCCGGTTGGGAAAATGACGTTAAACCGTAATCCAGAGGACTACTTTAATGAAGTGGAACAGGCAGCGTTTGGCACAGGTGTACTGGTGGATGGACTGGATTTCTCGGATGATAAACTGCTGCAAGGACGCACCTTCTCCTACTCGGATACCCAGCGTCACCGGGTGGGTGCCAACTACCTGCAACTGCCAGTTAATGCACCGAAAAAGCGGGTAGCCACCAATCAGAGCGGTGGACAGATGCAATATCAGGTCGATCGTGCACCGGGTCAGAATCCACACGTCAACTATGAACCTTCCTCATTGGGTGGCTTGAAGGAAGCGACTCCACGCGGCAAGGAACATGAACCTCTTATTGAGGGGCGTCTTGTTCGTGAAAAAATTGAGCGTACCAATGACTTCGGACAAGCCGGAGATACCTACCGTTCGTTTGAAGATTGGGAGCGAGACGAGCTGATCAGCAATCTGGTAGATGCTTTAGCCACATGCAAACCGGATATCCGCGAGCGCATGATCTCCCATTTCACACAAGCGGATGCTGATTATGGACGCCGGGTAGCGGAAGGATTATCCGCCGTCTCAACGGATGACAGTGCCACGGTTCAGCCCAAGCATGAGCCCACAGTGGAACAGGCCGCCAAGCGCAGTCATGAAGCAGATCCGTACTAAGCACGAGCTGGTTTAGTTAAGGCGTATTTTAAGGTAAATGACATGTTATATAGGAACGTATAGGTTCGTTAATTAACCCTCGGTAGCAAAGACTGCTTAAGCAGCTGCTATCGAGGGTATTTGGCGTTTCAACCTGGCAGACTGTGAGCTGATCATGTGGGCCCCTTCTATTTTAAATATTTATAAGGTTGATTTCGGATGATTGGAGGTATGGATCATGCCGTTTGCTAAGAAAAGGGGCTCTTTCTACGTTCATTTCAGATGATCCCCTGTTAAATGAGGGACATGAACTGAGCGGAAGATTATGCGTTACTCATATGAATTTCCATTTCCGACCAGTTATACGAGGCTTGTCAGCAGGTTGAGTCCATCTGATCAAATGATTATTGATGATAACGTTTACAACATTTACCATAAACCTGTGTCCTCTAGGACTTCATTTCCCAATTACTAAGGAGGTTTGCTTAATGAAATTATTCCCTATTACTTCTGTTCATGCCTCATCTCAACGTTCGCTGAAATCGAAAATGACTCACATCTGCCTAAGTGCCGCGTTCCCACTATTATTGCTCGGCGGTGGATCGGCTGGTGCGGCGGAACTGATCGATAGCGGACTGCAAAATCCCTCTGATTCTGTGGCTGCCTCCAGTATCGCACTCGCTGCAGGTGATCTATATGTCGCTCCTGGCGGCTCGGCTAGCAATCCCGGAACCCTTGCGAGTCCTACGTCACTGGCTAACGCGCTGACACAAATCGCACCGGGCAAAACGATATATCTGCGCGGTGGCACCTACAGTTTCTCGGAAACGGTTACGATTGAGCGAGGCAACAGTGGTACATCGGGACAGCGCAAAAATCTGGTGGCGTACGGATCGGAAAAGCCTGTCTTCGATTTCTCAGCCCAAGCCTTCGCTTCCACTAATCGCGGACTGCAAATGTTCGGAGACTACTGGCTCGTCAAAGGGCTTGAAGTGAAGGGTGCGGGCGACAACGGTATCTTTATCGGGGGCAGCTACAACCGCCTGGAACAGATCGAAGCTCATCATAACCGGGATACTGGCATCCAGCTCGGACGTTATGCTTCGACTGCTTCAAACAGCGAATGGCCTGCCTATAACGAGATTATTCGCTCCTATTCCCATGATAACTATGACCCGGATGACGGCGAGGATGCCGACGGTTTTGCTGCCAAATTGACGGTAGGCCCTGGCAACCTGTTCGATGGTTGTATCGCTGCCTATAATGTAGACGATGGCTGGGATCTCTATAGCAAAACAGATACTGGCGCCATCGGCGTCGTGACGATCCGCAACAGCATCTCCCATCACAACGGGCAGACTTCGGATGGTACATCCACCACCAATAGTGACGGTAACGGCTTCAAGCTGGGCGGCGAGAAAATCGCGGTGAATCATATTGTGGAGAACAGCATTGCTTTTCAAAATAAAAAGCACGGCTTCACCTATAACAGCAATCCCGGTTCCATTCAGATGAAAAACAATACGTCCTGGCAAAATGGTCAAAGCAACTTTGCCTTTGATGTAGGCACACACATTTTCACCAACAACCTGTCCTTCGAAGGCGGCGCCAGCGACAAAACCAGCGGAACCGACGTCAGCAGCACCAACGTCTGGTGGAAAAACAAAAAGAGCGTGAACGACAAAGGCCTGCTCGCCAGCGCAGCCGACTTTGTCTCCCTTGTGCCTTCGGTGACGCGCAGCGCGGATGGAACGCCTGTCTTGGGTAATTTCCTGAAGCTTGCGAACGGGAGTGATCTGATTGGGTCGGGTACGCCATCGGGTACGAATATCGGGGCGCGTTAAGTGGTAGGTTAGTATGGAGTTAAAGTAAAACATGTGTGTTGAGTGCACATGTGGATTAAAAGATACGGAATAAACGTAAAATCCCCGTCTCTATGCCAGCCGGATTGCTGGTGTTGGAGAGGGGGATTTTTGAGTTGCTGTGCATATCCTGCTGACTGAAGGATTATTAAATAAGAGTACATTATTACTCTTTTATTGTGTGGAAGCTACAATGTGTTTATGATGCAATGGCAAACAATCAAGCAGCTTATGCAGTGAAAATGCTGAAGAACGTCATCAGTCAATATGTAAAAAAGAAAGGCTATATACAGAACCTGCTTGTCTAATGTGGATGGCGTCTAATTTTGAAGCGAAAATATTTATTTGTTGAAAGCTAGAATACTCCGGTGAATATTAACCTCCAAGCCTTGTTACCGCACCACAACTAACAGTACTATAATTCCGAGACAAATCAGCCAGCTTACTGGGTGACCGAAATTTAATCCCCAGCCGACTCCGAACCTTTTCTCGACCATTAGGTTTGGATCTTTGCGATTGAAATAAATCATACCTAATAGCCATTTATCATCATCATGGACAGGTCTGACATTGGAGGATTCGTCAGATCGCTCCAAGCGGCTTCCGCCCTGACCAGCCCAGAACGATAAGGCGAAGGCGTATAGGATGATAAAAGCTATTATAATTAGGATAATGGGGATAGCGAAATTGATGTTAAGCAGAGATATCATGTTTAGTTGCACAACGGAAAACAGGATAACTATTAAGAAGCTTGCTGTAATCATAAAATATGACCAAGTACGGCGGAATGTTACGTCTTGTCTGATGGAACGGTTAGGATCAGTGGGTTGAACCTGATGCTTCACTCTGCGAATACTCCAATTCTCAAATATGAACAAAAGTGTTATGAACACTTGCATGATCGTAGGCATAAACACAGAACTATAAGATTTAGCTGCATAGCGGTCTACGTTCCAACTGCTGTTGAAATGGATCGGAATCTGATCAGGAATAAGATCGTAGTTGCGTAGCACAGTTAGAATACTAACACCAATAAATAAAAAATGAATGAGGAACCAATTACTAGACAAGCCAATGTTTCTTTTCCGAAATTCAGTGTCCATTGCCATGATCGATGGTTCCGAAGCAATAGGCAGCATAGGTAGTAAACTTTTCATTTTGAAATGATAGCTAATGTTTATGACTAGGGAGATTACGACCATGGCGAGTGAATAAGTGACAATGATCCAACTTTGTTGCTTGGAATGTTCATCACCGTATATTAGGCAGATGATACAAACAATGAATAGGATGGTATGTAAGGTAGCGCTAATCCTAGCATATGACTTCCGCATCTGGCGCAGAGGCTCACTGTGGAATTGTACAGCGCTGATGGTGACCCCAAAACTAATCGTCTCTCTTGTTAAATAAGGCATGCTTACCATGAGTACAATGGTAGGTACAAATACAAAGATCATTACCATAACAGACATTATCGTCATATTATTCGCCTCCTCTTATACATAAGTGTGTATTCGAAAAGTCTATAACCCTTATAGCATAGGCCATTCATCACTATGCCTTTTTGCGTATGATTATCCTATTAACTTAGGATAGGTAATCGACTTGAACATAAATTTAATTATAATCGCTTTTAGTGACTATAGGGGTGAAATTAACAATTTATCCAGATTTTTTTGCTACATAGAGTTACTCATCTGACAACTGAATTATGGCAAGTACATCTGTTTGAAATTCTGTAGGTAAAGGACAGGTTTTCGTTATCCCATTTTTTGATGCTTAGCCACGAAACGAATGACCTCAACACAATTGTAATTTATCTTTTCCTCTTTTTAATTGAACTGGGAGCTTTAGCAAGAGTCAGATTCTCAAACAAATCTACCCCTGGCAGCTAATATTGTATCATCAAATGGAAGATTATTAAGATTGCTAACTATACTTTAAAACAAAAAACTCCCACCAATATTTATTAGCAGGCGTTTTATAAATTGATTCACGCAGACATCCCATCAATGACAGGGATGTGTAGATCAATATTTCCTAATTCCCATGTTTGTTCAATGTAGACGTGACAACAAACTCCCTTGCAGGATGTACATCAAACCCATCGCTTTAAAACTGGCTATTTACCCCCTGAATACAAGAAGACATACATACTCTTATCCGATAACTCTTCTGAAAAACCAAAGTTTAACCGAGTAAAGCTTCTGACATCCCTCACATCTGTAATCTTCCGCTCTGCCATATATCGTACCATCTCACCTCTAGCCATTTTGGCGCGGGTTGCCTTTTCAACCAGTTTCCCATCGACCATTTGTCCAAAAACACAAGTGATAAAGCGGGTCTCCTCATTCAGAAAAGGCGTGATGTTTTTGCTATACTCTTTGGAAGCCAGATTCAGAATACAGTTGCTGTCCGCTTGAAGCTGATCTGCCAATTTGCTGCCCCAGAATTGATAGAGCGATTTGAACCCCGGACCTTGTAACTTGCCCTGCATCTCCAACCGATAAGGGGTAACCCCATCCAAAGGCCGTAACATGCCATAAAAACCGGATAATATGCGTAAATGCTGCTCCAGATACTCCAGTTCCTTATTTTGAAAAACACCCGGAGCCATATACTGATACTGGATTCCCTCATAGGCGTATATGGCTGGGGTAAGATTTGCTTTTATATTCATATTCCGGATCCGCTCCACGTTCTGTTCGGCGATTGCATCGTTACACTTCCACATTGCTTTGAGTTCATCATAGGTTAACTTTTGAAGCAAACTGAGTAGCTGTTCTGATTCGTTTATAAAATGCGGCATCTGTGCCATAGCCATAAGATCGGTATCGATCTTCATCTTTTTAGCTGGTGATATAATAATTCTCATCGTGCTGATCCATCCTTAATCTACCGTTGTTATTGTCGTTATTCATTGTACAGGATTGGCTAGGTGAATCCAATGTCAAGGCTTAACTAAATCCTTCATGGTGCCTTTGAAATGACTCAAAAATGAACAAGTCAGCCCACGATTGGACCGGCTTGTTCATTAGAATTCAACACATTAAATTGTTGAAAAAGTAAGGCGTGCATTTCAAACCGCTAATTAGGGAGATACGCTCCCCGCGCCGCTATTTTGCTCTGTTTTTGTAGTCGGCAATTGAATCATTGGAGTATTTGACCCACTTACATATGGAAGGGCTCCATCCCATTTCTTAATTGTTTCATATTCAACGAGTTGACTCGATAGTGATTGTTGAAGCTCTTTATTCGCTTTAGCCTGACCTTCTGCTTCAATTAATAGTTTGTCTGCATTACCTTGTGCTTCCACGCGCTTACGATCTGCTTCTTTCTTGGCGATCTCAAGTTCAGTCGTTTTACGTTCCAGTTCTTGAGAAGCTTCGACACGCTTATCGATTGCCTCCTGAGTCTTAGCATCAGGTTGAGGAACACCTACGGTAACGTTGGATACAATAAAGCCTAACTCTTTAACGTCATCAGAAAAACGTTGTTGGACATCCACTCCTGCCTCGGATGACTTCTCACCATAAACATCAATGACTGTAAACTTAGAAATACCTTTACGAGCTGCGTCGCGGAAACGTGTTTTGAGATATGTATCCTCAATTTCTTGAATGCTAATTGGCCCAAATGTATTGAATATAGAAGATACTTTACTTGGTTCTACTTGGTAGTTATAAGCAAAATCGATTGTGATGTTTTTCCCGTCAGAAGTAGCAATCTGAATATCTCTGTATTCAACCGTTTGAATTCGGATCGGATATTTGGTTACTTTATCAAACGCTCCAACGAGTTTCCACCCTTGACTCAGTGTACTATCTTTTACGCCTCCATTTGGTGAATAGACGACCCCAACATATCCATTAGGAATTCGTGTTAAAAAGAAGGTCACCAGTAACACTCCCACAATAATAACTACTGCAACCGCAATAGCCCCTACTTTAAACGTCTTTGAATTTTCCATCACCATTCTCCTCTTGTTTGAATTTATTGTATTTCTTCAGCAGTCTACCACCTATTTTATTGAATAGCGGGAACATTAATGACCATAGAATAAATGCTAGGATAAAGATTAAAATGATTCCCCCAATAAATGGCATATTCGTCCTCCCTTCTATGAAAGTAACCAAGCACAACCTCATCTGCACGGTGGGATCCGCATAGTTATTTAACTTCATCTACGCTTAATCGCATCCCATGCTAAACCCTCGTGGCCAAATTCTACTTTGCAAAATGCTGTGGTTCCATCTACATCTGTTTAAATGTTACTTCTCCGTTCATTCAAATTTATAACCAACTAATTATATCCTCCTTTATATATACTTTGTAAATTCCCATTCGGTTTCAAGGATATCCAGCGCCACTTCTTGTATTCCTAGAATTTCTACTTTTGAGGAGGCTTGTGAGCACCCGAAGATCGAACCACTATTAGGAAAAGTACAAGTAAATGGTGGGTGAGGGACGTCCAGTACCCGGTTATTCCTATCAAGAATGTGATCATTAATTCATCTGGGAATTATGGATCAGGAGTAAGTTGTACCCATTGCTCTTCTCTGTAGGTCTATACAAATGATATAATATGACACTTTTTTATACGTATGTATTTTCACAAGAAACTTATTCCTATTGCTATAGAATATACAAATCAAAATCAAACTCCGCGTTCAAGTCATAGGCTATACCGATTGCCTTTTGCTCGATAGTAATCGCAGGGGTCTCATTATCCATAATCCTGATCGAGAAGCTAAATAGAAAATTCAAATTATGCGCTTGATTCTCAAGGTTTTCAGCTTTTCAATATGCGGCTCCAAAAGATTGAGTATGTGGTTCAATTGCTGATTAATATCAAAGATTCCTGATAGTCCGTCTCCAAGAACCAACAGGTTTCTTTTCGATATAAATCTCTTTTCATATGTTCCCCCACGGGCAAAACTTTTGACGGATTTGCCGCTTGTATTATAGAAATTAGGAAGTTGGTGGCTAGCCTTACCACATGACCTACTCTTTATGTGAACTGGTCGTCACCAGATTTCCTTCTTCGACGTAACAATCGTGATCATGTACCGTTCTGTTGAGGTTAAAATCAAATTATTAGATTTGACCGCCCCTACTAGTATGGTCGTATCATCCAACATAAAAGGTGCATTGCCATTTTATCTTCATATCGGGACGGCGTATTCTACAGTTGCATAGCATTTTGAAAAACCTGTGAGAAAACGAAGATAACAAAAAACAGGTCAGTCATGGGAGTACCTGACCATAATCGACCTGTTTTTTTGTAACGGAATAGCGTTATTTAGGGCATAAAAATCAAGCATTTATGTGCGTACAACCGAAATGACGAAATCTTTTATACGGGTATTACAAGGATTATACGTGTTATTGGTTGAATGATGGTTTCATTCGGTAATGGGTAGCCCCCAACAGACTTCTATTTGCCAGCGCAATAAAATCTGATATCTCAGTTTGTCATTCTAATTTGAATCTCTTTCTGATATTTTTCAAGCAATTCAATACCTCTTCTTCCAACTCTGGATTATTCCTCACATACTCCATGCTATACTTTTCGATGTAAGGATAGAATTCAACTTCATCCATGATGATTTCTTCTTCAGTAACATCGTCAGCAACGCATACTTTATTTTCTCCAATGTAATACTCATCATCAGAAGCATAGTAAGCTGACAACGAACATCCTATAGTTTCAGACCCACATACGTTGCTTCCTGAATCATATTGAAACTCATTTAACATTTTAAATGGATTCCTCGTATCAGAACGCAAAAAACCCATAGATAAAAATAGTTGGTGTATAAGCCATTCCTTTCGTTCCTTATCAGCAATCAATTTAACTTCATTCATAATAATTCCTTCCCACACCAAACTTGACAACTGAAATTATTTGCCTTCAAGTAGAATTGGATAAATGGAATCTATTTTCCCATCTTTTAATCTCCATTCAAATAATAAACCATTACTTGTAGCTCCTTGGTTTATCCCTTCCTGCATTGGTATTCCTGCCTTCTCAACATTCTTTACAGCTTCTTGTCCCCATTTTAAGATATCATCATCAGTAATAGGTGGACCGTATACCGTTTTAGGGTTCTTCACTTCTTTATACATAATATTCCCATTAGCATCTAATTTCAGCTTAAGCCCACCGTTAACATAATCTGTCTCCAATGAGGGGATACGGTATCTAATTTCATATACACCTGTTACTTTAGGATGTGGTTTTGGCTCACCAATAATAAAATCAGAGCGAGACAACCCATATTTTTCTGCTTCAGCATCTATTGTCTTATAAAATCCGTTAATATTATGTGCTCCTTTAACACTAACATTACGTCCTCTACCAATACCGTGGCCTTCAGTCAAATGTTCAAACAAATCCTTATTATCCCTACTAATTGTTTCAGATAGAAGCTTAATCGTGCTTGTCCGTCCCTTACTAGCCTCATCATATAGATGCGAGTCATCAAACTCATCGAAAGGCCGGTTCTTACCAGGACCGCCCAACGTCTCTCTGGAAGGCTTGGATTTACAGTCTTCGGTCCAGTCTTACCGCTAGCTGCCGCCGGATCATGTTGAACCTGCTGCTTCCAGGCTGCCCATGTATCACCTAGCGCTGAACTATTCTTACTGTTCACCAGCTTGTCCGCTGCCTTATTTAACCCATGCTTGGCCAGCATAGCCAGGTTTACAACCATCAACGTAATTCCCAACTTATCCAGCAAATCCTGATCCATTCCAAGAAACGTTGGATTCGTATTGGCGTTTCCGTTTTTCAGATCATTCAGCTTCTCCGCGTTGACCACAATCATGGAGACGCCCAGCGCAGCATCCGCTACAGCCAGCATGTACAGAGATCCTCCACCTGTTGGTATCGCCGCTATAATTGCAACTACCCCGAATAAGATGTTGAATTCTGCAATCAATACTTGGGGACCAATAATAAGCTCTTCGAACGTATATCGGGATAAGTATACCGTTTTTTGGGTTTGTTTGCTCAAGTAGTCGGGCTTTTGCGGTATGCCATAGGCAAGTTCCATCTGTTCCAGCCAAGGACTGATCTTTTCCAATACGCCCCCGATTCCGGTAGCTTCCACGAACTGCTGGATCATCCCTGGCTTTCCACTCGATCCAGCCGGTCGGGAGGATCCTTGACCGCTCAGCACTGGAGGAGCTGGCATCATCGCATGGATTTCCTCTGATGACTTGCCTGCTTGCCCCCCTTGTTCCATCACCTGTTTGGCTTGCTGCTTCCAATCGTACATCGCCGTTCGATCCTGGTCCATCTGGTCGTAAACCTTCTGCTGGTTCGCCAGTTCGACCTGTTTTTCTGCTTTGCTTTTCTTTTCCGGCTCAGTAGCGGGCTGATTGATATACTTTTGTTGATAGATTGTTTTTTGTTCACCGGAAGACATGGTGCTCAGCCAGTTCTTGGCTTGATCCTTCATTCCCGGATCACTCTTAGCCGTCTCGGCTACTTGATTACGAATATCCGCTCGCTGTCCATCCGTTAGCTGAACTGCAGCCTTGAGTTGGAGCGATAGATCGATCTCTTGTTTCGCAATTTCTCCTTGAGCGAGCTTATCTACATACAACTCTTCCAGCTCTTCTTCGGTTAGAAGATCCACAAAGTCCACTTCGATCTTCTGGAAGTCGACCTTGGCACTTTGGATCCCCATCCGGTTACCGTTCAGGATAACATACTGGTCCGTATTCGTCTGGAGTACAATTTCCTGCTCAGCACGGATTCGAAGAGATTCGAGAACTCCCTCTTCACCCCCACAAGGAACCACCAATTTCCCTGCTGATCATGTGCATCGTCGATATCTAAATGCACCTTCACCATATTGTTGGCCCGTTTGATCACGCGTCCTTCCAAGACATCCCTTGGAGTTTATCATTACGGCGGGATTTTCGGCGCAAACTCTGGCGTTTTACCAGCAAGTATTCATACTGTAATAAACCTGCTGAGTAGCTGATCACGGACTCGGAGACCACCCACATTTGTTTCTTAAATGACACATCATCGCCAACTTCGCAATATTGATCACTGATTACTCGGTAGCTAACAAAATCGGCTCTACCTTATAAGAAAAATATGGGAGGAATAGCAGATGAACAAAAAATATGAGATTCGACTTGAACCAAAAGAACGCGAATGGATCGAACAACTTCTCCATGCCGGTTCGACGTCGCCTGGCATTCGCCGCCGCTGTCTTGTGCTGCTGCTTTCGAACGAAAATCAAGGTGTCATCCCCAAGCAGACTGAAATTGCTAGTCGTTCAGGAGTCAGTAAGGTGACCGTTTATTACACTGTAAAAGACGATTGCACCCGCGGGTTGGATCAGACGCTCCATTACCGTCGACGCGATGAACCGGCTCGTCCTTCACCAATCACCGGTGAGGTGGATGCCCGAATTATTTCGTTAGCTTATTCCGTGCCTCCAAAGGGGTACGCTCGCTGGACCATTCGTTTGTTGACACGTCGAGAACTGAATATTTTGGAATCTGTCGGACGAGAAACCATTCGAACGACTTTAAAAAACAAAACTTAAGCCTCACCTGAAAAAACCATGATGTATTCCCCAAAAATCAAACAGCGAGTTCGTCGCTCGGATGGAAGATGTCCTAGAGACCTATGCCCTTCCTTATGACCCAGAAATCCCGCTCATTTGTATGGATGAACAGCCGATTCAACTGTTAGATCATTCGCGGCCTCCACAAACCATGAAGCCTGGACAGGTTCTGCGAGAAGATTATGAATATGTTCGTAAAGGAAGCTGCAGCCTGTTTCTTTTCACGGAGCCGCTCGCCGGGTGGCGTCACGTGCAGGCTTCGGAAAAACGGACTAAATCCGATTGGGCTCTGCAGATCCAGGAGTTACTGGAGATCCACTACCCAGAGGCGAAACGGTTAGAAATCCATTACGCCCCTAAGCATGGCAGTTGGTTGAACATCGCAGAAATTGAATTCAGTGTTCTGACGATTCAATGCCTGAACCCCCAAATCGCTTCCATTAGAATTGCAAGTCGAGGTATCGGCTTGGGAAACTGAACGCAACCGAGTCCAGAAATCCGTGGATTGGCAATTACCACTGAGCAAGTGCGAGGCAAGTTAAAACATCTATATCCTCAAATTTGATTCGGTCAAGGTACTAGTTTGAAACAAATTCTTTTTCAATCCTTATTATATAATCCTCTACAGTAGCAAGCTGATTAGGGTGACGAGTAAGATACTCGGCGGAGGCTTCTTTCAAATACTTAATAAAAACTTCATTATCTAAAATAACAGATTCTTCTTCTGGCACAATAGGATAATCAAAAAAATATATAACCCCCGTATCACCGAAGTAATCTTCCTCCCATGATTTGAATTCATGAGCAAATACACACCACACTGCTTCCACTCCATATCCCTCTGCTTTAGAGTAACTGTCTAAAATAGTTAAAAATCTATCATCCCCTAGCACTTTATAATAACTCAATATCATTTTTCTATTTTTTTCATTATCATAGTCCATTTCGTGTCCCATCATTTTCACCTCTACTCATTTCTTGGAACTATAGGAAATACATTCGTTATTTCTCCTGTCGTTTCATCTATATATCCCTCAAACTCTAAACCATTAGATGCACTTCCTCTAACTACACGTCCATCCATTTCACCATTTTCCATAGCCTCTTTCCCCCACTTGATAATATCTGCATCCGATATCTTTTGGGGATCATATACGGTTTTCGGTTTTGGAATGCTCTTCAACTCACCCACAATAATATTCCCTTCTCTATCTAAAGCCGGAATTCCATATTTCATCTCTGTAATTCCATCAATGTAAGGGTGCTTTCTTTCATAAATTATACAATCTTCAAGACTCCATCCTTCATCCGTAAATGCCTTTTCGAAGTTTTCCCTATTATGTCCCCCAACAACTCCTTTATTTTTCTTTCTCACAATACCCTGCACGTTAATTATATGATCCTCGAAATCAGCGGCATAAGTGAATACATTTTTACCAGTTCCCTCAGTAGTTGCGCTTGTCCGTCCCTTACTAGCCTCATCATATAGATGCGAGTCATCAAACTCATCGAAAGGCCGATTCTTACCAGGACCGCCCAGCGTCTCTCTAGAAGGCTTGGATTTAGCTGTAATCTTCGGTCCAGTCTTACCGCTAGCTACCGCTGGATCTTGTTGAACCTGCTGCTTCCAAGCTGCCCATGTATCACCCATCGCCGAACTGTTCTTACTGTTAACCAGCTTGTCCGCTGCCTTATTTAACCCATGCTTGGCCAGCATAGCCAGGTTTACAACCATCAACGTAATACCCAACTTATCCAGCAAATCCTGATCCATTCCAAGAAACGTTGGATTCGTATTGGCGTTTCCGTTTTTCAGATCATTCAGCTTCTCCGCGTTGACCACAATCATGGAGACGCCCAGCGCAGCATCCGCTACAGCCAGCATGTACAGAGATCCTCCACCTGTTGGTATCGCCGCTATAATTGCAACTACCCCGAATAAGATGTTGAATTCTGCAATCAATACTTGGGGACCAATAATAAGCTCTTCGAACGTATATCGGGATAAGTATACCGTTTTTTGGGTTTGTTTACTCAAGTAGTCGGGCTTTTGCGGTATGCCATAGGCAAGTTCCATCTGTTCCAGCCAAGGACTGATCTTTTCCAATACTCCCCCGATTCCGGTAGCTTCCACGAACTGCTGGATCATCCCTGGCTTTCCGCTCGATCCAGCCGGTTGGGAGGATCCTTGACCGCTCAGCACTGGAGGAGCTGGCATCATCGCATGGATTTCCTCTGATGACTTGCCTGCTTGCCCCCCTTGTTCCATCACCTGTTTGGCTTGCTGCTTCCAATCGTACATCGCCGTTCGATCCTGGTCCATCTGGTCGTAAACCTTCTGCTGGTTCGCCAGTTCGACCTGTTTTTCTGCTTTGCTTTTCTTTTCCGGCTCTACAGCGGGCTGATTGATATACTTTTGTTGATAGATTGTTTTTTGTTCATCGGAAGACATGGTGCTCAGCCAGTTCTTGGCTTGATCCTTCATTCCCGGATCACTCTTAGCCGTCTCGGCTACTTGATTACGAATATCCGCTCGCTGCCCATCCGTTAGCTGAACTGCAGCCTTGAGTTGGAGCGATAGATCGATCTCTTGTTTCGCAATTTCTCCTTGAGCGAGCTTATCTACATACAACTCTTCCAGCTCTTCTTCGGTTAGAAGATCCACAAAGTCCACTTCGATCTTCTGGAAGTCAACCTTGGCACTCTGGATCCCCATCCGGTTACCGTTCAGGATAACATACTGGTCCGTATTCGTCTGGAGTACAATTTCCTGCTCAGCACGGATTCGAAGAGATTCGAGAACTCCCTCTTCGCCCCCACTGCCGGCTTCAATCTGATTTCCTGCTACAACGAGAAGATCCTCGCTGGCATTCAGCGTGATATTTCCTCCATCCAGATGCAGGCTAACGGTGCCTTTCTCAAATAATACCCCGTCATCTCCCAGCTGCATTTTGGCCTCACCAGGCATCTCGAATACTTTTGTGGAAGGTTTCTGGAACACCGTCCGGCTCTTCATTTCCTCGCCGCCGCCACGAACCGAATTAATAGCCATCGCCTTTTTCTCTGTGCCACTGGGGAAATAGACCTTAATACGAGCCCCCTCATCCGGCAGACAGTGAAAGATATTGTTGCCCTCTCCCGAATAAGGAAACCACCAATTTCCCTGCTTATCATGTGCATCGTCGATATCTAAATGCACCTTCACCATATTGTTGGCCCGTTTAATCACGCGTCCTTCCAAAGACATCCCTTGGAGTTTATCATTACGGCGGGATTTTCGGCGCAGACTCTGGCGCTTTACCAGCAAGTATTCATACTGTAATAAACCTGCTGAGTAGCTGATCACGGACTCGGAGACCACCCACATTTGTTTCTTAAATGACACATCATCGCCAACTTGGCAATACTGATCACTGGTTACTCGGTAGTTAACAAAATCGGCTTCCACTAGCTGTTCTGCATCCTTGCCTTCAGCATTAGCTCGAAGCTCTTCATAGACAGCTCGATCTTTCATGGCCTTGTAACGCCGGACATGTAGCTCTTTACCCCAGGATAAGTCCGGGACTCCAAAGTAGACACGAGGTGCATCCATGGAGACGTCCGGTAAAATGACGGTTCCCACTCTAGAAGCCAGTCGCTTCAGAAATTTCCAATCTGTTTCTTCATACTGAACCAACAAAGCACCTATGGAAGCCTGGTCACTTGTCGCCATATTCTGGGCATCTCCTGAGGCATAATTCCGAACCAGCTGCCGAATCGCATCGGTATAGGTCAGATGCTTGTTCTGATACGAGCGACTCCGCGGCTTCATATCCATGATATATGTACGTGATAGAGCCTCCACTTCTAAAAGGGGGATCCCATCTTCCATCTGGATATCGACTTTGGTAATTCCTCCGGCAAACCACCCCTCCGGTCTGACATCCGTTGGCTTCTGCAGAACGAGGCTGTCGTTAAAGGAACTCTGGAGGAGGCATTGCTCTGCCTCCTCTTCGCTCATGCGGGCTGTAAAAACACAACGTGTATGTGCATTGAAAGCTCGCTCAATTCGAAAACTGCGGAGGTCCTTGATCTTGTAGGGCCACTGCAGTTCAAATCCATCTCCCTGATAGTTAACATCCATTTCGATACCCTCCTCCGTTATGCCAGCCTTACCTTACAGCAAACTCCGGAGGAGCCGGATCCATGCCATTGGTTAACAAGCGTATCTGTCCTCCACATGTACAGAACAGGCAGGACTTACTGGTCAGGGCCGGTACTCCCTGAATGGACACATTGGGGCTTCCATTGGTCCACTGGGGCTTTGCCCCTGCCAATGCCTCGATCAGTGCACTTAACGAAGGCTTTGACATCAATGTGCTTTGAGCAGAAGCCGAGGCGGTGGGCATAATTCCAGGGGCACAAGGGTAGATAGCCTGTCCACATGTTGGTTCTGTTGGATCGGGGTCAATAATGTACGAAGGATCCGATTTGGGGCCTGCGACACGTTCAGCTAACTTCATCGGATGCAGCTCACTCCGGCAATACCCGAAGGAGTAGAAGTTCCCGTCAATTTCCTGTCCCATTTTTGTATAAGGTATACCGTGAATCGTCCCTGGCTCAGAAGTGGACGTGGCACAATCCTCGACCGTTAGCATCGGGCTACCGTTTATGTACACCCCATTGGGCTCCAGCTTGTTCAGTACCTCCTCATGGGTTCCAAACGTACAATGCATATAGGCTCCTGCCGTTACATATGTATCTTCACTCCTCCAGGGGGAGGAAAGCAGCTTGTTTAGCGTATCCTTCGTTAAGATTGTATCTGTAACTCCCATCTACATGTCTCCTTCTGTGATCTGAATCGGTCTGATTTTCAAACCATATATACCTGCCCGCAGTAGACGTTCTGCCAGTTCAAGACGAACAATCACCAGCTGAGTCCGATAATACGGAACGAGGAATGCAGGTTCTTGTTCAAGGCCACTGAGATCAGCCATTATGCTCATAACCTGCCCGCTCTGGATCAAGGCTAGATCAGGAGCGATACACGTCGCCTTCGGCAGATCCATCCAGTGATAGAATGTCTGGTTATACTGTTCCAGGTTCATCACCACAACTCTTTTAGAAGTAATCTCAGGTGCAAGTTTCATGATGAACTTGGATAACTCATCACTGAGCAGCAGCAAAGGATATTGCGCAAGGATACTGGAAGAATAAAAGGGTTGACCACTCTTCACATAAACGATTTCCTCTTCAGCAGCATAGTCATAACCTTGAAGCATTCGCTCTGGCCATTGAAGGCTGGCTCCGTTGGAAGAAAGCTGTCTGTCATGTTCGATCACGTAGTAATTTGTTTCACTCATGAATCCTTCTCCACCCATTCAATAGCAGCGCGCTGTTCAGCAGTTAACTGCACCCGAAATCGATCTTGTACAAGCATCTGGCTTCCTGCCAGATCAGCCCCGGTGAAATCTACCTGCTCCAGCTGTGCACCTGTAAAGTCACCCGCAATTTTCGCATATCGAAAGCTTGCATGATTCAGATTGGCTCCCTGAAACTGGACACCGTTCATACCGTAGAACAGTCCATGTGTATCGACGAAGGTATCGCGGCCACCCAAAGCACCATCGAATCTTGCCTTGCTCAGATCACACCCTCGAAAGTCCACATCATACAAAAGCGTCTCTCCAAAGTTGACATGATCACACTGGCACCGCATAAACCGAGTTCCCAGTAGGCTCGTCTCCTCCATGTGGCTACCGCTGAGTTTCACTTCTTCGAACCGAGCGTAATTGAAATCTATTTCCCCATAATCCCCCTGCGTAAGATCTACACTCGCAATATGTTCATAGATGTATTCACTGGTCAGCTTGCTCTCCAGCCAACCCTTACAAGTTATCGAGCTGCGCTGCATCCCATTCATTCGGTATACCGATTCAGTCACCTCATGATCCTGAAATTCACCAACACGAACTTCAAATTCTATGTCCTTGTTTAAGTTCTGAAATGAATCTAGTTTACGAATGTCATCCATTGCATAACGGACAGCATGTACCATATAGACATGAAAGGGATACAACTGTCCTGTTTGCCATGCATGAAGGGCAACCTGATCAATCCGGTTCATATATCTCTTGCGACTGCTCTCACATTCCTCGAACCACTGTTCCATATAACGATAAATCCAGCTTGCATCGTATAGAAACCCGCTCGCGGGCATCTCCCCCTCACGGTACCGATCACTCGCGTATAGCATATAAGCCGGATCTCCCTGATTCAGCCTGGTCCGCATTAACGATACGTGCAGCGTACTGCACGCCTGTAGCTCACCCTGTTCTTGTTGCAATCTTACCCGTTCACAGAAGGCGTCAAATAGAGGAACAATTCCCTGTACTATCTCTTGCCGATGCCTAACATAATAGGTGTGCAACTCCTGTATCTTGCTATTCCGAAGTGGCAGCACTTCCTGTTCCAAGAACTGCTGCCACAGCTCCATCTGATGCATGATCTAGCCCCTCACTGTCTTTATTGGTTCATTAAGATCTCAATCCCTTTAATGACAACCTGGCCTTGGTCGATGGTTAGGCCGCCGTTTCCATCCTTGGTTGACAGATCTATTTGGTTAGCTAGCATGACGACGGACTCGGATACCATTTCAATCTGCTTACTTGCCTGAAGGGTAATCTTGTTCTCACAGTTCAGGATAATGGTTCCCGCACTGGTCAGCGTCAGAGTCGCTCCTCCTGTGGCTCCAGTAATAGTGATTTTGTCTTCTTCAAAGGTAATCTTCTGTCCAGTCGGTGTAAGGAGGAATTTGGTGTTGGGATTGGCCATCAGATCTTCTTTTAAATCCTTGTCATATTGCACAATGGGCTGCAATTGCTCCTGCTGAACAACCGTAGTGGTGATCCCTCCTCCACCACCTCCAGTTTGGGTAGTTTGGGCCGATGCAGGCGACGAAGAAGGTGATGAGATGGCCTCTTCCGGTATTTTCTTGCGAACAGAGCTCAGTGCAATGCCTTCCGCCTCCCTTGCATTAGGAAAGTAAAGACGGATACTATCCCCTTGCTCAGGCATACAGTACCACCCAGTCTGATCATCCGAAGCATACATGGTGGAGTAAGGGAACAGATTGGCCGTGGCCAGACTCCATTCCTGATCACAGTCCAACTGGACTTTAACCTCATCTCTCACGACGCCCATAATCTGTCCTGAAATGGATGCACCGACAAGGCGTGAGTTGTATCGCTTACGTTGATAAGCAGATTTCATGTGCCCGAGCACATAATGGTGGATAAGTAGCCCTTGCTGCATTTCGGTCCGAATTTCAAAGACGTTGAGTCTTTGCCCTTTAAACTGTACCTCATCCCCAAGTTGCAAAACTCGGTCATGTACCTTAACTTCATATCGGATATAATCCTGTTCACTAAGGCCACTAGCACCTTGCGCTTCTTGTTGATAGGCCAGCATGTCCTTATACATGCGGTAATGCGTTGCTTCCAGCTTGCCTGCATCCCGTTGCTCGGGTATACCTAGATAGATACGAATGCGTTTTTCCGTTGATACAGGAATCAATACCGTATGATAATGAGATGCTAATCGCTGCAGAAACTCCCAGTCGGTCTCCTGGTATTGGAGTGTATAA
The DNA here is from genome assembly GCF_010747435.1 of Paenibacillus sp. ALJ109b. Taxonomy (NCBI): domain Bacteria; kingdom Bacillati; phylum Bacillota; class Bacilli; order Caryophanales; family Paenibacillaceae; genus Paenibacillus; species Paenibacillus sp. ALJ109b. The sequence goes on from NZ_JAAIFP010000006.1 coordinate 48,306, forward strand.
GCTCCAAGTTTTTTCTTTTCCATAAACGTATTGAATGTCTGACCGTCTGGATAGAGCCCGCTAATCTTCTGCATGACATCTGGAATCAAACTGGCAGCATTCTGAAAGGAACGTGTCACGCGCTTAATATCCATGGCATGCGTATGCGAGACGGCTTCCGCCTCTAGCCAGTACACCTGATTTTCCACTCTGACCTGGAGCTTCAGAATGACACCGTGAAATAACCGCTGTTTTTGTCCATGTTCATCGGTATAAAACAATTCAACGGGAGTGCTCTCATCGGCCATACGTACGTATTGCTCTTCTTTTTCCTCTGGAATGACCCCAGTGAATCTTAACTTCCCGTGCTCATGAACTTTCATATGTATCGCAACTTGATGTATTCGAATCTCAAAAGGCTGTATCTGGAGTTGCTCGTAACTAATTGTCGCGAGTGTCATGACCTCTCACCTACTTACTTTTTTTTATTCTGATGCTTTAATTTACTATTTATCGACTTTTAACATATGTTTGTTTATACATTATCCTTAAATTCAATAAAAAGGATATAAAATAAGACTTTACTCATATTCCATAAATTCCTAAACACGAATAAAAAAGAGCAGCGCGCTTGCTACTCCTCCTTTATTCCTACGCTTTGGATTCTTATTTGAGCATCATTATGTTAATAGCCATATTAAATAGTATCTTCTATTCCTTTTTTTCTTCCCCCCATATCCATTTGGATAGAATCTCTAAATCTCTACTATTGTACATTTGAATATGTTGCCAAAAAAGCCGCCATGTAGGCGACTTTGATGGTACCCTCTAACTAAAATAGTTAAGCTACGATAGGCATTGATGTTCAATCGGTGTGCGTTGTTTCAAGTTTGCCATTGAAAGCCTAAATCCAATTGGAGCATTTAATCATTTAGCAGTGGCAGCCATTTTCGTGATCTTGTCGGCAATATCTTCTGCTTGTAAAAGGGATGAGAATGAATCCGCCGCAAAATATTTTTCCATTTCAATCTCAATTACATGATGATTTTTGACGGCATCTAAGGATGTCCACGTCACCGGGAGCTTGGGTCGCTCTTTGCCTTCAACACTAAGCACAATGACATAGTCTCCTACATAATCGTTTACAGTCTCCCATGACACTTCAATACGGTCCTCTTTTTTGTCGATGATTTCACTTTTTACTTTAGGCGTTGGGTTTAGTCCCAAAATATCGTATGTAGCTCTTCCTCCACGCTCGCCTGCATTGCCAATCACCATCAAAAATTTGTCTACAGTAATATAATCCACAATGGAGACCGTTGCATCTTTAGGAATTACATTTCTGATTTTATTGCGGGCAGCTTCCGTACGTCTTTCAAAATCTTCATTCCACTTTTTAGCTTCTTCTTGTCTACCCAGGATATCGCCCATGGCCGTGATTTCTTCCTGAATCGTGGAGTACTTGCTTGTCTCAAACACAACGGTCGGTGCAATTTTGGAGTAACTTTCATAGGCTGCGGTATTCCAAGTAATAATGATATCTGGAGTCAAATCCAATACTTTCTCTAAAGAGATGCTCCCCTCCAAACCAATATCTTGAACCGTGTCAGGTAAATAAGGTTTTAGAAACTTGGCAAAGTTCATTTGTGTACTGGACGCTCCAACTGGCGTGACCCCTACAGCTAGTACTGGCCCTAAGTCCCAGTCAACAACAACACGTTTGGGATGTGTCGGAACACTAACTTCTCCCATGACCGTTGATACTTTCCGCATGCTCGTATCTTCTTTGGCCTCATTGGAAGGCAAATTTTGAGTAGACTCTGCACTCTGATTTGAATTTCCGCCTGCTGACCCCTGGCTATTATTTTGACTGGAGTTCCCATTCGTGCATGCTGCAAGCATCAATGTAAAACATAACATAAGTGTTAATACCATCTTCGATCTTGTTCCTCTATACATCTGTCTATCCCCTTCTGTTTTGTATTGATAATGATTATCATCAATAACATAACAAGTAGAAGAATGTTTGCCCATAGAGGATACGAACCCTTCCCATGGACTATCTGAATCGCCTAAGCTCTCCTTCATTTTCTTTTTATATTGCCCTGGCGTCATCCCGACCTGCTTCTTGAACAGACGTGTAAAATAAAATACGTCACTATAACCTACACTTGAAGCAATCTCCTGTGCAGTGGCATCTGTCCGAATCATTAATTCTTTTGCTTTAGCCATCCGCGCCTTAATCACGTATTCGATAGGACTTCTGCCAGTACGAAGTTTGAACTGTTTCGATAAGTATTGAATGCTATAATTCCATTGTTCAGCCAAGGATTCAAGTGAAATAGATTCATTAAAATGTTCGTGAATGTACTGGATGATCTCTTCTACCATATCTTTTTCCTTTGAAGTAACTCCTTGAAGCTTAAGCTGCTGGACGAGTGTATATACGAACTGGTAAAAAAAGATTTTCACATGAAAATGTTCAAAAACCTGTCTTCGGTTCCATTCCTCATACATCGAATCGACATGACGATACAGATTAACCGGAGCAAAAGGCTGGTAGGCATAGGGTAGCTGAAATGGGTTGTTCATGAGATAGTTCTTCTGAATTTCTTTGCTAGCTTTTGGGGACATACTACCTCTATATAAAATGTAATAGTACGTCACCTCATCCTGTCCAGCCTCAAACCTGATCCTACTTCCCTTTCCTGCATGCAATAGATAAAACCGTTTAAAAATATGTATATCCTCATCCAACCAAAGGGAGCCTTGTCCTTGCACGATATATATAAAACCACTGACTGGGAGATGATATTGCTGCTTCCCCCCGCTACTTATTACAATTTGGCGAATATCCACCAGCTGAATCGATGAATGGTCCCACATTTGAATATACTCTTCCCAGTTCACTATTTTTCTCCCCCGTTTGACCACATACTGAACCTACATTCAGTAATAAATCCCTTTATAATTCAATTTGACTATATTCGATAACGATAATCATTGTCAATTAGAGAGCAACTTAAAGGTGCGGAGGAAATCCCTGTCACTCCCCTCCAAAACCAACAGAACCCCGGCAGCACGTCTGCATTCAGCAGCGCACAACCGGGGTTCACCATTATTTTAATTATTACTTATATCTCTTAACCTAACTCACCTTGTAAAATCATGCTGCCCAATCGTCAGCAACGTTGGTCTGCTCTTACTCCACAACGAAGTGGCAATTTTCGGATTATAATAATAGAGCGCTCCGTGTGTCGGGTCGGTGCCATTCAAGGCTTTACGAGCTGCCTGATAGGAAGTCTGGGTTGGCTTTGTATTAAACTGTCCATCGTCTATGGCCGTGAACTGCCCTTTCTGGAAAATCACTTTCGGAATTGATGACGGGAATGCATTTGAATGCACTCGATTCAATACAACCGCGCCAACAGCAACCTGTCCTTCAAAGGATTCTCCGCGTGCTTCCCCATGGATCAGCTTCGCGAGCTGGCGCAGCGTATTACCTTGGGCTGCAGCCTTCTTGTTCAGTCTGTTCAGTGTTGCCGGACCTGCAATTCCATCCGCACTCAACCCTTGAGCCTGCTGAAACTTACGGACAGCCCCTTTGGTAATAGAACCGTAATATCCGGTCAATCCAGCTTTAAAATACCCCAGTTCGCTTAGTTGCTCCTGCAATTGAAGAACATGTTCACCGCGAACGCCTTGTTCCAGCTTCTGCGCCCCGGCAGACGGAGCTGCCATCGTAAGTCCAAGAACCATCGCGAAGGCACCAAGAAGCACACTGACTCGTCCTGCTCTTTTGCCAGCCTTTCTTCCCCTGCGATGGGTGACTTTTCGGCTGACGTTAATAGGTTCCATGTGGTCAGTGCTTGTGTGCAAATCATGCAGATCAAGCCTCTCATCCCCGCTATCTAATCTAAACTCTTCATCAAGGCTGTAGATATAGCTCGTCATCTTCATCTGGTTCATTTCTTTCATCTCTCTAATAGGAGTAAGATCAATCACATCATATCTCCCGTTTATCTCACTCATCCTATCGTTGCCATTATAGCTGTACATCACATTCATCCCGACATTCTCAATCACAAGTATCAGTTCGCACACGCTATTCTGTCCACTCATCATTTGCTTTTCATTCATTTTATTCTTCTCATTCATCATATTCTTTTCAATCATTTCACACGTCTGATCCATTTCATTACTGTTCTTCATGATTAGATTAACCTCCACTTTTCTGAATCCAGATCCCACTTCTTCCCCCTGAATCCTCACGGTTGGACATCCCGAGTGTCATTATAGGATATAGAAAAAGTAACGTCTATCGGACCGATGGCGCAGGCGAAAATCCACTCCACACACAGCAAAAAGAGGCATGAGCCCATGGTCACGCCATGGTCATGCCTCTTCTTGTATCAACCTTCTGCCGCTTATCCAACCCGTTATAGGCGTAGGCAGGCAGACCCGCACAAAAGTTGCGTTGTATTTATTGACATTTATTCAGCCAGTTCCAGACCCTTGGTTTCCCGGCCCAGGAACAGCACAGCCGCTGCACCAATGAGGATGGTCACGAAGAAAATCGTGAAAATCAGGCTGATTGCAACCTCACGCTGAACCAACATACCAACCATTAATGGAGCAAGCACGCCCCCAATCCGGCCTACCGATGTGGCAAGACCCACACCTGTTGAACGAACGGAAGTGGGGTACAATTCCGGACTATACGCGTACAGACCGCCCCAAGCTCCCAGATTGAAGAAGGAAAGACAGATACCTGCGGTCAGAATCGTCGCTTCCGTTGTTGCCAGTCCAAAAGCAATCGCACTTACTGCTGTCAATGTAAGATAAACGACAAGTACAAATTTGCGGCCAAACCGCTCAATGAAGTACGCCGCTGTGAAGTAACCTGGCAGCTGTGCGATCGTCATAATCAGCACGTACTGGAAGCTTTTGACCAGCGTAAACCCTTTTGCCATAACAACCGACGGCAACCAGAGGAACATACCATAATAAGAGAAAATGACGGTAAACCACAAGATCCAGAGCATCAACGTTGTACGGCGATGAGGTGCTGACCATACGGTCGCAACCTTTTCGCGGAACGTGATTTTCTTAATCTTGGTATTGTTCTTGTAACGAGGCGGGTCCTGAATGGCACGGCGCAGATACAGCGCATAGAACGCTGGAACGGCACCAATGGCAAAAGCAATTCTCCAGCCATATTCCGGGATAACAAAGTTGGCAATGAGTGCTGATACAATCCAGCCACCTGCCCAGAAACTCTCCAGCAGTACAACTGCACGTCCACGTTCTGCCGTAGGCATCGACTCCGATACCAACGTAGATGCAACGGGCAGCTCCCCGCCAAGGCCAATACCTGCAATCAGACGCAGTACACACAATACGGCGAATCCGGTCGCCAATGCTGACAGGCCACTAGCAATCGTAAATACCAGCAGGGTCCACATCAAAATTGCCTTTCGGCCGAAACGGTCCGCGAGTGCCCCCGCAAGCAATGCACCTAGCGCCATACCGATGGAGTTGATACTCGTAAGCACCCCGACTTGTCCGGGACTGAGACTCCATTCCTTGGCGAGTGCAGCCACGATGAAGGAAATCATGCCGACTTCCATTGCATCAAACAGCCAGCTCATGCCGGCACTGAACAGCAGCTTGCGCTGCTTGGGATTCCGCAATACTTCCAGTTTGCTCATGTCTTATAGCTCCCTTGATCTCTATGTAGTCATTCTGACACTAAACCATTATTATGCAGAATGATCCAGAAATCAATGTAAAATACGCATATCCGTTGATCTTCTCCTCATACCTTACCCCTTGAGTGAACCCGCTGTCAGGCCTGCTACAAAATAACGCTGGAGCAAAATGAACAGCACGATCATCGGAATGGCTGTTACTAGCACACCGGTGAGCATCATCGGATAGTTCGTCACGTATTCCCCGCGGAACTGCATGAGTGCGAGTGGTAACGTTAGCTTGGACTTACTGCTGAGCATTAGCATCGGAATGAGCAAGTCATTCCAGACCATCACGAGCAGGAACGTGGCTGTAGCTGCCAGAGAAGGTGCAGCGAGTGGTAGCGCAATTCGTGTATAGAGCCTCCACTCGCTTGCTCCATCCATACTGCCCGCTTCCAGTATTTCCGCATTCAGCATACGCATAAAACCCGTCAGCATAAATACGGAGACCGGCATTAACATCGCGGCTGATACTACAATGAGTCCTGTCAGACTGTCCGACCACCCGAGCGTACGCGTCAGAGAATAGATCGGCAGCATGCTCACTTGGGAAGGAACGATTAGACCTGCAACGAACAAAGCAAACACAATTTTGCCCACACTGCCACCCCAGCGGACAATGCCATACGCAATCATGCTGCTGAGCAATAACTCAATCGCAACCGTACCCAGCGTTACGACCAGACTGTTCCCGAAATACTGCCACATCGGCTGGTTGCGGAACATGCCAGTGAGATTGTCCCACGTAAACGGGTCCGGCCAGCTAAATGGACTGATGAAGAAGTTACTGCTCGTTTTGAACGATGAAACAAATACAAAGTACAGCGGTACGATAATCAGCAGCGCGTACAGCATTAAAATCAGGCGGTTGAACCACTTTAGAAACATGTGAACTCCCTTCTGCCTCTTGTGCAGGATAAATGCTCCAGCAACAATATCAATAGCTTACCCGGTCGGCACGCAGCGCCTTGAACTGCAATAACGTCAGCAAAGCGAGCAGAACCAGGAAAATCATCGAACCCGCAGAAGCGAGGCCAAATGAGTAGCTGCCAAAGGCGGTGTGATAGATATATGTCGTCAAAATTTCAGTTGCGTAGTTCGGGCCTCCGTCCGTCATTGTGAAAATGAGATCAAAAGCCTTGAAGGATTGAATCGTGGTATAGGCCACGACAATCGTTGCCGAAGGTGCAAGTAGCGGCCAGGTCACGGTACGGAATACCTGCCATTTGCTGCCGCCATCCATACGTGCTGCTTCATACAGCTCCGCTGGGATGCCTTGCAGACCTGCGATAAACACGATCATCATCTGCCCGGCATGTGCCCAGACCTGTACCGCGGCAATCGAGTAGATGGCGATCTTCGGATCACCAATCCAGTTGTGGGCAATGCTCCCCATACCTGCCTCGTTCAAACCATAGTTAATGAGGCCAATGGAAGGATCGTACATAAATGCCCAGATCAAACCCACCGATACAGAGGACAGAATCGCAGGCAGAAAATAGAGCGCCCGGAGCGCGATGCGTGTCTTTGTGTTACGTACCAGGAGCAGCGCCAGAACAAGTGAAATAAAGGTTTGCGCAATGACAACCGTTAACATGAACTCGACGTTGTTGCCAAAGGCTTTGCGAAATACGATGCTACTGAGACTGTCCTTGTAATTATCCAGCCCTACAAATGCATACGACGGGGATACCCCGTCCCAATCCGTAAAGGAGTAGAACAGCCCCGTCAATGTAGGAAATACGAACAGTGCAACGTACAGCAGCAACCCGGGTAACAAAAACAGGGATAGCTGAATACGGTTCTTCATCGTTTATTTCCCGATATGCTGATCAATGATCGCCTGTGCCTGCTGCGCTGCTTCTTCAGGAGAAGTTCCGCTCAGTACAGCCTGAATAGAGTTCGTCACCGCTTTCTGATTATCTCCGTTCAGGATGGTAAACCGTGGCTGGAACACGGTCTTTTTGCTCGCCCAATCTCCGGCAACCTGAAGCTCAGGTGTATCGTACTTCACATCATTCACCGTTACATTCTGTCCCGTCTGGTTCGCATATTCGCCAGCCACTTCCGGATTGCTCAGGAATTCAATGAACTTCTTCGCTTCTTCCGGGTGTTTGGACTTACTGTTCACCGCAAGCATAAATGTCGTGGTATGAACACCTTCATACTTCGCCTGATCGGTACTCACCGTAATCGGTGCAAGCAGCTTCTGCTCCAAATTCGGGTTCTGCTGCTTGTTCTGAGCCAGCTGATACGATCCGCTTGCCAGCATGGCTGCTTTCTCCTGGATAAAGAGTGCTCCCGCTGCCGGGTCTTTCGTTCCCAGTGCGTCCTGCTGGAAGTATCCTTTGTCGTTCAGTTCTTTGATCTGAGTTAATGTTTTCACCCAAAACTCATCCGTCAGTTTGGCCTCTCCGGCTTCCACTTTGGTAAAAATGTCGTCACTCGGTGCATTGTTCATCACCATCGTATTCATGAATTGGCCCGGACCAATGTCCGCTCCAGCAAATGCAATCGGAATAATGCCGTTGTCTTTCAGTGTCTGGCAGAGTGCCAGGAAGCCTTCCCAATCCGTCGGTGGTGTCAGTCCATATTTTTCGAACAGCTTCACATTGTAGATTGGATCGTTGTATACGAGTTGATAGGGAATTGCATATTGCTTGCCATCGTGCTGGCCTGCTTCAATCAGCTTTGAATTGTAGGCCGACATAAACGATGACCCGGTCAGATCGGTGAACAATCCGGCTTTGGTGAAGGCTTCGAACTGTGCACCAGGGAAGGAAGCAAATACATCTCCAACTGAACCATCACTGATTTTGGATTGTACAGTAGATTGATATTGATCTGAAGGAAGAGTCTGCATTTCCACATGGATGTTCGGATTTTCCTTTTCAAACGCATCAATCGTCTTGTTCAATGCTTTCACATCCTCTCCACGCCAGTGCATGAAGCTAATCGTTACTTTGCCCGAACCGGAGGAATCGTTCCCTCCTGATGCAGCGTTATCCCCGCCGCCGCAGGCAGACAGCAGGATGGACATCACCAGCATACTGACAAGGGGAAGGATATATTTTTGTTTTTTTCTCATGAAAAAAGACCTCCTGAAGGATGTTATATAAGTTAAACAATGATTTTACACTGAACCACTACGCGGTCAGAACCATCTTCCAATCGCTGTTATCCCCAGATTTTTTTAAAATCACTTAATTAAAGGTGGAAATCCGGGGATAAAGGCGAACGCTACGCTTCTCCAGATTTTTTCTGTCCTCTTCGTTACCGTGTAAAAAAGGTTTCACTTATTTAGTTGGTAGTAACTGAATGCTGTATTTGTCTTGTTTTCCATTTCTCACGAATAATGGGCATCACGGTCCGGCCGAAAATTTCGGCTTCTTCCAAATGAGGATATCCCGACAATATAAATGTGGTCACGCCCAGATCACCATATTCCATCAATCGTTCTGCGACCTGTTCCGCTGTACCGACAATGAGGATCGCTCCGCCTGAACGTACAACGGATAACCCTGTCCACAGGTTTGGACCTACAACGAACTGCTGTTTCTCGGACAGCTCCCGCAGCTTATTCTGTCTGCGTTGGTTGGTTGCATCCGTCTCTGCGAAGGCTGCTTTGGCTTTTTCGATGGCCTCTGGTGGGACTTTGCTAATAATCTTCCAAGCCGCCGCCCATGCTTCTTCTTCCGTATCCCGGATGAGTACTTGTGCCCGCATGCCGTAACGCAACTGACGATCTTGTCCGGTTTCCTCTTTGATCTGTTCGCGAATGACTTCAATTTCTTCGATCTGCTCCTGAATCCAGTCATGAGGCTCGCCCCACATGAGGAATGTATCTGCGTGTTCAACAGCGACCCGTTTGGCAATCGGTGAACTTCCACCCAGGTAGAACGGCGGATACGGCTTTTGCACCGTTTCAGGCATGCCTACCGGACCTTTGAAGTTGTAATACTTACCGTTAAACTCCGAATTGTCTTCGGATGCTTCCTGGTTCGACTGAGCACCACTTCCAGCAAACTCGGTCAGATTGAGCCCGGCCGATTGTGTCCATGAACGCTTCATCACTTCCATGTACTCACTCGCCCGTTCATAACGTTCATCATGGGCATGAGCCAGTGGATCTCCCAGTTCCTCCAAATCCCGAACCGAGCTGCCTGTCACCACATTGATCATGGCACGACCGCCAGACAGTTGATCCAGTGCCGCTCCCATTCGTGCCGCCAATACAGGGGTGACCAGACCTGGGCGAATGGCCACAAGCGGACGCAGTGTTTTCGTGTGACTCATGACAGCCGAACCCACAACCCACGCATCCAGACAGGCACCACCTGTCGGAATCAATACAAATTCAAAACCTGCCGTCTCTGCTGTCTGCGCCACTTGAACCAAATAATCCAGGCTCGGTTCCCGCTCCGGGGCAACCCCTACAAATTTCCCGTCTCCTGCTGTAGGCAAAAACCAACCAAACTTCATCTCTTCCTGTTCGCTCACGCAAGTCAATCCCTTCTATGAATAAATAAAGTCTCATGTTAAAAATAAGATCGGTGTTGTGCACATTGGCCGTTCCGGTTACGAATCGTTCTTTCGATCACTGTTATCTCCAGATTTTTTTGATTCCCTTTTCAAAGAGGAAAATCCGGAGATAAAGGTGAACGCGTTGCTTCTTCAGAATCGATTTCGTCCCCTTCACTACGTTCGCACTCGTTAAACCTTATTTTTAAAGTGCGCCTAATTTCTAATCATTTTATAAGTACGAATACTTCCAAATGCCGATTAATTAACTTGGTTTAATAGGTATGGACATCATAACAATTGATTTGTCTGTGATCAATGTCATTTCGCGGTAATTTTATTTTGTCATTTTGTGGTGAATTCACAGGAATAGGTCTTCTCGATCTTGAATATTTACAAAACCCACCTGTATAATAGGTTATAAGAGAAACTTTCAGATATTACAAACTATACTTATATTAAAGAGGTGTTCCTGATGATCGAGAGCATGAAGGAGGACCACCACGAGTTTTTGGATATTATTTTTTTTACTCCGTCTGAATTCGAGAAAGCCGGGGGAGCATGGCCGATTCGAATCGGTCGTAATATAGCCAAGAGCAACTATCATATCGGCCCTCGAACGACGCCTTTTCATTATTTAATTTTTGTTCTGGAGGGCGAGGGAACTTTTATACAGAACGGACACCGTTATTCCCTGCGTGCCCGTGATGCTTTCTGCCTGTATCCACAGGTTACCCATGAGTACTGGTCTGACCCGAAGGAGTCTTTGCACAAAATTTTCATTGCCTTTGATGGAAAACATGCTACTGAACTTTTGGCACGAATCGGGCTTACCCCGGACGCGCCGCATCGTTCAGGTGTACTCACGCCGGAGACGGCAAGTGGCATGCGTGCTTTTATGGAAGAGGTTCGCAAACCTCAGGGAGGCGCAAGCGACCTGGGACGACTTACCCGTTTTCTCGGATTGTTTGACCGGATTGCCAAATCGCCCGCTACCCGAGTGCTTCAACCAGACTCTGCGACACCCTGGCTACAAAAAGGCAAGGAGTACATGGATATTCACTTTGCTGGCGGCATTACCGTGGAAGGTGTTTCTTCACACGCAGGCGTGGATCGGACCCATTTTGCCAAACAATTCCGCAAAGCCTACGGCCTGTCTCCTGTCCAATATATTCAACGTCTCAAAATGAATCAGGCCAAACGACTGCTTGTTCAGACCCCATTAACGTTAACTGAAGTAGCGCACTCGGTGGGTTACCCCGACCTGTTCTCTTTCTCCAAAGCCTTCAAAAAGCAGGTCGGTCTGCCACCCAATCGATATCGAACCGCCGAGAACAATAAAAGCTGATTTGTCGCCAGCCGCATGCTAATGAATAGAAAAAAAGGCAAGCCTCCTGGACCGGAGACTTGCCTTTTCCTGCTTACAACTTACAACGATCTTTTTGTTAACTATATATGCCCGCTACTTCTTCTCCTCGCTCTTTCGAGCCAGCGGAATTCCGTTTTCCTTTGCATACCATGCCTCATAATGATGCACTGCGACACCTGCAAAGGAGGAATGAGAAGCCCCGAGATCAAACACTTTCTTCATTTCTTCGTCCATGTTGGTGATGGATTTGCTGAAAAAGGTTAGATGATCGCCCTCATCCGTATCGGCCAGTTCGGCTCCAACCCATACTTTCTTGCCAAGCTCATCCGCTTCATCCAGCTCTTCCTTGGACAGATCATACATCTGCTGACCACTATCCCGATAGGCCATGATGGCTACCGCATCAAAGTGATCAATCACCCAGCGGCTGAATGTACCTCCGCCTTCTGCCGATTCGCGTACATCCAGCCAGAAAGGGATCGCGGCGCTCATGTAGAGTCCGGCATCCTTACCAGCTTTGGTCCATGCCTTCATGTTGTCGCTCCACTCCGCAATAACGCTATTCTGCTCGTTCTCCCAGCGTTTTAGCTGATAAGGCTCAACATCCAGCTGAATTCCCTCAAAGCGTTCATTTTTGGCGGAAGCTGCATTATATGCCTGTACTTTTTCAATAAACGCAAGTCCCTCTTCCCGCTTCTCCGTATAGGCCCAGTCGGCATGACCGTTAAGGGCATGTACTTCGATCTCAGCCTGCCGCGCAGCCGCGATGAATTTGCGGTATGTCGCATCGGGTACCTCATCCTGAATTTGCAGGAAAATGGTATCTACACCCTGCGCTTTGGAGAAGGAGATAATCTCAGGCGTCTGCTCTGCAATAATGGAAGCGTCCCACAGCCAGGTCGCTTTGTGTTCCTCATGTGAAAACCATTTGAGTAGCCAGGGCAGAAGAAGCAGGCAGAACAGCAGGGCCAAGATGGCCCATTTTGCCTTCACCGACAGTTTGCCCCACTTGTTCGTTATATTCCTCAGACGAGCAACGCTTCACTTGGCTCAAGCACAGGGTGCTGTACCGAATGACCAATCTTGTAAATGTGCGGATGTGAATACGTTTTGAACGCATTACGTGTATCCAGAATTGGCACACCCATCTCGGCAATATCAAAGTAAGGCAAATCGCTGTGGTTGGTGATCAGCACGATGCAATCGTACTTCTTGAACTGTTCCAAGTTGAACACTTCGCTATATACCGTCTCTCCATGTTTGTCCAGGAATGATTCAGCATGTGGATCATAATAGCTGACGTTGGCTCCACCTTCCTTGAACTGTTCATAGATTTCCAGTCCTGGAGATTCACGCAAATCGGCAATATTTGGCTTATACGACATACCAAGCAACAGAATGTTGGATTTACGTACCGATTTCGCGTACTCATTCAGAATGGTTGATGTTTTGTTCAGTACATAATATGGCATATTGTCATTGGTGGATTGCGCCAGCTCAATGAACTTGCTGTAGAAACGGAATCCTTTAGCCTTCCAGGACAGGTACATCGGATCAAGCGGGATGCAGTGACCGCCGATGCCAGGACCCGGATAGAAAGGCATGAATCCAAACGGCTTCGTCGCAGCTGCGTCGATAACTTCCCAAATATCGATACCCATACGGTCACACATCATGGCCATTTCATTAACAAAGGCAATGTTTACGCTACGGAATGTATTTTCCAGCAGTTTGGACATTTCAGCCACTTTTGGTGAAGATACAGGTACAACCGTTTCAACGTATTTGCTGTACAACGCTGTTCCCAGCTTGAGGCAAGCTTCAGTTGTTCCCCCGATTACTTTTGGTGTATTAAAAGTAGTGAATCGTCCGTTGGACGGGTCCACACGTTCAGGCGAGAAGCACAAGAAGTAGTCTTTACCTGCTTCGTGTCCGATTTTGTCAAGCTCATCCTGGATCAGTTCTTCCGTTGTACCCGGATAAGTAGTGCTCTCCAGTGTAATCAGCATGCCTGGTTTCATGTGCAGTTTAATCTGATCCACAACTGTCTCGATATAAGACGTATCTGGGTCCTGATTTTCACTAAGTGGTGTAGGTACGCAGATGCTCAACGCGTCGATCACGCGCAGCATGCTGTAATCCGTTGTAGGCTGGAAGCGGCCGCTTTGCATTACTTTTTTCAATTCCTCGGACGAAATATCGTGAATATAGGAATCTCCCTGATAGATGCTCTCCACTTTGGATGCATCCAGATCAATCCCAATTACCGTGAAACCCTGATTGACCATTTCCACCGCAAGTGGTAATCCTACGTAACCGAGCCCGACCACGCCGAGCACCGCTTCTTTATTTTCGATCGCATTCAGTAATGTGTGGAATTGTTGATTCTCCATGATATTCCCTCCAACAGTGTATTTGTTTGGTTGATTGACGAATCCATTTGATAGATGTTTGTCTGTAGATGTACTTGTTTGTCTGATAAAGATTAATGAAGGCTATCTGTTTCTCTTGGCTTTGCTATGTGGTTGCGTTTAATGCAGGCAACGCCTGATTCGGGCATCCAGCTCCACAGGTGAGAACGGTTTGGTCATATAATCATCGACTCCGCTGCGGAAGCATTGACTGATCGTTTGTTCCACACGCTGTTCCGTCAATACGACGATTTTGGGCGGCTGCGCCACATCCAGGTTCTGGATATGTTGAATGAACGGCAGGCCATCAATGCCATAGAGGTTCAATTCAGTCAGTACCAGGTCAGGCGTGATTTTCTCAATCAGTTCCAGTGCAGCCAATCCATCCACCGCTTCATAGGTTTCGTACCCCTGCATCTTCAGACGCAATTGCAGGAACTCGCGTACCGTCGGATCGTTATCCACAATCAAAATTCGTTCCGGCTCGTCTGCCGTCTTGTCCAGCGTGTAGATATGAATCTCCGACGGGTCTACCAGCTTGGCGGACTCAGCCATATGTTGAATGGTTGCCTTTGAAGGACGTTCACTTGCCGGGAAACTTGCCAGCGTGATTTGCGGATCGGCACCAGGTACCGACTCCTGCAATTCATGCTTGATGCGAAGCCCCTCATAATGAACCTCATCCAGTGTCAACCCTGGCAGCAGGACAGCAATCGCCTGTGTGGCTCCATCCTTCCAAACCTGAAATGCAGACTCACTGGTCTGCTCCAGATATGTCCTGACCTGCTGCTCCGGCTGAGACTGCCCTGCACAATGGATGAACATTAAGCCGCATGTTTCGGCACCCGTTTCTTTCAATCCCTGTTCTACACTGCGGTACACATTAACGGCAGCCTCACGCTGCAATGTCGCCGTATTTGGCATGTTCTTTTCCACCCTTCTCCCTCGGTTATCTATACAAGTCCAACTAATGGATATTTACACTGACACTTCGATAACAGAACAACCTTCCGATCGCTGTTATCCCCAGATTTTTCAATTCCTCTTTTCAAAGGGGAAAATCCGGGGATAAAGGCGAACGCTTCGCTTCTTCAGGTTATTTCTGTCCTCTCCGTTCTCGTGTAAATGTTTAGTTGAACATCTATATTGTTTCTGCTGTATTACTTTGATTACGCTGTGCTTAAGCCGCCTCGCTTGTTTTTTCTTCCTCGGACCAGCTCTGGCGTGTCATGGTACCCCATGAGTTGTTGTTTTGCATGAACTGGATATGCCCCTGCAATCTCCACAGCACACCGAGCTGATGATAGCCGACGAATTTTAGAGCGGAGTAGAACAGCATTTTGACCAGATCCGATAGCTTGTTATACCGTTTGAATGCAATTTCCTCGAGTACAAGGGCTCCCACACTGAGCAGATAACCACTCACAATATTGAGCGATCCAAAGAGCACAAGTATCGGCCACTGGGTCATATCCATCAGTACATATCCCGTGAGAGCGAGAAGTCCGGTAATGCGGAAATACGGATTCAGCGCTTCAAAAAGAATATTGTACGGCATGGTCAGCATGCCCATGACTTTATATTTCGGGTTGAACAACATACCGCGATTCTCGATCATGTTCTTCAGATTTCCACGTCCCCAGCGCTTGCGCTGACTGGACAAGATCCGGTAGGAATCCGGCGCCTGTGTCCAGCACACGGCTTCAGGGCAGAAAGCTACGCGGTATTTCAATTTGTTCTCCAGCATATAACGGTGAAGCTTGATGATAATATTCATGTCTTCACCCGGATAACCGTCCCGGTATCCCCCAACAGCGATAACCGCATCCTTGCGGAACATGCCGAAGGCACCAGAAACGATAATCAGACCATTCATGTGACTCCAACCGATCCGTCCGCCGAGAAAAGCTTTGAGATACTCGATAGACTGGAACATCGGCCAAATCTTGCGAGGCAGTGAAACGTCCTGCACTGCCCCATTCTCGATTTTGCAGCCGTTGGCTATCCGTACATCCCCGCCAATAGCAACGGTCTCTTCCGGATTCTCCATATACATGCGAGCCATGCGAATCAAGGCATCCTTCTCCAGCAAAGAGTCGGCATCGATGGAAGAAATCAACGGATAATGAGACAGGTTGATTCCGGCATTGAGGGAATCGGCCTTACCGCCATTTTCCTTGTCAATGACATACAGGTCGGGGAATTCCGGATTGTAGTAGATCCCACGAATTTTCTGACAGGAAATCTTGCCCCGAATCTTCGTGTTGGGTACCGGCTTTAGACGATATTCTTCCAGCAACACCTTTAAGGTGGTATCACTCGAACCATCATTCACCACGATGACTTCATATGTTGGATAATTCAGCGTCATCAGACAGTTCACATTTTCGATAATCGTCAGTTCCTCGTTATATGCGGGCACCAGCAAGGAAACCGATGGTACCAGCTCCGAGCCTGACAACGTATTGTATTTGGAATACTGCGATCGCCTGAAGATCGTCCAAATGTTACGGAATGATAAGGCCAGAATGGAAAAGTAAAGCGTATTTACGGCAACGACATAATAAATTGCGACCATGCCGTAGATTAATAGTAGATCTCTAAGCAGTGTAATCCCCTCCTACCGCAGCCACACCTGTACGTTTCTTGCTTGTTATCCGGTTCCCACGTACGGGTCCGAAGTACCGATCATACAGCAGCCTTTTTTTGTTATGTGCAATCATCTGGTCAACGGCTTTGTGGTCTGTTCCTGAGTGCTGCATCGTACTCTCAATCTGCTGCATTGCAATTTCCCGTTCAGCACCTGTGCCCTCCACAGCGGCCTGACACAAGGCTTCAAATCCCGGTTCACCCAGCTTGCTCAGGCTCTCCGCACTGTTATAGCGCACTCCCCAATCTTCATCACGCAGCGCTTTGCGCAGCAGTGGAATGCTGCCTGCCGCATGTTTCGAACCAAGCGCCTGCACCACTTCGGCACGTACTTCCGGGTCCGAATCCTGCATGAGCCTCAGAATGGTTTCGTCCTGAAGTGCCGGACTTGCGCTGAGGTACAGCTTCACTGCTTCTGCCCGTACATCCTGATGTTCTGCGCCAACGAGTCTGTCGAGTGCAGGCATCACTTCTGGCACAGCTTGTCCCCACATCGCAACCAATCCCACTTTGACAAAGTCAGGATTGCGATCTTCCAGTAGTTCAATCAGAATTCTGCTTGTATCCAGACTAGTTTCGAGCAAAATATCTGCTGCCAGATGATGAATCGATTTTCCTTTGGTCAACAGCAGCGCGAGCATGTCTTTCAGTTCACCCTGACGGGTAGTACATCTTGCGATGGAACGGCCAATCATAATGGCCATCGGGCCAGGCTTTTCATCCTTAAGCAATTCCATCAAGCCTGGAACGGCCTCTGGACAACGCATACCGCCCAATCGATAAGCCGCATCAATCTGGCGTCCGTAACGAATACGACTCAGTTCCTTCAGATCATGCTCAACAAATCCGGCTTCACGGCAGAGTACAATCAATTTGTTGCGATACTCGCCCTTGAACTGATCAATCCATTCAATAAGTTTGCTCTGGATGACCCGACGCTCAAGTGGGGCCAGCTTCCCAGGTGGCAATCTCAAGGGACTGTCCTCTGTCAGCGCCGTCTGCAGATACGTAAAGTAGTCACGCTGCTTTAATTTATAAAACTCAATCTTGCGCCGTTTGCCGTTGTGGGACATTTTCATGGCAAACAGCAGGATTACACCCACAGCGACGAGCGCCGTACAGATGTATAGAAATAGATAAGCCAAAGCCAAATTCGGAAACATGTGAAAAGGTCCTCCTTTATACTCATTTATTCGGTCTGAAAACTGGGAATTTGTTCATACCGTTTCTTCATTTCCTCGTAGCTCAGTTTCAGTCGCTCACTGTACTGTACCTGCTCCCAGGGCTGCCAGCTGTATATAGGCAATGTCTTCACATCCAGTGTCTTCTGTTCACCACCAGGCCAAGAAATATTTCCAGTAGAACGATCCATTAGCCACGGAATCAGGGTCACACCTTTGACTGCGACGGTTTCGAATTCCCGCCCACCTTTCAGCGCTCCATACTTGATCGCTTGCAGTGAACTTGGGTCACCGAATCCAAGCAGCATCCATGGAATACGTATCTCGACCTGATTACCGTTATACTGCCAGGCGGTTAACGAATCGGTATCGGATTGATCTGGAGCTGTTGTTCCCCGTTTCAATGTACCAACCTTCTCATTCATGAACGGTTGGGCGGACCGGGTATCCGGTGGGGTCATCCGTAGGCTAACCGCCAGGTTCCATGGATGGAATGGATCTGCTGCATTCTCTTGCTCCTCGGGCAGCATCCCGTAACCGTCCTTGCCGTAGAGGCGCTGGTTAAAGTCATAGTCCTTGGCGATCTCCACTTGTGATTCATCATCCTGCCCCAATGTAATCACTGTTTCGAGTCCATCACTCAGCGTTCGATCCGAAAGTCTCGTACCCGGCTGATTCCCACCATCAAGCGTATCCGTTCCGATGCGCAGCAAGGTCTGGTCTGGGTCAAAAGGTTGATCGAGCGTCATGCCAATGTACAGGTAGGCTTCATCATGGGTCATTTTCATTTCCTTGATGCCGTCTACCTTACCTTGCCAGACGGTGACTTCTTCCTTCTTCAGCGCATTCCAGTCATCCAGCTTCCCGTCGATGGTCAGCTGTTCCTGCTTACCAGGGTCCATAGCGAGCAGACCGAACATCTTCTCATTCGTCAGCACGTTCAGCCAGTAGGCCCGCCGATCAGCGGGAATTTCCAGCGGCATCGTGTTCCAGGTTTTTTTGAACCACTCATCCTGCCACATGAACAAAATCGCTCCCGCATACCCTTCATCATAAATATCTTGAGTCAGCGATGCGTCGATCTCGCCCTGCTCGGCCTCGTTATGTCCGCCCTGATCCCGACCTCCCATACCCAGATGGGAGATCCCAAGTGAAGACGGTACACCGTACTCTGTAATCATTACAGGCATATCGGAAAACTCGGCTTTGAGCTTGCGCAGATAACTTTTGTACGTGTTGTACTCGCCGTTCTCATCCTTGATCGTCTGAAGTGTCTGGTCCGTATGGAACAAGTCCGGGTAATAAGGGTACACATGGTATGCTGCAAAATATCCACCCTGCCACTCTTCCGGTTGAATATGTCGCGCATCCACACTCACCAAATCCTCTTCAAATAGCGGCTCACCCGGATGATCCAGCACATCGGTGGTAACCCAATTGGTGAAGGTCATCGGATGCTCCCATCCGTATTTCTTCTCCAACACGGCGGTATAGTCTAGCAGCTCTGCCAGCCAATTCTCGAACGGTGATGCATCCTGCGTCCCGGAAAAATGAGCGCCTTTGTACTGCGGCACATCGGGGTGACTCTCATTCGTGTTGTTCACCATCGAAGGGTCCCACTCGGTCCCCACATGCCAAGCCATTAGATATTTCCCGGCATTCGTCTTGTATTTTCCGCTTGACTCTCCCGGTTTATCGGGAATGTCCGCATCCCCATATACAGCCGATACCGCCTTTTCAATTTCCTGCTTGAACGTCTGCTCAATATGGTCAGCATAGGCATCCTGCTTCTCGATCAACTCTTCTTCCGGCGACCATATGCCCTGTATAAAATATAACGGTTGCTCCCGGCCACGGTTATACTCAACCAATGCGTTGTAAAAAACCGGCTCATGTACCGTGTACACCCGGATGACATTGGCCCCCAGATCCTCAATCTGCTGGAACCACTTCAAGTAATCCTCTTTGGTCAACGGAAACTCGCCTGGGTAATGTCCTGGTGATGTAGCGCCCAGGTTCACACCTTTCACGAACATCTCCCGCCATGCACCATCGGGTCCATATTCCATGAACCGGTCTCCATCGGTCTTGAATTTCATTTCCGTGCCATTGTCCGCTGTGTACGTAACGAGCTGGGGTTGCATGTAGTGCCAGCCGGCAAGTATTCCGCCTGTCACTACGGCCGCTCCTGCAAACATCGTTAGCAACCAGCGTCTTCGTCTTCGTCTGCTCATGGCTCTTAATTGCTCACCTCTCTAGTATGCATCCTGCTTCATCTGCGGATCTTAAATGACATGAAGGTCACGGGAAATTCCGCATCGGATGTCCGCTTTGGGTAGAGATGTCAGCGGTGTAGTTCTCACTATAGCTCTAAGTGTCTGCATTTGTAACTAGGCTGATGGAAGCAAACGTGAACTGCAACATTCTGCCCATAATTCGTAAAATGCGCCATCAACTAGCATTCAGGAGCCCTTCTTGCTCTTATGTTCCATGGGCACGAATATATGTCACTTTAACCGTCCTTTGAAGTTCTTCCAGCCTTGCACATCTCTACCCGTTATTGTTATATGCAACGCGGATTGCGAGATCTGTTTCCGCTTGAACGCTTACCCCATTAAACGCTAATGATATTTTAAAGTTGCGGACATTTTTACAGTATTAACCATAAAGATTACAAAATTGATACTATAGTCCGATAACGTATCCTTGAAAACCCGCGCCCTATCAAGGTTTTCTGAAAAGTGCAGAAAATGAAAAAAGGACATCAGTCCCCCCCTATAGGACTGTGCCCATTTATATTACTTTTACATAAAGCCCAATGAACACCCGGTCATCACCCGGAAGTCACGGATCTCTTACATGAAATGTAAAAAAATACATCTTATTTCCTAAATTTTGACTCTATTAGGTCCACCCAAAATTTGTGTCCAATTTGCAAAATAATTCCGGTTGCCGCATCTGGCATTGTCAGATATGCTTATAAAACAGGAACACTTGTTCCATACTGTAAATAAACTGTAAAATAAGATTGGCTGAATGAACCCCATCACTGCACAGAAGCAGCCGAATCATGAATAAAAGGAGAGAAGTACTATGCCCCGCAAAGACGGACGTGTCATTATGCTGGCCGATTGCCAGTCATTTTATGCCAGTGTGGAGAAGTCTGCACATCCTGAATACAGAGACCGTCCGCTTGTTGTTGCGGGAGATCCTGCACGCCGTTCAGGCATTATTCTGGCAGCCTGCCCACTCGCCAAGTCCTATGGAATTACTACAGCAGAACGGCTGGGTGAGGCTCTTGCCAAATGCCCCGATGTTGTCGTCATTCGTCCCCGGATGGCCGAATATATTCGTGTTTCCCTACACATTACCCGTATCCTTCAGTCCTATACCGATCTGGTTGAACCGTATAGCATTGACGAACAGTTTCTGGATGTCACCGGAAGTTTAGATCTGTTCGGTAGTCCTGAAACGATTGCCCGCAGCATCCAGGATAGGGTCATGGAGGAGACTGGCGTCTATATCCGCGTCGGCATCAGCGACACCAAGGTTGTCAGCAAGATGGCCTGTGATCTGTATGCCAAAAAAGTCCCAGGAGGCATCTATACATTGCCCCGCAAGGACGTGCAGACAACATTGTGGAAAAAACCTGTTCGAGACATGTTTATGGTCGGTTCCCGGATGGGGCAGCATCTCTATAAGATGGGGATTCATACGATTGGGGATCTGGCGCAGACTCCATTGTCCCGGCTTAGAGAACGTTGGGGTGTAAATGGTGAGGTTCTTTGGCGTATTGCCCGAGGAATCGATGATTCTCCGGTAAAACCCGGGACATATGCTCACCAGCAGCAGGGCATTGGACATCAGATGACATTGCCTCGGGACTATGAATCGTGGGCAGACATCAAAGTGGTACTGCTCGAACTGGCGGAGCTGGTCAGCCGGCGTTCCCGGGACAAATCGCTCATGGGTAATGTCGTCTCTGTAGGATGTCGGGGGCAGGATTACGATCGTCCAACCGGCTTCTCCCGCCAGATGAAGGTCAATGAACCTACCAACATCACCGATGAAGTATACGATGCGGCAGCAGCTCTGTTTCTGCGCCATTGGGACGGATTACCCATTCGCCGCATCAGCGTGTCATTGACCGGGCTCGTGCCTGATTCCGAAGTACAGCTATCCTGGTTTGATGACCGTGAACGCAAAAGAGAACTGGAACGTGCCACGGATGACATCAAGCGCAAGTTCGGAGAAACCGCGATCATGCGGGCCTCCTCGCTCTGCTCGTCCGCGCAGGCACAGGACCGTTCTCATAAAATTGGAGGTCACTATAAATGAGTAAAAAATTACAGCAAAACGGGATTTTTGAGTCGTCACGCATGATGCTTCCCGAACATCGGGAAGCCTACATCATTCATCAGGAGCAACTTGCTCCCCGTACCCGTCCATCCCTGGATGCCCAGGCAGCGGAAGAAATGTCCCGTTTACTTAGTAACTCCATGCTGCTTGGGGATGCAGTCACCATCACCCTGTTCCATGAACATGATGATATCCGGTTTACCGGACAGGTGCTCCGATTGGACTCCCCTGCCCGTACCCTTAAGCTGCTGATGGAGAGTGGGACCCGGGACATTCAGATGAATCTTATTACGGATGTGGTACTCGCAAACGAATGATGCGGCTGGGGTTGCGGGTATACCGGAATAGATGCAGCATAGCCATTGCTATGCAGGACCCTTTTCCTACGGGATCTGATGCAAGACTGATGCAGCCGACAGGCTACATTCCTATCCCACCATTTCGTTCGAAAGAAGGAAATGGACAAATTGGTGTTTCATCGGCTACTTGGAAGGGTATAGAGATGACTTAATTAGAAGAAACTCCAGTCAAATTCTTTGGAAAGACGCTCAAGCAGATGCACACCTGCAATGCTGTTTCCTTTCCGATTCAGAGCCGGACCTACAAGACCGATGCCAAACTGGCCTGGAACCAGAGTCAGAATCCCACCCGACACTCCACTCTTGGCAGGCAACCCGACCTGAATCGCGAATTCGCCTGATGCATTATACATACCGCAGGTAGTCATGAACGTTTTCGCGATCTGTACATAACGACGAGGAATAAGCTCATTTCCGGTGATGGGATCTGTCCCGTCATAAGCAAGCACCAATGCCATACGGGCCAGGTCCGCACAAGTCACCTCGATGGAGCAATGGCGGAAATAGACGGCAAGCACATCTTCAACGTCATCCTTGAGCACACCATTGTGCTTCAGAAAATAACCAAGCGAGCGGTTCAAATGACCTGTTTCCCATTCAGACCGGTATACCGCCTCGTTATAGTCCAGCCGATCATTATTAGCCAGCTTGCGGAAAAATTCCAAAATGCGCCGCGACTTCTCCTCTTTGCAATCCCCAGCAATCAGGGACGATACCGTAATCGCGCCCGCATTGATCAATGGATTAAACGGAATGCCCGGTTCGACCAGTTCGAGTTTGATCATGGAATCATAGTCATCCCCGGTAGGTTCTTTTCCTACATTAAAGAAGACCGCTTCCTCCCCATGATCCATCAGGGCCAGAATGAGTGTAAATACCTTGGAGATACTTTGCATCGTAAACGGGACACCACAATCTCCGGCTGATACATGATTGCCTTCGGCGTTCATGATATGTATACCCAGTTCGTCCTGTGAAGCCTTGAACAACTCGGGAATATAAGAAGCGACTTTCCCCTGTCCAGTGTGCAGACGGCTGGTCTCCAGCCATTCTGGCAGCAACTGGTTCAGACGTTCCATTGCAGCATTGCTCATCTCCATCTCCTCCAAATCTCTGTATGAGCATTTCACACGCCTCCGAATGACAAGTTACCATCGAAGTGATGCAAAATGCCCGGTATAGTATGTATTACCCGCAAGCCTGATCCCTTACCGCTTCACCTGAAGATTCAGCTCCAGAATCTCGCCGGGTAACCCATGATAATCCCCAACCCATGTGGATACAAAGTTCTGTCTGAGCAATATTCGACGTGATGCCGCATTAGACGGATCGATAACCGCATAGAGTATACCAATTCCCGCCGCCTGTGCCTGAATAATCAGCCGAGCTGCGATGGAAGTCCCGTGTCCTTTCCCCCAATGCTCCGGCAGAATCATGTAACCCATTTCTGCCCGGGACGGATCGGATTCATCCGGGATCAGTTTGGCGTAGGCCATTCCTGCCCCATCTTCACCAGATATCCGATAATAGCCACAATTGTTGCCGAGATTATAATTCAGCATGGATTCAAATTCCATCGTAGCTTCATGCTCAGGCAGAGCACGTTCGGTAATCTGTTGCATGACTTCAATATTGGACACAAGAGCATAATAATCAGCAAAATCAGATGGTGCATATTTTAAGAAATTCATGACGTACATCCCTCCTCCAAATGGCTAATAAGGACTTGCTCTTTTTATTTCACCTAGAGTATACCAGAAGCAAAGTATGCATTGCACACAACCGCTTCATGTACAGAAGTCTCATTCCTCTCAGGTTGAGCCGGTACCAAAAAAGCGGCCTCCGTAGAGACCGCCAGCTTGCTTTTTATAAAATAGAACTAATCCCCACTACGATCAGCTTGCCCGGGATGAAGGGTTAAGATTCATCTGCTGTTCACGTTGGCGTGTACGACGTCCTTGACCCGGAGGCGTAATAATCAACGCCAGCAAGAGCGAGACGGCACACAGTACAGCGATCACAATAAAGGTAAGATGGAATCCGCCCAGCAGGGCGCTGATAAACGATCCAGCCAGGGCACCAAATCCAAACCCCTGATAGATCACGCCGTAGTTTTTGCTCTGATTTTTCAGTCCAAAGTAATCTGCTACAATCGCCGGAAAGACCGTGATATTCCCACCAAAGCAGAACGCGATAGCAGCCACACAGGCAAAGAAGATGCCAAAGCTCAGCGGTACCAGACTCAGCGTCATTACGGCAACAGCCGTAACCAGCAGTGCTCCGGCAATAACTTTCATCCGTCCTACTTTATCCGACAGCGCGCCCAGAATGATACGTCCAGCGGTGTTAAAGATGGCAACCATCGCCACCGCATTCGCAGCTGTAGCCACATTAAGACCTGCCAACTGCACACCGATGTCTTTCACAATACCGATCAGATAAAGTCCACTCATACATGCCGTGAAGAAAATAACGAACAGCATATAAGCTTCTTTCGTACGCAGCATTTCTTTGACCGTATAATCATGACGTGTTACTTGTTGCTTCCCACCGTCTGTGCTGCTTGCTGCCGGAGCTTGTTCACGGACAACCGCTTCACGGATTAGGAACGAGCCGCCTACAATCAATACCAATACAATAATGCCCCAGTACATAAAAGCTTGAGCAGGACCAACAGCACCGATTAATGCCGAGTTCACGTATTTGAACAACAGACTGCCTGTACCAAAGGCCCCGACCGAAATACCTGAGATCAGACCTTTTCGCTCAGGGAACCACTTGATCAGGTTGGACAGGGAAGTAATATACGCCGTACCATCCGCGAATCCAACCACAAATCCGGCCAGAATATAGAGCAGTGTCAACGAACTAACTTGAGAACTGAGCACGAGTCCCAGACCAAGCACAACTCCGGCTACCCGAATCAGGCGACGAAGCCCCCATCGTTCTTGCAGTCGGCCTGCAAATAGTGTGGCAAATGCCAAAGCAAAGCTGGTAATCGAAAAAGTTATCGCGACCGAGCTGACGTCCCATCCGAAACGATCAGACAACGGTTGATTAAATAAACTCCAGGTGTAGATGGTTCCGAGACCCATTTGTACAATAATGGTTCCCAGTACAATAAGCCAGCGGTTCATTTTCATAGTTGTAGATGCTGAATTAGGTCCGGATGAAATAGCTGCTTTCATCGTGATCTCCCCTTTGCCGATGTCATATATATGAATGCGTTCACAAGCTAATCATACATGAAAGGGGATTCATTACACCGATTTGAGCATGAGTTGCATCAGATGCGGAATGAAATGCCTCTAGATGCGCATGAGCTGCCTGAATTCTTTGACTTTGCCCCGGCTAACGGGCACTTCAGCCTCGAGATCACGCAAACGAAGCAGGTACGTATTGTTAAACCAGGGCACAATTTCACGAATTTGGGACAAATTCACCACGTAAGAACGATGGCAGCGGAAAAAGGTTTCCTGCGGCAATCGACCGTGAAAATCCGAAATGCTGACTGGCATCGTAAACTCACCGTTTTTGGTATACACCTTTGTCACTTTCTCTTGAGCTTCCGCATAATAAATATCGGCGGTATCTGTCACAATAATATTGTCATTGCGCAGCAGATTGATGCGTCGTCCCGTCTGGGCATTGGATTCCCGCGCCTGCATATTTGATGCAGACCATTCATCGTTTGTTTGAGCCGTATTGTGAACCGGTCCATCATCGCTGCCACGTTCACGTTCCTCCTGCTCATGATCCCGTTTGAACGCCGTTTCGAGTTTATGCAGCATCGCGGCAATTCGTTTCTCATCATAGGGCTTCAGAATATAGTCAAACGCCTCCAGCTCAAACGCTTCAGCGGCATGTTCCTTGTACGCCGTTGTGAATACGATATATGGCTTGCTCGCAAACTTCCCAATATGATGTGCCAGCATCATGCCATCCAGCGAAGGGATATTTATATCCAGAAAAATAACGTCGACTTCCTGCTCCTGCAGAAACTTCAGCACATCCAGTCCATCTTCCAGACAATCCACCACTTCAATTTGGCTATGTTCCTGTATCAAGTAATTCAGTTCCTCACTGGCCGGAATTTCATCTTCAACAATAAGTGCTCTCATTAACGGTTCATCACCTTGTCACTACATCTCCTTTGGGTACATCAAATAAAATATCGGTTCCTTGATCCAGCCGAGTAATTGTTAACCCTTGTCCATAAATGAGCTTCACCCGACGATGCACGTTGTACAACCCGATCTGGTTGGCAGGCATTCGGTCATGGTAGACACGCTCAATAATGTCAGCTCCAATGCCTGCTCCTGTGTCACTGACCCCAATTCGCACAAAGTCAGGATAATCCTGTACCCGAATCCGTACGGTCCCGGGTCCCTTTACCTTGAGAATACCGTGAATAATGGCATTTTCCACAAGCGGCTGAATGACCAGACTTGGAATATGCACAGCCACCTCATCAATATCATAGATCACGTTAAGCCTGCTGCCGAAGCGCGCCTTCTCGATTTCCACATAATTGCGGACTTGCTCCAGCTCTTTGTGGATATCAATAAGCTCATCCGACAGCTCCAGGTTATAGCGCATATATCCAGACAAATTCACAATCAGCTCACGCGCCCGATCCGGCTTGGTTCGAATCGATGAGGCAATGGCGTTCAGCGCATTAAATAGAAAATGAGGATGGATCGTGGTTTGCAATGCACGAAGCTCCGCTTTATTGGCGGCAGCCTTGATCTCCTCCACACGTGATACTTCCATCTGGGTGGAAATAATCTGGGACAGGCCCACTGCCATCGTTTGCAAGGGATACGTAATCTTGTACGCTTTGCGGTAATAGATTTTCAAGGCTCCCGTCACTTCACCCCGCTCTTTGAGTGGAATGATGAGAAGGGAGTGAATATCTGGCGTTTTTTCGTCAATGACATCATTGCTGATCGTAATCTCTCCGCTGGAGATCGTCTTCTTCGTCATCTCACTAATAATTTCATTACCGATGTGATATCGTTCCTCACCAAATCCCACATAGGCCAGTACATTTCGGGTATCCGTAATCGCAACCGCATCCGCCTGAATATCCTCCTGTATAATCCGGCAGATCTTCCGCAGAGAGTCTTCATCAATAGAACGGAAGTACGGCAAGGTCTTGTTGGCAATCTCCAGCGCCAGCTTGGCCTGACGAGCTGCAATCATTTCCTTTTCCCCTTCCACACTCTGCACCAGCAGTACGATTAGCCCAATATTCACCTCTCCCAATATCATCGGCAGCGCAATCTTCGAGACAATGTCGGCCCCCAGTGGATCTGGATAAGAATACAGCAGGATAAGTAGCATCGTAAGCGCCTCACAGATCATTCCGGCCGCAATACCGATCATCCAACGCTTCGACTTAGGCGTATACTTATGTATATACCCGGAGACCAGACCTGCAAGGATACTCGTGATCAGGCACGGGATCGCCGTAACTCCATCCATATCGATTAAATATCGATGCACCCCAGACACAATCCCGGTAATGATGCCCACAGGCCCCCCGAACAGAATACCGCCAGACATGACAGCAATAATGCGCACATTTACCAGCGAGCCTTCTACATTAATACCGGTATACGTACCAAAGATGGCAAATGCACAGAATAACAACGTAACCGCAATGTACTCCTGCCATCTCAATTTTCCCTTTTGCAAAATCTGTCTAAACCGCGGTATCCTCGATAGAAAGAATAAAAATATAATCAGCAGTGCCGCCCGTTCAAACAGCCCCAGCAGCATCGTAAACATCTCCGTCAATCTGACTTCCTCCACATCCGTCAAAAATAAACGCCCCTCATCGTAGCAGCGTTTTCCTCACTTTGAAATCCATGTATGCTCGTATGCACCAGTTTACCGCTCCAATAGGAGGAAAGCAAAGTCGATCCTGTGAAAATGAGATGCACAAGGAAGTAACCGAAGGTCGCTAACCTATTGAACAGACGATACGGAATTCATTTACTCCAAACCATTCTCTTCTCTAACAACAAAACCTCACTTTCCTACACATAAAACTCTACTTCCAGAAATCCACTGTGTTATAATTAATTGGAACATTATGCTAATTAATTAACTGAAATTTATTTAAGAAAGGTGTATTTAAATGTTTGTAATGCTGCTGATAGGCTCACTCCTGCTTTTTAGTGGTTTGTGGTACATCATTTACTGTATCTCGAAACGTACCCAAAACCCTAATCGCTCGTCTGCTCATGTGCTGAGAGTGATTTTAATTATTTCGATCCTCGTACTAATAGTTGAAAACTACATATACGAAACAGTACCTTCTAATGCCATTTTAATTTTAGTATTTATTGCATCTTTAATAGCTACCAGCCCTTTTTTTGTTAAGAATAAAGAGTGATGGGATGACACTAAAGGACCTTCCCAAGCACAAACTATCAGAATTTTCCACCAACTTTACAAATAGCAACCGCTCGGTTTCGTTAAGAATAATCGCTTTTTCAAGTCATTAAATACTTGTTCTTGACTCAAACAATCAAAAGGGCGGTCCATAAGTCATATTCATGACTTATGGACCGCCCATCCACTATAATTACTTCAACACATTCGATGTAATTTGGTTTTTTATAAAATGAACTTCCAGTTACACAGTAACGGAGAGTGCAGAACCAATCTGGAGAAGCGAAGCGCTCGCCTTTATCACCGGATTTTACCCTTTGAAAAGGTAATTCAAAAAATCCGGGGAAAACAGCGCTCGGAAGGTTGTTCTGTCATCGAAGTGCCCCGTGTAAATGAAACTGTTTCATTTTATACCACCCAACATTCCATTGAATCCCTACCTAAACATGCCCCACAACTTAATCAAATGAAACGTATTGTTTGGATCAATCTTCTGCGCGAGAACAAAAGCAACGAATTGTTCCTCCTGAGTCGTAGAAAAATTCTCGTTCAAAATGACCGCTGACGACTTGACCAACCTTCTCACCTTGGCCTTATCCTGCAAATCAGACTTGGTGACCCCATCTATCAACTTTTTGATACGCTCTTTGACAGCGGGATTTTTCATCTTCGTTTTGATCCGCTCCACCAGCTGCGGACTGATTCCATATTGTTGGTAACCCAAAACGTACAGCACCTCCTGAATAATGAACTCACTTCTTATTCATATGACAGGAGGGCCTGTACACTTGACATTTTCCCACGGAAAATGTGGAAAATCACACATCTACAGCCCCGATTAATCGATCAGATCACCCTGGAATACTTGCTGCTGCTGTAAAAAGTCACGTAAAGGAGCGTAGTCAACAGACGTCCAGAAGTTAGCATCCGCAATCAGGCTGGACACATCATCTCGCGCCTGCTCCAATACGGCAAAATCCGCAACCATGTCGGCAAGACGGAACTCCGGTAATCCACTTTGCTTGGTGCCAAAGAAATCTCCTGGTCCCCGCAGATCCAGATCTCGACGGGATACTTCGAATCCATCTTCGGTCTCCGTCATGACCTTCATGCGCTCTTGCCCAACCTCTGTCTTGGGATCAGCAATGAGCACACAATAAGAGGCATGAGCGCCCCGACCGACCCGACCACGAAGCTGATGCAGCTGCGACAGACCGAAACGGTCCGCGTCCATAATGACCATCAGAGTTGCATTAGGCACATCGACCCCGACCTCCACAACCGTCGTGGAGACCAGAAGCTGAATTTCGTTGCTATAGAAGTCCCGCATCATCTCTTCCTTCTCGCCAGCCGTCATCCGTCCATGCAGCAGACCTACACGGTACTTCGGAAAGTTCTGCTGCATCTGGATATGCAGGTCAATGGCATTCTGTACATCCAGCTTCTCCGACTCTTCAATGAGCGGGCAGATCAGATAGGCCTGACGCCCCTGGTCCACTTCTCGCGAAATAAAACCAAGAACCCGGTCCATCATGTCATGCTTGACCCAGTACGTCGAGATTGGAATCCGTCCCTTTGGACGTTCCGAGATGGTCGATACCTCAATATCACCAAAAGCCGTAATCGCCAGTGTTCGCGGTATCGGCGTTGCCGTCATCGTTAACACATCCGGGTTATAGCCTTTACGCCGCAAAACGCTGCGCTGATTCACACCGAAGCGATGCTGTTCATCCGTAACGACAAGACCCAGATCGCGGAAAAATACATCCTCCTGGATCAGAGCGTGTGTACCGACAACGATATCGATCATGCCCATTTGCAAGGATGCAATCAGATCTTTTCGCTTCCGTCCATTCACACTGCCCGTTAACAGCCCCACAGTTACGCCAAAGGGTTCAAACAGCTTTTGCAGTGAGCGCATATGCTGTTCTGCCAGAATCTCCGTAGGGACCATCAGAGCCCCCTGAAAACCGGAACGAACGGTCGTATACAGCGCAATCGCCGCAATAACCGTTTTACCTGAGCCTACATCTCCCTGCAGCAACCGGTTCATCGAATACGGTGAACGCATATCATGCAGAATTTCAAGCTCTACCTTCTTCTGCGCATCCGTCAGTTCAAATGGCAGACTGCGAACAAACTCCCGAATCGTCGTATTATCCGTTGTGTGAACTACACCATCCATACGATCCCGGTTCAATGCACGATAGGCCTGCATCTTGAGTTGAAACAAAAATAGCTCCTCATACACCATCCGTTGTCTGGCCTGCTGGCCTTCCCGGTTATCCTGCGGACGGTGAATCCCGGCAATCGCCTGTTTGCGAGACATGAATCCATATTTCTTCATGAGTGATTGAGGCAGAATTTCGGGGATCATTTCCCCGAATTGGACTAATCCCTGATTAATCGTTTTGCGCATCCAGGACTGCGTAAGCTTGCCGGTTACGGAATACACAGGCTGCAGCGTACCCGAGCGCCCTTCCCCTTTGTCCGGGAATTCCGAGTCCGTTACGGTCATCTGCATACGCTTCTGTTCCCATTTCCCTGTAATGACAATCTCCCGATTGGGCGTAAGCTGCTCCTTCAGAAAATGTCGATTGAACCAGGTGGCTGAAATCATCCATTCTTCCGTCATCACCTTACACGTAAGGCGTGACTTTTTGCCATAACGTTGCAACACCGGGATACCCATCACTTTACCCTGTACCGTAATTTTATCCCCGTCCTTCACTTCACTGAGCGAACGCAGCCGATAATCCTCATAACGGAACGGGTAATATTCAAGCAGGTCTTTTACAGTAGAGATGCCAAAGGCGTGAAGCTCTCCCTCTTTGAGAGCACTCACGCCGCTAATTTGTTTTACCGATATTTCTTCCCATTTCATGTCTAATCCCTCATTCCGGAACAGGCCACATAAAGATGGCAATTACGCCTGGCCCAACATGGCTGCCAATGACGGCTCCAATATTGGTATATACCACTTCATTCAGTGTAAAATGCCCGCGTAATTGCTCTGCACAAGCGATCGCTGATCCGGGGTCTGCGGTATGACCTACCGCTAGATTAACACGTTGACCCGCCAGATCCTGCTGAAACAGCTCAATAATGCGTGCCATAGCTTTTTTGTGACCTCTGACTTTCTCCACTGCGTAAATAACGCCTTCCTCATCAATGGACAAGATCGGCTTAATATTCAGTAGTGTTCCCAAGATAGCCGCAGCCTTGCCTATCCGGCCGCCTTTCTGCAGATACTCTAATGTATCTACGAGAAAGAACAGCTTGCGGCTCTGCTGCATGGCTGTTACAGCCGCAGCGATCTCCGCAGCGGACTTGCCTTGTTCAGCAAGCTCGGCAGCCTGTACGACCAATAAACCATATCCATAGGATGCAGACTTCGAATCCAGTACCGTTATGTCGCCCTCACGTTCCAGCAACGATTTGCCAAGCAGTGCCGATTGATAGGTACCACTCATGCCGGAAGACAAATGAATCGATACAATGGGCCGCTCTGGGTCCTCATCCAACAATGTGTTATAGATATTCATAAAATCGGTGGGAGAAGGCTGTGAGGTAGTAGGCAGCACGGATACCTTCTCCAATTTTGCATAGAACTGTTCCGAAGTCAGATCAACGCCGTCTGCATAAGCTTCCTCCCCGAACAAAACACGCAGCGGAACAACATGAATCCCATATTTATGGATCAGTTCTTCTGGTATATCTGCCGTGCTATCGGTTACGATCGCAACCTTGTGGCTCATCAGATCCCCTCCTCTTTGCTTAAGTGCTTTAGGACTCTACAGAGAACAAATAATAATAAACCGGCTGTCCTCCAAGATGCACCTCTACCTCAGCATCAGGATATTGTTCTTCAAGCCATGCGACAAGCGCAGCGGTAATCTCAGGGGTGGCCTCGTCCCCTTCAAGGATGGTCACTACTTCATCTCCGCTCTCCATCATCTGTTGCAGCAGGCCTTCACATGCGTGCAGCATGCTTTCATCCGTTGCCACGATCTTGGAATTATGGATACCGATATAGTGTCCAGCTTTGATATCAAGCTCGTCATATTGTGTATCTCTGACCGCATGAGTCACTTGACCGGACTGTACCCGGCTAATCGCCTCAAGCATATGGTCACGATTGGTTTCCGCAGACTCATCCTCCTGGAAAGCAAAAGCCGCTGCCATGCCCTGAGGGATCGTCTTGCTCGGAATCACAATAATTCGACGCTCATCTTCAAGCAGCTCGCGAGCCTGTTCGGCGGCAAGTACAATATTGGAGTTGTTCGGCAAAATAAATACCTGTTCTGCCGCGATCGAACGCACCGCTTTCACAAAATCTTCGGTGCTCGGATTCATCGTTTGTCCACCAGAAAGAACTACATCCACGCCAAGACTCTGGAAAATCTCCGCAATGCCTTCACCAGAAGATACCGCGATAAAACCATATGGTGCCATCTCGTCTGCTGGGAGCACAGCTTTTTCCACGCTACGCGTCGCTTCAGGCGGAATCTCTGCGAACAGCTCAGGCGAAGGCGCAATGTCCATACCTGCAGTCAGCAGATCACGATGCTGCTCACGCATATTGAGAATATGAATTTGTGTGATTTCTCCATAACGGAGAGCTAGATTTAATACATCCCCAGGTGTCTTGGAATGCACGTGAACCTTAATCACTTCATCGTCAGCAATAATAATGATGGAGTCCCCGTTAACTGACAACGCTTTCCGGAATGCTTCGTCATCAAATGCAACACCTGCGTTCTCTCCAAGCTCACGGTTAATAAAGAACTCCATGTCATATAGGAACTCAATATCTTCCGTTTCCAGTCGCGCTTGGGCAGACATTGGCATCTCCGGCACGATTACCTGCTGTGCAGGCTTCGCAGAAACCACTTCTGACGGTGCAGCCGGTTTCAATGCAGATGCCGCTACGCTTGGTTGTACGTCTCTCTGGAAGGATGTACGACTTGCACCATCCGTTTGCAGCAGAACGTCCATAAAGCCTTCGTAAATATATACAAGCCCCTGACCGCCCGAATCCACAACACCGACCTGTTTCAATACAGGCAGCAATTCCGGAGTCATTGCCAGTGCTTCTTTTGCTTTTAACAATACTTCATTCATTAATTCAGTTATATCATTCGTCCGTCTTGCGTAGTAGCTGGCATGTTTCGCCGCTTCCTTGGCTACGGTAAGAATGGTCCCTTCAACGGGTTTCACTACAGCTTTATAAGCTGCGTCCACACCGTTCTGCAGGGCTGCGGCGAACTGGAGTGTATTCAGTTCCTCGTAAGGAGCAGCTGAACGACTGAATCCGCGGAACAATTGCGATAATATTACTCCGGAATTCCCCCGTGCGCCCATAAGCAGGCCTTTTGATAAAATACCGGCAGCTTCTCCGATGGAGGCAGAACTCTTACGTTTAATCTCTGCGACTCCTGCACTCATTGTCAAATTCATGTTCGTTCCCGTGTCGCCATCCGGCACAGGGAAAACATTCAGGGAATTGACGTGCTCTGCATGCTGTCCAAGTTGTTCCGCTCCGGCAAGTACCATTGCGGTGAAATCTGTTCCATTTAAAGAACGTATACTCAAGTGAGAATTCCCCTTCCTAGCTTGATACACGAACATCTTGCACCAAGATGTTATCTGGTCTGTTCATGCGCAAACGCTTATCGCGTTATTCTTCGTCCATACCTTGTCCGGCACAGGCATAATAATACATAATGTCAGCCGGATTAACGGTCTGGGCGGCCGGGCAACCGATATCCTGCAATTGCTCTGTAACCCCTAATTCGGGGCATACGGATATGCACCGGTATCAAGAGCCGGCATGAATGCCGCATGGAGACTGGTGCCAATGATGGAATGCCGCAGCTCACAGCGTTGCCAAAAAAGCAGACCACCGACCTTTAAGGCCGGTTTTTTCTCCGGCTTCCCCGCGGCAACAGCCTGTTCACCGCTGTATTATGGACTATTCAACATTGTACTATATTAGACAGGAGAAATAAATAAAGTTTTTGGATCAGTTGA
The DNA here is from genome assembly GCF_010747435.1 of Paenibacillus sp. ALJ109b. Classification (NCBI taxonomy): domain Bacteria; kingdom Bacillati; phylum Bacillota; class Bacilli; order Caryophanales; family Paenibacillaceae; genus Paenibacillus; species Paenibacillus sp. ALJ109b. The sequence goes on from NZ_JAAIFP010000006.1 coordinate 83,322, forward strand.
CGAAGCTTTTTTCAATATGATATTATATTCAAGTATTGTTTTATGCAGGTTTAGTAATGGAAATGATCCGGCTATGCCGGCTTGAACAACGCCATTAGCTACTGGAACCTGACCATTGCGGTCAGGAAGAACAATTTAGCCCGTTTGGAATGGCATTCGTGTCTCCATAGGGCAACTGGTTATTTTAGGATAGGAGGTGTAATCTATGTCTCGCAAATGTTATGTGACAGGTAAGAAACCGGGCACCGGTAACCACGTATCCCACGCTAACAACCGTAACCGTCGTTCTTGGGGCGTAAACGTTCAGAAGGTCCGCATTCTCGTGAACGGTAAACCAAAACGTGTATACGTAAGCACCCGTGCACTGAAAGCCGGTAAAGTGACTCGCGTATAATCACGCAAAGCTACTATAAATCGGGTAAGCAAAAAGCACCTTGTTCCTTGCAGGTGCTTTTTTGGTATTCAGAAATAAAATCATGAATACACACATCAGCATGTGAATGGCCGCCGCATGGCGCTTCGCAGGTCCGAATTCCAGATGATCCTGAAGCCATAGCGGCGGTATTCGCCAATGGAACCTTTTAATCATGTCAGTTCTTTTGAAACGTATTAAGAATCGCCTTTACAAACCCTCCCAAAAACTTCGGCAGTTTGAATGTGTAAAATTTCATACTTCACCCTCCCCATCATGCTCATGCATCCGCCGTATCCTATGCTCCAGGCCTTCTTTGCCTTAAACACGACAAAAAAGGCTACATGAGAAACCTGCTCATGTAACCATATTTATGCGGAACCCTTTGTCCCTATTCCACAATGACGAGCCTGGTTATCAGGTCATTTAGGTTTGGGTAGGGATATATTGATAGACAGCGATCATGAATACACTCAATAAGTAATACAGTATGCTGAATATCACAAAAGTAACCCGAAGTCCTGTACGGTCAAATTTGCGGAAGTACATAATGACAACACCAACCCCGATCAATGACGTAATCGCATTGTATGGGGATTGAATAACCGCAAACATTGCAAGCACCAGTCCCGTAACGAGACTCGCAGCCATTGTCCACAGCGTCTCCTTGAGGTTCATGCTCAGCCTCCGTAACTACTGCGAATTTCGGCAATCGCGGCAGCGCGATCTTCACGTCCAAATACAGCACTTCCCGCAACAAGCACATCCGCGCCAGCTTCAACCACAAGCGGAGCCGTGTCGGCAGCAATACCGCCATCCACTTCAATATGCACGTCATGACGACCTTTTTCGTTCAACCAGCTACGAATTTGCTTGATTTTGTTCATCGTGCCAGAGATGAAAGCCTGTCCACCAAAACCGGGATTTACGGTCATGACAAGCACCATATCCACATCGTCCAGCACTTCCTGAATAGCACTAGCCGGAGTTCCCGGATTAAGAGCAACCCCTGCCTTAACTCCCTGTTCCTTGATCAGATGAATAACGCGGTGCAGATGCACACAAGCCTCGGCATGAACCGTAATAACAGCCGCGCCAGCTTTCGCAAATTCCTCCACATAACGCTCTGGATTCTCAATCATCAAATGCACATCAAGAGGCAAACTTGTATGTGGAGCGATCGCTTTTACAATCGCAGGTCCAAGCGTAATATTAGGGACGAAATGACCGTCCATGACATCAACATGAATCCAGTCTCCGCCAGCAGCTTGGGCTTCCGCCACTTCCGCGCCGAGACGGGCAAAATCCGCAGATAAAATAGATGGGGCAATTTTAATCATATTAATACCTCCGCTTTTTGTCTTTCATTTCTGTAAGGAATTGTTCGTAATGCTGATAACGGCTTTCGGAGATCATTCCCTCCGCTTTGGCTGCAAGCACCCGGCAACCTGGTTCGTGCGTATGGGTACAGCCTCGGAACTTACACTGATCCGCATATTGAGCGAACTCCCGGAAACAAGTGGATAACTCCTCCACACCAATCTCCAGGAAGTCCAGTTGGCTGAATCCCGGCGTATCGGCGACAAAGCCACCATTATCCAGAGGTATGAGCTCCACGTGCCTGGTGGTGTGTTTCCCTCGGCCAAGGCGCATGCTGATTGCACTGGTCTCCAGGGTTAGACCTGGCATCAAGGCATTCAGCATCGAAGATTTACCTACACCGGATTGCCCGGAGAATACGCTAATCTTGCCGGCAAGACGCTCCTTGAGCAGTTCATTGCCTTCACCGGTTCGTGAACTGGTAGAGATAACTTCATATCCAATTTGCTCGTACATAGCTTTTACTTCAGCTACTGTATCACGGGCATCGTTTTCTGGATCAGCCAGGTCCTGCTTCGTGAGCACAATCAGTGCATCCAGTCCAGCTTGTTCGATATGTACCAGGAATTTGTCCAACAGATTGAGATTCATGTCCGGTTCCTTAACGGAAAATAACAGAACAGCCAGACTTACATTGGCAACAGGTGGACGAATTAACTCCGTTTCACGTTTGCGAATCTCATCTACTGTTCCTTCTCCGTTCTCTGTCAGCATATAGCTGACTCGGTCACCCACAAGTGGTGAAGTACCCCGTTTTCTGAAGATACCTCTGGCCCGGCATTGAACGGCGGAGCCTTCAACCGAAGGCACCCCGCTGTCTTCCAGTGGCATGACATAATAGTAACCGCTTAGCGCTTTAACGATGATACCTTCTGGCATAGCTCCGTCGCCCTCCTTTAATTTACAGTACATTTACCCTGAACGTCGGCAATAAGCCGCCCTTATGGACGGCTTGATGCGTTAACGACTTCCTTTTTCTTATCTTTTCCCTTGGCGAGACCATTTCCGTTCTTCATCGCAGAAGTATCTGCTTCGTCATGCTCCCCTTCACCCTCAACAGGTGTATCCGGTTCACCTTCCTGTTGTGTATCCACGGTGCCTTCATCACCACCACCGCCTTGTTCAGGCTCCTCCGTTGTTGGAGGTGGCTCTGCACCTTTCTCGGGCTCAATGGTAGGCACAACTACCGTTCCATTTTTGGCATCAATATAGGACACCAGATACGTATCCAGGAATTGGCCATCCCGATAGACAGAGACAACACCATCGACGTTTGGTGCCAGAACAAGCGGAATTGTCAGCGTTTGGGCAGACTTGATGCTCCGGGTTCCCCATTCCTGACTTTTGCCACGAGCATCCTCGAAAGTAATTCGAATTTTGCTGCTCTTTCCTACTTCTTTTGGCGAAACGTTAATGTTATAGGGGTAGTTCAATGCCTCTGGCGGATATCCAGTACTAATGAAAATGGTGATTTTATCACCAGGATTCACCTCTGCACCAGCTTCCACAGGCCATTGTTGTGTCACTTTGCCTTCATCTACGGTGTAGCTCGACTCTTCCTGAACCTGAGCAAGGACTAACCCAGCGGATTTGAGTATACTCTCTGCCTCACTTCGAGTACGGTTTTTCAAGTCCGGCATTTTTATTGTTTCGGAGCCTTTGCTCACGGTCAGAACAATCTGAACCTCTGCCGGATCGTATTCTACATTCACCCCAGGATTTTGGGATAGAACCGTCCCCGCCGATTTATCATTTGAATATTCATCCTTACGCTGAATCTGATCCTCTTTGATATCCAGTTCGGTGAGTTGTTTGACCGCCTCATCGTATGAAAGGTCTTTGAGATCAATCATCTTGGACAGTGCTTTTTCCGCCCCCACACTCAGCTGGACCTCAGAGCCTTCTTTGACGATATCGCCTTCATTCCTGCTCTGATCGAACACAATACCCGGTTCAACGCCTTCCTTGTACTCCCGGATGACATTATCACTGACAACAAGCCCGTTGTCCTGCAACATTTGGCGTGCCTTTTCTTCGGTCTGACTCACAACATTGGGCACCTTAACATCAGGCACAACAAGCATACCTTTCACGTACCACACAACTCCAACCATGGCGATAAGAATAAGCACGGTCAACGAGATCAGCAACGCTGGCTTCTTCCAGTTCTTTGTTTTGGTTTTGCCCTTGTTGTTATCTTGGTCAGACTCCATCACGGGTATAGCACCTGTGGATGTAACTCCACGTGGCTCCGGCTTGATCGCCGGCATAACACGGGTCTGATCGATATCATCCTCATCCGGAAAATCAATCTTCGTTTCATTACGTCTTTCCGGCATCAAGCAGGTTTCCAGATCCGTCTGCATTTCTTTGGCGGATTGGTAACGCTCCTGCGGATTTTTGCGCATGGATTTTAGAATAACGTTCTCTACGCTTTGCGGGATAAGTGGATTGAATTTGCGAGGTTCATCAAACTCTTCCTGCAAATGCTTCAAAGCAACGCTAATCGGACTCTCTCCCAGGAACGGAAGCTGCCCAGTCAGCATTTGATAGAGTACAATACCAAGAGAATATAAGTCCGACTTCTCGCCAGTCACGATGCCTTTGGCATGCTCAGGTGAGAAGTAATGTACGGAACCGACTACTGAGCCGGTCTGTGTAATTGTTGTGGACGTAACCGCACGGGCAATCCCGAAATCCGTTACTTTCACACGGCCATTACGACCAATCAATATATTATGTGGTTTGATATCCCGATGAATGATCTGATTATGATGTGCATGATCGAGAGCATCTGCAATCTGGGAGGCGATCCGAACTGCTTCGTCCACCTGCAGAGGCGCCCGTTCTTTAATAATTTCATTCAGGTTTTTACCTTCGACATATTCCATGACAATATAATGAACGTCATCTTCCTGTCCGACATCATAAACACTAACTACGTTAGGATGTGACAGCGAAGCTGCTGATTGTGCTTCTCTGCGGAAACGGCGGATAAACTCTTCGTCATGCACAAATTGCTGCCGTAACACTTTGATGGCAACGTTCCGGTTGAGCAACAGGTCCTGGGCCTTATATACAAGAGCCATGCCGCCACCGCCGACACGCTCGATCACTTCATAGCGTCCGCCTAGCTGGTGCCCAATCATGACTCACACCCCGTTTCCGATATCACGGAACCTTCCTTTTGCAGTTCGAATAATGCCACCGTAATATTGTCATCTCCTCCAGCAAGCAAAGCCAGCTGAAGCAGGCGATCGGCACGATCTTCCAATGCCAGTTCCAGATTACCTGCGACCTGAATGATCTGCTCATTGCTGACCAGATTACTAAGCCCATCACTGCACAGGAGAAGAACCTCGCCTTCTTCCAGCTTGACGGTATCCAGATCCACCTTCACTTCAGCATCTGTCCCAAGAGCACGTGTCAGCACATTGCGACGCGGATGATGAGAGACATCTTCTTTGCTGATCTGACCATTTTTGAACAATTCATTGACTAGTGTATGGTCCTCGGTCAACTGGATCACATGTTTGTTTGCAATTTTGTATGCTCTGCTATCACCGATGTGACCAATAACGCCTTCCGTATCATTTAATAACGCCGCAACCACGGTGGTTCCCATGTTGTGGTAATTATCATCCGAGGAGGCAGTACGGAAGATCACTTCGTTGGCATGCAAAATAGCATCGCTCAATGCGGCTGACAAAGACGCATGTGAAAGACCCGGCTCAAGCGTTCCCAGATCCTGCACCAACGTCTCTACCGCCAGACGGCTTGCTGTATCTCCTGCAAGATGTCCGCCCATACCATCGGCAACAATACCCAGAATATAACCTGTATCGAGATTTCGAATCCAGGATGAATCTTCATTCACCGAACGCACCCGTCCGATATGGCTCACATGAACTGTTTTGATCAAAACGTTCTCACCTCAACTCCATATGCTTTGCACGAAGCTGACCGCAAGCGGCAGCAATATCATGTCCCTGTTCACGACGAATGGTTACATTAACACCCTGCTCCGAGAGAATCTTTTGAAAATTAAAAATATCGCTTCTGGATGTTCTTACGTACTTGCGCTCAGGTACATGGTTGACCGGAATCAGGTTTACATGGCACAACATGTTCTTAAGCACGCTTGCCAGTTCTGCCGCATGTTCCGGCTGATCATTCACACCACCGATAAGTGCGTACTCAAACGTAATTCTGCGACCCGTTTTCGCCAAGTAATAACGCAATGACTCCATTACATCCTCAAAAGGAAAACGGCGGTTTACCGGCATCAATTTGGAACGCAATGCATCATTTGGCGCATGGATGGAGATAGCCAGGTTAATCTGTGTATCTTCATCTGCAAACTTGTAAATGTTAGGTACGATTCCACTTGTGGACACCGTGATATGGCGCTGACCGATATTCAGCCCTTTTTCGTGAATCATGATACGCAGGAACGTCATTGTTGCTTCATAGTTCTCAAAAGGTTCACCTGAACCCATGATTACGATGCTGCTGACCCGCTCACCACGTTCATCCAGAATTTTCTGGGCTTGCACAACCTGAGCGACAATTTCGCCAGCTGTAAGGTTACGTTTCAGTCCACCCAGCGTGGATGCACAGAACGTGCAGCCAATCCGGCAGCCAACCTGTGTTGTTACACAGATGCTGTTACCATAGTTGTGCTTCATGATAACTGTTTCGATCGCATGATCATCATGCAGACCGAACAGGAATTTCACCGTTCCATCTTTTGATTCAAACTTCGTAATTTCAGTAAGTGTAACGAATTCAAATTGTTCAGTCAGCTTTTCACGCAGCGCTTTGGACAAGTTCGTCATTTCACTGAAATCATTCACACGTTTCACATAAATCCAGTCGAAGATCTGACCACCGCGAAAAGCCGGCTCCCCGTTCTCAACAGCCCACTGTTGCAGCTCCTCCAGGGAATAATCATATATAAAAGGTTTCATTTTGTTGTCAACACCTATTCCTTCTTTTCTTTTCATTCTTCCTATTCTATCACAAAGACCACGTTACATCCATGTATACCCTTGATGCCTGTACTTCATGCATTATAACACCTCAATGCCTGCATCGCACCCTATCATCACATTTTACTGATGTTGAACACCTTCAGTCTAATCACAAAGAAATCCGCCGAAGTTCCCCTCGGCGGCTATCCTTCAGTGCTCTATTAAACTGTTAATCCGCTATCCTTGTCAACCTGGCAATGAAAAATCCGTCACTGTGAGCGTACTGTGGCAGGATCTGCACACCACCGTTCACAACCTTCCAATCGGCTGTCTCCATACCAGACCAAGCAGAGTCTTCAGCGGCTTTGTATTCCGAATGCCGGTCCAAAAAGTCTGCGACCCTATGCTCGTTCTCCGCAGGCTCGATTGTACACGTACTATATACCAGAATACCACCCGGCTTTAATAGCGGTGCAACCCGATCCAGCAGTTCACGTTGAAGATTGGAGATATTCTGGATATCTTCCGCAGTTTTCGTCCATTTGACATCCGGCTTGCGGCGAATAACACCTAGACCAGAACATGGTGCATCCAGCAGAATGCGGTCAAATGACGCCTCAGGATAACGCTCATCCAGATCAAGTGCATCCCCTGTTACAGCATCAATACAGCTAAGTCCCAGACGATCTGCCTGATCCATGATCAACTGACGTTTGTGAGCATGTACATCATTGGCCACAATTCGTCCACGGTCCTGCATTTTCTCCGCCATATGGGCTGTCTTTCCGCCAGGAGCTGCACAGCAGTCCAATACAGTCTGACCATCTTCAGGCCCAACTGCCTCGGCTACAAGCATGGAACTTTCATCCTGAACAGACAGCAGGCCATCCCGATACCAGGACGTAAGTGCCATGTTGCCACCACTGCGAACGAGAATACCGTCTGGACTAAGCCGGGAAGGTTCCACGATAGCACCCGTGCTCTCCATCTCCAGCATTAATTTCTCACGTGTAGTCATTGTCTTGTTCACACGAACACTAACCGCAGGCGGTTCATTATTTGCACGGCAAATCGCTTCCGCTGTCTCTTCGCCATATTGGCTGATCCAGCGTTCGACCATCCACAGCGGGTGTGAATGCTCCAGTGAGATACGTTCAGCTGCAGGCAAATGTTCGGGAATGCGCAGTTCATCACGATTGCGAATCATGTTCCGTAGAACGCCATTCACCATACCGGAGATGCCCTGATGACCTAATTTCTTAGCCAAGTTGACGGCTTCACTCACCACCGCGTGTTCCGGAATACGGTCCAGATATAACATCTGGTACACGCTGATGCGCAGCAGGCTGCGAACCCAAGGTTGCAGCTTGGATACACCTTTGGCTACATAGCGTTCCAGAAAATAATCAAGGGTATTCCGTCTCGCGATCGTACCATAAACCAACTCTGTAGCTAGTCCGGCATCTGCCGGACTTAGCTCGGCCTCTTTCAGACGCCGGTTCAGCTCAAGGTTGCTGTATGCTCCTTCTTGCTCAACGGCGCTGAGTACCTTTACAGCGAGTGCACGAGCAGATGTTTTGGGCCGCTCCGAGCGTGATGTACCGTTGGCCGAAGCTGGGGACGCAGATAAATTTCCTGTCCGACCCGATTTCCCCTGGTTGGGACGAGGTTTATTTCCTCCACGCCCGGACGTATTTCCTGCGACTTTATGACCATTTCCTGACGGACGGCCCGGTGTATTTCCGCTCATTGCAGCACCGTTCCTGGTTTCAGAGTGCCACCACGGGCAAAGTCAGCAGCTTGCATTACTTTTTTTCCTGCGGGCTGAACCTCAGTAAGCCAGAGAGAACCGTCACCTGTGCTAACTTCAATGCCGTTTTTGCCCAATTGTAACACCGTTCCCGGCTTAGCTTGTCCAGCATTCGAAGAAGAGAGTACATCCGCCTGCTTCGGATTTGCTGCTGCCCAGACCTTGAAGACCTGCTCATCCCACATCGTAAATGCACCCGAGAACGGCACAAGACCGCGAATTTGATTAAATAATTCACGCGACGTGCGATTCCAGTCCATCTTCTCGTCATCCCGAGTCAGATTACGAGCATACGAAGCCTCGGCTTCATCCTGTGGAACAGCCGTTGTTTCGCCTGCAATCAGCCTCGGCATTTCTTCTTGAAGCAATTTGGAGCCTGCTTCACTGAGCTTTACAAACATGGACCCTGACGTATCTTCATCCGTAATCGCTACTTCCACACGTGAGATCATATCTCCCGTATCCAAGCCTTCCGCCATAAACATCAGTGTAACTCCCGTCACTGGCTCTCCATTAATAATGGAGCGTTGAATCGGGGCACCACCGCGATATTTTGGCAAAAGAGAGCCATGCACGTTCACACATCCACGAACGGGCATATCCAGCACAGCTTTGGGCAGAATCTGCCCAAAAGCCGCAGTCACAATCAGATCCGGTTTCCATTCAGCCAATTGGGCTACAGCTTCTGAAGCACGCAGTTTCACTGGTTGAAATACAGGCAGGCCGTGGCGTTCTGCCGCAGCCTTGACTGGTGTTGGTGTAAGTACCTTTTTACGGCCCTGTGGTTTATCTGGCTGTGTTACTACCCCAACCACGTTATATCCCTCGGCTATAAGCATATCGAGAGACGGAACTGCAAATTCAGGCGTTCCCATAAAAACAATATTCAAATCGATCACTCCTTAGTTACGACGCGGCCCGGTTTGATCGGCTGCAATTTCGTATACCTTTTCAGCAATATCCGTAAAGAGTACGCCGTCCAAATGGTCAATCTCATGCTGGAATGCGCGTGACAACAATCCGCTTCCCGTAATAATCAGTTCCTTGCCTTCGCGGTCCAGCCCTTTGACTGTAACTGTCTCGAAACGACGCACATCACCGTTAATACCAGGAATACTCAAGCATCCTTCGGGTCCAAATTGCTCTCCCTCGCTCGAAATAATCTCCGGATTGATCATCTTGATCAGGCCCTGCTCATCTCCGCAATCGATCACAATCAGGCGTTTCAAAATACCAACCTGTGGTGCAGCCAGACCTACGCCTTCTGCGTCATACATCGTATCTGCCATATCATCCAGCAGTTTCTGTACATTGGGTGTGACTTTGGTTACTTCTTTAGCTCTTTTGTGTAGTACCTCATCCGGTTCTTTCACGATAATACGAATAGACATGTTGTAAGCACCTTCCTAATCCTCATCATAATTTCAGGACATCAGGCTCATTTCAAAAATAAGTACTGATTTTCTGCTATGTAGCAGGTATCAAAAACTGATTTTAAGATCGAGCCATCATTCATGTTGTTTTTAATCTATGTTTATACCGCTTGTTTACATCCGCATTTTACTACAAATGCTCACATTAACATTTGCGGGTCTACATCCAGACTAATTTGCAGTTTTTGTGCCTGAACATCGTCGTCCATGCGCCGGGCCGTCGCGAGCGCCAGTCCAATGGCGTCGACATCCCCCCGCCATTTTATCATACATTGGAATCTGTATCTATTCTTGATCCGAGGAATCGGTGATGCTACCGGGCCAAGCACATCAAAGGCATCATTACTGAAACGGTCCAAACTGCCTAACCAGCCAGCAGCATTTGCCTTTTCTTTCAGTATTCGTGTGTAGTTCTCAGCCAGCCGGATCAGTACCGGAAGCTGCTCATGTGAGAAGGTCACCAAAATCAGGCGGCAGTATGGCGGATACTGCAAATTGCGCCGATGCAATAATTCCTCACGGACAAACGAAACATAGTCATGCTGGCTCGCATGCCCAATCGAATAGTGCTCTGGTGTATAGGACTGTACGAATACCTCGCCCGGCAGTTGATGTCGACCAGCACGGCCCGCCACCTGGGTGAGCAGCTGAAATGTTTTTTCGGCAGCCCGGAAATCCGGCAAATTAAGTGCCGAGTCTGCTGTGATGACACCAACCAAGGTGACATCAGGAAAATCAAGCCCTTTCGCGACCATTTGGGTACCCAACAATACGTCTGCCTTTTTCTCACGAAACTGCTTTAATAACTTCTCATGCGAACCTTTTTCGCTCGTTGTATCCACGTCCATCCGAATGACGCGAATACCCGGGAATAACTTCGCCAATTCTTCCTCTACCCGCTGTGTACCTGTACCGAAATATCGAATATGCTCACTACCGCAATCCGGACACACTTCTGGTGCTGCTTCCGCATATCCACAATAGTGACAACGAAGATTGTTTGAGCGCTGATGGTAGGTTAATGAAATATCACACTCGGGACAGCCTGCAACGTAACCACAACTGCGGCACATTACAAAGGTAGAATAGCCACGTCGATTCAGCAAAAGCACGGTCTGTTCCCCGCGTTCCAACCGCTCTTCCAATCCTTTGTGCAAGGCGCGGCTGAACATCGAGCGATTACCGTCCTTCAACTCTTCGCGCATATCAACAATCCGTACCTCCGGCAGCTTATTACCAAGTGCGCGGGTAGGCATTTCCAACAAAAGTGGTGCAAAATCATCATTGCTCTGCGAACGAGCAGCATAGTAACTTTCCAGCGAAGGTGTCGCTGAACCTAGGACAACGACCGCCTGGTGCTGCTGTGCTCTTTTTACCGCCACATCACGGGCATGATATTTGGGGGTTTCTTCCTGTTTATATGAAGTCTCGTGCTCCTCGTCCATAATGATCAGACCAAGACGACTAAACGGAGCAAAGACTGCTGAACGGGCGCCAATGGCAACTTTCACCTGGCCTTCCCTAATTTTGCGCCACTCATCATAACGCTCCCCACCAGACAGACGACTGTGCATCACAGCAACCTGGTCACCAAAACGTCCTTTAAAACGCTCAACCATCTGCGGTGTCAATGCAATCTCGGGTACAAGCACAATTGCCTGTCGATCCTGTTCAATACAGCGCTGAATCGTCTGGAGGTATACTTCCGTCTTGCCGCTGCCTGTTACACCATGAAGCAAAAAGACGCCATGGCGCCTTTCCTGTAATCGACCATTGATATTGTTATAGACAAGCTGCTGTTCGTCGGTCAGATTCAGTGGCTCGGTCGCACGAAACTTACGTCCCTGATAAGGGTCACGAAAGACTTCGACGTCCTCCGTCACAACCAACCCTTTCTCCTCAAGCCCTTTGACTGTAGCCGCTGATACCTGAAGTGTGGACAGCAATTCTTTCATCGCCATCGGCAACAGTTCTTTCATTTCCAGCAAGAAAACCAAAACTTCCTTCTGCCTTTGCGCCTTTGCCGGGAATGAAGTCAATGCCTCTTCCGCAGCCACTGCATCCACAGCAAGATTAATGGATTTCATCGTTTTTTTATTCAGCTTGTCCTTAATCGCCTGACTTTCCAGCAGGACACCACTGAGCAACAACTTCTTGATCAGCGCAGCATGGTTGGGGTATTTACGACTCAATTGTTGGAGGGGAACCTGCCCACGACTCTTCACAAAACGAATAATATCTTGCTGCACTTTTTCTGAAGTCGATTCTTCTCCCCACACAAAAAGAACTTCTTCACCTGATGTCGAACCTGTCATTTGTCCATCCAGGGCATCTCCAAGTGAGATATACCGTTCTGCTTTCCCTTTCAGCGCAGTCGGGACCATCACCTGCAAAGACAAAATGCGGTTGCTGGCATAACGTTCACTCATCCACTCGGCTAATTCAACCAAATCTTCAGACAACGGTGGAACGATATCCAGCAATTCCTGAATCGGTTTGAGTTTGAAAGTCTCCGTACCCGTGCGAGGCACCAGATCAATTACGAAACCCTGCACCGTCCGATGACCAAAAGGTACACCTACCCTGCTGCCTATCTCAATCCATTCACGCATGGATTCCGGCACCAGATAATCAAACGGCCGGTCCGTTTCCTTCACAGGAACATCGACAATAACCTTGGCGATCTCCATATTAATTCCTCCCGGCAATGCGCTCCGCCGCAATCGAAAGCAACCGGCGAGCCACCTCTTCCTTGGCCACCACCTGAAGCTCTTCCACCAAACCTTCACGGTCATAGATGTGCACCGCGTTGGTATCTGTTCCAAATCCGGCACCCGCCTGGGTGACATCATTGGCTACGATCAGATCACAGTTTTTCCGTTCCAGTTTCTCACGTGCATACATTTCTAATGAATTTGTCTCCGCAGCAAAACCAATCAAAAATTGATGACTCTTCTGCTTGCCCAGCGTTTCAAGAATATCTATATTTTTAATAAGTTCAAGCGATAATGTATCGCCTTTCTTCTTGATTTTCTCCGTGTACACTTCCTTGGGGCGATAATCCGCAACAGCCGCGGCCTTAACCACGATATCTGCACCATCCCACTCACTTGCTACCGCATCATACATATCCTGCGCAGACTGTACCGGGATCACCTTTACATTGGCTGGCGGCTGAACCTGGGTATTTCCCATAACCAAAGTCACATCTGCCCCCAGATCACGCGCTGTCGCTGCAATGGCAAAACCCATTTTTCCAGAGGAATCATTGGTAATATATCTCACCGGATCAATGCGTTCGATGGTACCTCCTGCAGTGACCACAACCTTCTTCCCGCTCAACAAAGAAAGCTGTTCGTTACGTTCCCGTTTGGCAGACTCCTGCTGTTCAAAAAAACGTTCCACCACATCGACAATTGTCTCTGGTTCTTCCAAACGTCCTTTGCCCACATACCCGCACGCCAGTTGACCTTCACCCGGTTCAATCATCATCGTTCCGCGCTCCGTTAACAGGCACATATTATGCTGCACAGCCGGATGATCATACATATGTACATTCATCGCTGGCGCAATCATCACCGGTGCAGTGGTTGCAAGCAAGGTTGTAGAGAGCATATCATCAGCCATCCCATGTGCCATTTTGGCAATCACATTGGCTGTTGCCGGAGCAACCAAAACAAGATCGGCCATATCAGCCAGATGGATATGCGAAACGACCGAAGGCTCCCGCTCATCAAATGTATCACTATATACCACATTTCGGGTCAAGGTTTGCAGCGTTAATTCGGTAATAAACTGTTTCGCGGAATTCGTCATAATGACATGAACGTCCGCTCCTTTTTGCACCAGCCTGCTGCATAATGTAGCCGCTTTGTATGCGGCTATGCCGCCAGTCACACCAAGCACGATTTTTTTACCGTTCAACATGGTTATCCCCCCGATATACGACGTTTATAATGATGAATAGAGAAAAAAATAACAACCTCGCGGTTGTCAAATAAATCCGGCTTGCGCCGTATGCAGTTGAAGAGCAGCCGCAGGCGGCTTACTCTTCTTCCTCTTCGTCCTGTCCTTTGATGACAACGAGCAGATCACCATAAATTTCTTCAAGTGCAACGCCAACCTGTTTATGGGATCTGGCATTTCTCAAATCCGTTTTCTCACCTTCACGAAGCTGTCTTGCCCGGCGGGAAGCGGCAACAACAAGGGAATACTTGCTGTCGACTTTGTTCATCATTTCATCAATAGAAGGATACAGCATATTTACAAAACACCTCTTTGCATTAGTATAATCACAATTCGCCGCCTGACGGAATCATGGTGCACCGCTGGATACACTAACCAGACTGGAGCTGCTCTACATATATACTATGACAGCAGCTCCACTGATTATCGCATTTTGCGGCGGCAAATGGATTATTTATTGATCTTACAATGTTCGGCGATAATGATGCTTTCTATTCGTTTACACGCCAAATCAATTTCATCATTAACGACAGCGTAATCGTACTGCTCCAGCAGACTGATCTCATCTACCGCGACGGACATCCGATGATCAATCGTCGCCTGACTTTCCGTACCACGGCCCTGAATGCGATCTTTAAGCTCGTCCAATGAAGGAGGCAACAGAAATACAAAGATCCCTTCCGGGAACTTTTCTTTCACTTTCAACGCGCCTTGAACTTCAATCTCAAGGATGATGTCCCGGCCTTCGTTAATCGTTTTCTCCACAAAATCACGCGGTGTTCCGTAATAATTCCCTACATATTCTGCGTGTTCCAACAATTGATCTTCAGCAATCATGTTCAGGAATTCTTCATGACTTCTGAAGAAATAATTGACGCCATGTTCCTCACCCAGACGTGGCTGACGAGTCGTTGCCGATACAGAATAAATCAATTCCGGCACCCGTTTGCGCAAAGCGCTGCATACTGTACCCTTCCCGACCCCAGATGGGCCGGACAACACTACCAGTAATCCCTTAGACATATTACACTCCATTTTATTCGTCGTTGTCATCATCTTTCGAAGAAAGACGATGGGCGACCGTTTCTGGCTGAACCGCAGACAGAATGACATGATCGCTATCCGTAATAATCACGGCACGAGTACGTCTTCCGTATGTTGCGTCTATCAGCATATGACGGTCTCTTGCCTCTTGTATAATTCTCTTGATCGGCGCCGATTCCGGACTCACGATGGATATAATCCGGTTCGCCGATACGATGTTACCGAATCCAATGTTAATGAGTTTGATTGCCATAATCAGGTTCTTCCCCCTATACATGCGACTCTTTTGCCGAAATATGACCGTTCATTCGATATTCGCCGCTTGCTCACGAATTTTCTCCAGTTCCGCCTTCATCTCGACAACACGGTTCACCAGAGCCAAATGGTTGGCTTTTGATCCAATCGTATTGACTTCCCTATTCATCTCCTGAATAAGAAAGTCCAACTTGCGGCCTACTGGCTCATCACTTTTCAGCAGCTCCCTGCTCTGTCCAAAGTGACTCAGTAGACGCGTAAGCTCTTCCTCTATGTTAGAACGATCGGCAAACATAGCAATTTCCATACCCAATTTATGCTCGTCAAAAGGGAAAGAGCCTTCTTCCTGCATTTCCGTAAGCCTTTGTCTTAACTTGTTGCGATGATCACTCACCACAGTCGGCGCAAGAGCAAGCATCTCGGTATGCAGTGATTCCAGACGACTGACACGTCGTTCCAGATCACTGGCCAGATGAAGACCCTCGCGGGCGCGCATCTGCTCCAGACCGGATAAAGCCTCTTCCAACCCCTGCTGCAGGACACTTTCCCATTCGTCCTTCTGCTCTTCCGGAAGAGAACTCGTCCCATCCGAATGAACCATGACATCTGGAAGTGCCAGCATATCCATAATACTCGGTTTGCCCTGCATACCATAGCGGCTCTCCAATTGCTCTGCGGCCTGAAGATAGGCCCTGACCGCCTGCTCATTCAGAACAGCGGGAAGAGCCTGGTCTTCATCTTTTTCTTTCATTACATAAACATCAATCCGCCCACGTTTTAAGCGGCTCTGTACCTTTTTCCTCAATCCGTCTTCATAACACGTCCACTCTCTTGGGAGACGCATCATCACTTCGCAATAACGATGATTGACAGACTTGATTTCCAATTGTACCTTATAGCCTCCAAAATGAAAGGCGGATTGACCGTATCCGGTCATACTGAATGACATCGGCATCACATCCGTTACACTATTGTAATTGATTATTAGGGTTGAAACAAGTAGGACATTGATGCTCCGAATTCTCCCACACATATTGGGTCAGTTCGGCCGTCATACTATAGAACATAAATGGAGTCATTAAATAGATTCCTTTGAAATGTTTTGTTGCTACATCCAGAAGCTCCTTGGCGATCTTCACACCCATTGCTCGACCTTCTTCGCCTTCGAGACCAGCCATCCGGGAACGCACTTCATCCGACAGCTGAATACCCGGAACCTCATTATGCAGATATTCGGCATTTCGTCCGCTTGCTAAGGGCATTACCCCTACAAAGATCGGCACATTCAGATGCTTGGTGGCTTCATGCATGGCTACGATTAGTTCAGGATCGTATATCGGCTGCGTCATAATATAATCGGCTCCGGAAGCAATCTTTTTCTCAAGCCGCTGTACAGCCTTATCCAGATGTTTCACATTTGGGTTAAATGCGGCACCGATAACAAATCCCGCCTTCTGCTTGAGCGGTTTACCGGAGAAGGATACGCCGTCGTTCAACTGCTTGATCATACGTATAATTTCAAAAGAAGTTAGATCGTATACCGAGCTTGATCCGGGTAAGTCACCAAATCGTGCAGGGTCACCTGTTACAGCAAGTACATGATTAATACCTAGAGCATCAAATCCCATCATGTGCGATTGTGTCCCGATCAGATTCCGGTCACGACATGCAATATGCACCAGTGGGCGCAAACCTGTACGGTCCTGAACAAGATGGCCGAGAGCCATATTACTCATCCGGGTAACCGCTAGGGAATTATCAGCCAATGTTAACGCATCTGCACCAGCCGCTTTCAATGTCTCGGCACCTTTCATAAACTTCGCAATGTCGAGATCACGCGGTGGGTCAAGTTCGACGATGACCGTATGCCGTTGTTTGACCAGATCCACAATCGTAGGCTGCCCACCCCGTCCAGACCGTTCATCTACATTCTCATGCAGGATAATACGCGGTTTCGACTCGGATGGATCAGGTTCCAGTATTGGAACAGGAGTGTATTCAACAAGAGCCTGGGCAATTGCCGCGATATGATCAGGTGTTGTACCACAGCAGCCTCCGATGATACGTGCGCCCAGATCAGCGAATTGCACTGCCGTCTGTCCGAAATATTCCGGGGACGCTCCATAACGGAACTGACCATCGACGTAATCCGCTGCACCCGCATTCGGGTAAACAGACATTGGGACACCGATACGGCCTGACACCGTCTCCATCGCCCGCATAATTCCGTTTGGACCGGAACGGCAGTTGAAACCAATGACGTCAGCCCCTTGCTCACGCATGATTCGGAAAGCTTCTGGCATCGTATATCCATCCAGTGTGTGCCCTACATCCTCAACAGCGAACTGTCCAATCACGGGCAGATCACTCAGCTTGCGAGCCTGCAGGAGGGCGATATCCATCTCCTCGATATCATAAAAGGTTTCGAGCAGAATACCGTCTACTCCTTCATCGAGCAGCGCAAAAATCTGTTGCTGATAGAAACGCTTCAATTCACTTGTTGATACGTTCGTCCGCTTTCCTCCACGAATGGAGCCAACCGCGCCCAGAACATAACCGTTTGCGCCAGCTACTTCTTTGGCGATACGCACACCTGCACGGTTGACATCCTCGACCTTGGACTCCAGACCAAACTTTGACAACTTATCGTAATTGGCAGAGTACGTATTGGTTTCATGAATTTCCGTACCTGCATCGCGGTAACGACGATGCACATCTGCCACCACTTCAGGTGATATCAAGTTCAACTCTTCATAAGAAATCCCTACCGGGAATCCCATCTGATACAGGAAAGTTCCCATCGCCCCATCCCCTATGAGGACCCGTTCCTGCATTACACTGCGTAAATCCGCCTTCATCCCTTTTCCCCCCGCCTGACTGATCATTTCATACTAATGTAACACAAAAAACATCTGAAAACGAAGAAAAACACAGGTTTTTCGTGAAATTCAGTTTCTATAACCCTCTGGACTAGTAGGAATTCATATAATTGCAAAAAAAGAGGCCCTAAGGCCTCCTCATTTAAACGTATTCTTTACGAAGTGACTCCCTTGAAAACAACTTCAGCAGGTCCAGTCATGTACACGTGGTTGTCGGTTTCGTTCCACTCAATATGAAGATCGCCGCCCTTGAGGCTGATCACCGCTGTGCGATCCGTATGTCCGTTCAGAACGGATGATACTAGTGTTGCGCAAGCTCCGGTTCCACAGGCAAGTGTTGGTCCAGCACCGCGTTCCCACACACGCATGTCCACATAGCCGCGATCGCGAACCGTTGCGAACTCTACATTGATTTTTTTCGGGAACATGGGATGAACCTCAAGTAGTGGCCCCCATGTCGAGAGATCAAAATTCACAGCATCATCCACATAAATGACTGCATGAGGATTACCCATGGAGACTGCCGTAAATTTGAACTCCTGTCCATTTGCTTCGATGGAATGATCCACCACCGGATTGGCATCCACGGTGGTTGGAACCTGAAGTCCATTCAGGATAGGCTCTCCCATATCCACACGAACGGTTTCCACTTTACCATCACGAATGTTCAAGCTTACTGGTTGTACACCCGCACCGATGGTTTCTATCGTAATCTGTTCTTGGGTCACATGGCCGTGATCATATACATATTTGGATACACAGCGTATGGCATTGCCACATTGCTCTGCTTCCGAGCCGTCCGAGTTCATGATGCGCATCTGAAAATCCGCCTTCTCTGAAGGCAGTATATAAACCAGGCCATCCGCACCGATGCCGAAGAAACGGTTGCACCATTTTACAGCCAATTCTGCGGCATCAGCCGGAAGCTGTTGTTCTCCAAACACAACAATAAAATCGTTGCCGAGTCCGTGCATTTTTGTAAATTCCATAACCTTGCCCACTCCTTTTGGCAGTCTGCTGCCAAAGCGTTATTCTTACTTCTCTACAGGATACCCTGGATATTCATATCCAACATTCCCAATAAAAAAAGCTATCCTGCAAAATGCCGAGGAATCTCGCCTCGAATCATTTTGAGGATAGCATAACGAAAACGATAAGCAATTGCTATTGATTTTATGCCGAAAACTTTGTACTTTTCGGTACGAAGCGCCCAGGGCCCATGCGGCGACGGTTGCGACGACCTCCCCACACGCTGCCCACTCCCATGAGGAAGGTTGGAATACCTGCGGCAACGATGGAAATGGCCCATTCACGCATACCCAGGGGTACGGTTTTGAAGATAGGCTGCAACGGCTCTAAATACATGACCGCCAGCATCAGCACGATAGATGAAATGACTGCAAACACCAGATATTTATTCTGCAATGGATTCCGGTGGAAAATGGAACGGGAACTACGGCAGTCAAATACATGAATGAGTTGTGCCAAAACGAGTGTAGCAAAGGCAACAGATTGAGCTTTAATCAGCTGACCCGGTTGATCTGGCGCGGCCTGTAAGGTAAGCCAGAACGCCCCGAGTGTACAAAGTCCGATCAATACACCCCGACTGACAATTTTCCAGCCCAGTCGTCTGGCAAAAATATTTTCTTTGGAACCACGCGGCTTGTGTTCCATCAGATCTTTTTCCGGCTGATCCACACCGAGCGCCATTGCTGGCAATCCATCCGTTACCAGGTTGACCCACAGAATCTGAATCGGCACGAGTGGCAAAGGTAATCCCATCATCATCGCGAAAAACATCGTTAAAATCTCGCCAACATTGGATGCCAGCAAATAGCGGATAAACTTGCGGATGTTCTCATAAATATTACGTCCTTCTTCAATTGCAGCTACTATAGTAGAAAAATTATCGTCACTCAGAATTAACGCCGAAGCTTCCTTCGTCACATCCGTGCCCGTTATTCCCATGGCAATACCGATGTCTGCTGCTTTAATAGCTGGTGCGTCGTTCACGCCATCTCCAGTCATCGCTACGACATGTCCTTTGCGCTGCAATGATTTTACAATCCGCAGTTTGTGCTCAGGCGATACTCGTGAGAACACGTAAATGCCCTCCACCTGTTTATCCAGTTGCTCGTCCGTCATGCCCGCCAATTGCTGGCCGCTAAGTGAAGCCCCACCTCGTGGAAGGATACCCAACTGCTGGGCGATAGCCTCTGCGGTTGTGCCATGATCGCCGGTAATCATAACGGTACGTATGCCTGCTCTGCGACAAGTCGCAATTGCATCCCGTGCCTCACGCCGCGGTGGATCAATCATGCCTGCAAGCCCGACAAAGACGAGTTGGCTCTCGGCAGCATGTTCATTCTCCACTTTTTCATCCGGCCGTACATCGCGGTAAGCCATTCCGAGAACCCGCAGTGCAGAACCCGCCATACTCTCGTTCGCCGCCATGACTTTCTGCCGCAGCGTTCCTGTGAAAGGTACAACATTGCCTTCCCACAAAATGTAGCTGCATTGCCCAATGAGCACATCTGGTGCACCCTTAGTGTAGATCGTGCGCCCACCCTGATGATGAACCAAGACGGACATCCGCTTCCGATCAGAATCGAACGGAAATTCCTGCTCACGTGCATATAACTCTTTGAGACCAGCTGGGGTAAGCCCCATTTTGGAGGCCAGTGTTACGAGTGCCCCTTCCGTAGGGTCGCCTTTCAGCTCCCATACCACGCTGTCTTCCTTGACCGCTTCATTAACATGATCTTTCTTTGTACTTTTCTTCGCTTCTTTCTTACTATCCTTATTTGTCTCTTTGCCTTTCTTTTTATTCCGCATCTCATCTGCAACACTCTCGATAATACTGGCATTGTTACATAGTGCGCTGATCTGAAGCATTCTCCGCAATGTCTGGTCACTCTTCAGTTCCAAGGTACGACCATTCTCCAGCATCTGTCCTTCCGGTGCATAACCATCTCCTGTGACCTTGATGCTGCGTCCCTCCAGCCACACGTCCGTAACCGTCATCTTGTTCTGGGTCAACGTACCCGTTTTATCCGAACAGATGACCGAGGCACAACCAAGGGTTTCGACGGAGGGAAGCTTGCGCACAATCGCTTTTCGCTTGATCATACGCTGTACACCCAGGGCTAGCGCAATCGTTACAATCGCTGGTAACCCCTCTGGTATGGCGGCAACTGCAAGACTGACCCCTGCCAGAAACATGCCTACTGCCGGTTGTCCATGCAGAATTCCTGCAACAACAACCATGACGGTTAATCCGAGCGCCACAAAAATCAAAATTTTACCCAGCTGTTCCAGCCTGTGTTGCAGCGGTGTTTCCTGTTCCTCTGTATTCTGGATCAGGTCGGCGATTTTGCCCATCTCGGTATCCATGCCTGTCCGGATCACAACGCCCTTGGCTGTACCGCGAGTGACCATCGTCCCCATGAATCCAATGTTCTTCTGATCTCCTAGCGGTACGTCATCCGCTGCGATGGGATGGCAATGTTTGCTTACAGGAACTGATTCCCCGGTGAGCGCAGATTCCTCCACATCGAGGCTATTTGTGGACAGCCAGCGCACATCGGCAGGAATACGATCACCACTCTCCACAAGCACGATATCCCCAGGCACCAGAAGTTTGGCTGCAAGATGAGCTTCCTGACCCGACCTTAACACTTTGGCCAGTGGGGCCGACAATTGTTTCAATGCACGAAGGGAACGCTCCGCCCGGAATTCTTGTACGAATCCAAGAATGGCATTAAGGACGATGATGGCAACAATCGTTACAGCATCCAAGTATTCTCCAAGCAATCCGGACACCAGTGTGGCTCCCATCAACACCAGAACCATGAAGTCCTTAAATTGATTAAGCAATAATGTAATTGGAGATATGCGCTTTCCTTCACTCAGCTCATTCGAACCGGCGGCCTTCCTCTTTTCTGCTGCAGTTTCTTCGGTTAACCCTTCCTCAAGACTGACGCCAAGAGTGTTACGAAGCTCTTCAACGCTTAGTTGGTGCCACTTGGTATGTTCCATGCTTCAAAATTCCCTCCCAGTCTGTATTTCCTCTGTAAAACGTCACACCTACTTCACCGGCTATGCTAATCAACAGGTTGTACGCGATGCCGGACAAACTACCTGCTCTATATGTATTCGGACAGGACCCTAATTAGCACCCGATGGCGAATCCTTTCCCTGATGGGCAGAATAAGCTAAAATAAAGGTCTGCGGTCATACACGCAGTTGCAATCCGAGTTTTTGCTATGTAAACGAATACCAATCTGCAACGGGTTCTTTTTTACATATCCCGGTGTTCATTTCAGTTATAGATAGAGAGGACGTTGAAAAAAATGGCATTGGACGGCATCGTAACACGAGCTATCGTACATGAACTGCAAGGCTGCAAGGGCGGACGCATCAGCAAAATACATCAACCTAACGGGCATGATGTTGTACTGACCCTCCGTGCTCAGCGTGGAAATAGCAAATTGCTTATTTCGGCTAGCCCGACTTATCCGCGTGTGCATTTTACCGAAAAGACGTTTATTAACCCTACTGAAGCTCCAATGTTCTGCATGCTGCTGCGCAAACACTGTGAGGGAGCGATCATCGAGGATATCCGTCAGATTGGCATGGAGCGGATTATTCATATTGACGTGCGTCAACGTGATGAACTGGGTGATGTTTCAGTCAAACGGATCATCATTGAACTGATGGGGCGTCACAGTAATATTGTTTTGGTCGATCCGATAACAGGAACGATTCTGGATGGAATTCATCACGTAACCCCGTCCATCAGTAGTTACCGGGTCATTATGCCTGGATTTTCGTACACCGAACCACCAGAGCAGCATAAAAGCAATCCACTGGAAGTGAGCAGCACTGAATTCCAAAATAGCTATACTGCTGCTGAAGAAGAAGCTTCTCGCTGGCTGGTGAATTCATTCAGCGGTCTTAGTCCCCTGATTGCAGGGGAGATTACCTCTCGGGTGTCTGCTATTAAAGAGGACGATCAAGCTGCAAGTGAAGGTGAGGTTCAAATCGAAGCCGATGCACTTTGGACTGCTTTTGAGTCCGTCATGGGACCAGTAAGAGATAATAGTTATACACCTGTGACCGGGCAGAACGCCAAAGGCAAAATGATTTTCTCGGCCGTTCAGCTTCAGAGCATTCAGGACGCAGAGAAAACCTATGACACGATGAGCAAGTGTATGGAGGATTATTACGGAGACAAGGCTGAGCGGGATACGGTCAAGCAAAGAGTGAGTGATCTGCTTCGTTTTCTGCAAAATGAGCGCAGCAAAAACATCAAAAAGCTGGACAACCTGAACAAGGATCTGCTGGAAGCTGACGATGCGGATAAATTCAGATTATGGGGTGAGCTGCTGTTTGCCTCCCTGCATCAGGTTAGTAAAGGGGACAAAAGTGTGGAGCTTGTGAACTTCTATGATGAAGATCAAGCCAACATTACCATTCAGCTTGACCCATTACTAACACCGTCTGACAACGCACAACGTTATTTCAAACGATATAACAAATATAAGAACAGTCTGGCTGTTATTCATGAGCAACTTGGAAAAACAAAAGACGAGATCGACTATCTCGACAATCTGCTCCAGCAACTGTCTATCGCATCCATGAACGACATCGAGGAAATTCGCGATGAGCTTGTGCAACAGGGTTATCTTCGCGACCGCAACAAAAAAGGCAAAAAGAAAAAGAAAAACGATCGCCCTACCGTGCACCAGTTTACTTCTTCAGAGGGAATTGAACTTCTCGTAGGTAAAAACAATCTGCAAAATGAGTACGTCACCAACCGTCTGGCTTCTTCCAATGACACTTGGTTGCACACCAAAGACATCCCGGGTTCACATGTCGTCATTCGCAGCACTGACTTTGGCGAAGCAACCCTGGAGGAAGCTGCACAACTCGCGGCTTACTTCAGTCAGGCCAAAGAATCCAGCAGCGTTCCGGTGGATTACACCTTTATCCGACATGTACGCAAACCAAGTGGCTCCAAACCAGGCTTTGTCATTTATGACCACCAGAAGACCCTGTTTGTGACGCCGAACGAAGAACTGGTTAAAAGTTTGCCATCCACGATCAAAAATGGATAAGATGTTTGCTTCAATCCTGTAAGACAACGTAAAATCCCCCGGAACAATAGACTGTTCGGGGGATTTTTTGTTTCTCGAATAACGATGGACTTAAGCTCGTGATTGGATGTGCTTACATGTCCTGGATCACAGCAGCAACCAACGAGCGCGCACAGCAATTATTTGAACGTCTTGGAGCCACTCAAGGCACATGGGTGAATTATTCCATCACCTAGCCTAATTATATGCGGTTAAAAAGGACATAGAGACATGGCTAGCGACTAACGCTCACCCCATCTCTATGTCCTTTCTTTTTTCAAATTCAATTTTAGCACGATGACAACCGATCTCTTCTCCCCAGTCTCATGCAACAAATGAAGAGAGTTTCCGAATCAAGACTTCCCGGCTGCAGCCCGGAGTTTATCGAGTACATCAATGGTTACGGTTTTGCTACCTAGATCCCCGTGGAATACTACCCCTTGTCTTACACCATGGTAATCTGAACCACCTGTTTGAATGAGCCCAAATTCCTGTGCCAACTCCGCATATCTACGCTCTTCTTCTGGTCCATGATCCGAATGAACCACTTCAATACCATCAGGTTGGGCTTCCACCAGAATACGACGAACCAATTCATCGTCTCCGTATAAACCAGGATGAGCAATAACAGCAGCACCACCTGCATCTTTAATCCACTGGCATGCATCTTCCGGTGCAACTCGGGGAACCGACACATAGCCCGGCTGACCTTCAGCCAAATAACGATTGAATGCATCCCTCATATCAGCTGCATAACCTTTCCGTACCAACACATCGGCCATATGAGGTCTACCGATGCTTTCATCCGGTTCCAGTGGTCGACCAAGGCCATCAATGACCTCCTGCCAGCTGATTTCAAGTCCAAGCTCCTGCAGCTTGGCGATGATCAGATGATTGCGTGCTTCCCTTGCTTCCCGAAGCCCGCGCAGTCGCTCCAGAAATTTCTCATTTTCTATATTCACATAATACCCCAGCACATGAATATCCTTGCCACCCGCTCGGGTACTGATCTCTACACCTGCCACAACGTCAATCCCATACTCACGGCCAGCCCGCTGTGCCTCGGCTACCCCCGCTACGGTATCGTGATCCGTCAGTGCAACTGCAGACAGTCCTCTTTGTTTGGCAAGCTTTACGTTCTCGGCAGGTGGCTGCATTCCGTCCGACGCTTGGCTATGCGTATGAAGATCACAACGTCCGTTAGATTGATGCATGAACAACAGCTCCTTTTATATCAAGTGATTAGCTGAACGAATTTTTAAATTATATAGTCCTCTTATTCCGCTAGTCCTTCTGATGTTGTCTGCTCATGCTGACGTAAATAATTCAGGAAAGCTACTGCCGATAAGGGAAGTAATGAAGATTTCAGATGTATGGCATAGAATTGTCGTTTGAACTCAAGCCCACGAATATCCACGATATGAACCAGTCCAAGGGCTAGTTCATGCTGAACCGACGACGGGGATAACATCGTGATACCCACACCCGCTTCCACGGCGGATTTCACAGCACCTGTACTGCCAAGTTCCATCACCACATTCATGTCCTGCGGATCTATGTTTCTCTTCTGCAACTGATCTTCCATCACCTGACGGGTGCCTGAGCCTTTCTCTCGCAGTACAAATGCATAGTTCAGCACATCTTCCAGCTCTACTTCACCACGATCTGCCAGTGCATGTCCTGCCGGGACAACCAGCTTCAATTCATCCTGCATGACCGGCTCTACAATCATATCGGGGTGATGAACTGGCGCTTCAATCAGTCCAAAGTTAAGCTGATGTTTCAAGATATCGTCCATAATTTGCGTAGTATTCATCACTTTCATAACGATCGAGATATCCGGGTATTGGCGAGCAAAAGGACCCAGCATTCGTGGCAACACATACTCACCAATCGTCAAACTTGCCCCGAGCTGCAATCTGCCTTGCAGCATCTGTGTAAACGCAGACATCGCTTCATCTGTCTGTCTGACCAACTCTACACTGCGTTTGGCGTGAGGCAGTAATGTCCGACCCGCCTCGGATAATTCTATTTTCTTGGTAGAACGATGCAGCAGCTTGGTCCCAAAATAATCCTCAAGCGATTGAATCTGCATCGTCACCGCAGGTTGTGTCATATGTAGTGCTTGCGCAGCCGCTGAAAAACTTCCCTTCTCTGCTACGGTATAAAAAATATGCAATTGATGAAAATTCATATCTTCGCCCCTCTTCTGTACGCTTTCCCCATTGTAGCCGATTTCTTGAATTCCAACAAAAAAAAGCATGCAGCTTGTCTGCATGCGATGTAACCTGAATCTATCAATTCGAAATATGGATTATTCCAAACTTACTTATGCTTGCGACTGTTCTTGACAAGAGTCATTCGTCTTGAATGTCTTAGCCAAGAATAATACGATTTTAAATCCCGCAGTTCAATCGTCTCAGACATTTTTCCCAGAAAAGTAACAACAATCATCTTATGAAGCGGATTGCCAGCGATATCATATTCCCCTTCAAGTTCAGAAAATTCAGCAACCACGACCAGATCTTCGTCGATCAGGTAAACATCCTGCTCATTACGGTAGTATGGTGTAATACGGTCCTGCTTCAGACACTCCCATAACCATGCCGCAATATGGTCATCATCATTACGTGCCGGCTCAATACGGTCTGCATACCGCATCTTGGCATGATTGGTAATGACGATGTCGGCCACTTTTTTGTCTCCAAGAGCCACGAAAAAAGGCTCGTACGTGCTCCAACGTTGCATCACCTTATCACGCATGGGAATCACTCTCCACCAGATAGGACTTTCTATCTATTTGTTTACCCAATATATTACAACATAAGTCCCGCAACCTCAAGGCGTAACTTCAGTTTTTTTCACAAAATCCAGTTTATGCATAATTCAATAAAAGAGCGGCCCCGAAGGGCCCCTCTGGTTAATCGTTTCGAAATGTACAGTGGCAACAAGTTCACTGTACATTTCCAAACCATTTTGTTATATCCCGTAAAAACTCGTTTTGTCCATCGTTTTGCTAGCATACTCTGTTTTGATCTCATTCCGGTAGGAACGTTCGACCTTGCGCACATAGGAAAGTCTGTTCACATTTTTCATCGTATCTTCAGCCCGCTCTGCATTAACATACATGACGACATAATGCATACGGCGGGAGATGTAATGAACGGTACCATACTTTTCGAGATTACGAGCCGCTTTCAAATCACTGACCCAAATAATGAATCCTGTCCTTTCCGCAAACATCATTTTCCCCGCCTTTCTATAATGGAGACCGGATCCTCGGAAAGGTCCGGTCTGTCATGAATTTATTTTCTAATCAAATCTTAGCTACAACCACACTTGCCTCCGCTACCGCAGCCGCCCTTCGGATTCGGATCATTGCTCGGTACTTTAATGGTCGTTGACACGGCGAATGCAATCGTCTCCGACATCTGGAACAACATATCGTCCAATGCCTTCTCCGCCTGTTTGAAGCGGGCTACCGCCTCGAAATGCTCCAATTCAAGCTCTAAAGCCTGAACCTGATCTTTTGCGGCGTGATAGTCCGGGTGAAAATGCCCAAAACGCTGGGTTTCTTCGAATAGTTCCTTTTTGGAGTCCAGCTTGCGTATTCCCGCCTGAATTTCAGGGTTTGTCTCCACTTGCTGCTTCCAATATAAATAATCCGATACTTCGGCTGATTGGTTAATCATGTCGCCCAGTTCATATGCGCCCGTTAACACTTGGGCCATATCGACCGTGTTCATTTCCGCTACGCTCATGAAATTCATCCTATCTATATATAAAGTTCTACTTAACGTAGACTACTTCATCATATCATATCCCCGAAAAGTTAAGAAGAGTTTTTCCTGCAAATAGAAATAAAGGGAACAGGCGATCTGCTTTGGCAAAGTCGATCAAGTTTATGCATGGTTCGGAATAATAAGGCGAATCTGGTTCCATTCGTTAGGCGAAAAAGTACGTCGTTCTGCGGGATCTGTTCCACCATCAGATATGTACCAGCCCGTTAGTGTCCAATCTTCATGACCCTGAATCTGATCGGGGATAACATAAACGATATTGCTGTCCAGCTTCAGACCCAGTTTTGTCTGCCATTCAATGGCTTTTGCAGCAATCTGACGAGCCGTAGACACATGATACCCTCGCCACTCGTTATGCCACATCTCCGGGATCTCTCCGTATCCGGGAAACAGACCCGATTGTTCCGTGATGGAATGATCCTGTTCATACGTGTGAAGTTTGGAGTCGTCTTGAATGAGCCCTACTCTTCCACGAATATAAAAGAGTTCCTTCGGCACCTTAAGTTCGTCTTTGAACTCATCTGCTCCGACAATGGATTCATCTGCAATGACTTTCGATTCTGTGCGGTTCAACTTCTCAAGTAATTCACTTCTCGATTCATATATCCATGTATCCTTTTTCTTGACTTTATCCGTTGCTTCATCCTGATCAACGTTCTGTTCAGCATCTATGTGAAGTCTCTCTGCCTCCTGTCCCCACTGCTGGATTGCTAGCTCCACATGCTCAGGTACTCCCGAGCCAGCATAGCGTCTTAGGAAGTTTATCATTACATCCGCTGTAAGACCGATCTTTGATGCTGCGACGATTCGTTCCTTTGTAATTCGATATATGGACATTCGATCACGACTCATAAGCTCTGCACCCATCTCCAGTTTCCAGCGAACCTGAGGAGTTACATCTGGCGGAACCATAATTTCAAAGTCAGGCTGTACAAAAATGGTATTCCTCTCCTCATGTTCCGGCCCATCATTCGCCAAATTCAGTAAGATTTTAGGATCAATCTGCCAGCGATAAAAAAGCTCTCCCGAAGCTGACTCACCTATCTCCCCATATCCCCAACCTGCCAGAACATCGAGCCAACCTCGAATATGTGTTAAGAAAGATGGACTTAAAGAACCTCCACTCTCCCTACTTTCAATTGCTTCTCCCTGCCCATCGTGGTCTATAGTCCCTGTAGTAATACTCAACCATTCATTTTCCCGTGAAGCAAACATCAGCAACTGATACCGAAAATGCTGAAGTTTAGGCTCAGCTATGCCATATCGGTCCATACATACGCTATAAATTTCTCGGTGCATTATGGACCAGGACAACGATAACCAGTGATAAAGATGGTCAGGTGACACATGCATCCGATTATGCGCCTTTTCAATCAAACCCAGACTGAGCAGTAAATCAATCACAAGGGCAACGTGAACTGGATACACATCCTCATGATCGTAGCGAATACCTAGTTCGGCGAAGTCTCCAGGGTCCAGAACCGTCATACGACTTAATCGCTGCACCATTTTCTTGTGGATCGTTCCTTTACTTGTTAATGGAAGTCCTCCTTGAGCTTGACCTTCCCTTACCATCCAAGCCAATACATGCAGAAGCTCCGCAGCAATATCCGGCTTTCCCTCTCGAACAATGTTCACTTTCTGGACTTCATTATTGGAGATGGAATTAGCTTGTGACATGTCATCCTGTAATACGCTCACCTTCTGCTGAACGAACTGTCCGACCCGTGCCGCATAGGCAATAGTTAACAACGAAAGTAATGATTCTGGTATGTAATACAGGCGTTCGCCCCAAGACTTGCGCACAGCTTTGATCCAGCCTTTATGCCGAAGCGCTATAAACGCGGTTACTGCTTCAGCTCTGCTAAGACCATCCATAGCCCACTCTGCGGATGTCAGCATGTTGGAAAAGGGTTGTCCGGCATATTTGCAGAAAATCACACGAAGTACCGTTCTCTCAACGCATGAAAGCTCTTTTAATGAATTCACATCCAGCTTACCTTGTGTATGCATTGCTTATCATGCCTTTCCCATTATTTTAAGTAGAGGTGTACACCACTTTTTCATTGCAATTCATGAATGATTTTGTACTCATATCCTTGTTCGACCAGGAACATCTGACGACGTAATGCAAACTCCTGTTCCTTACTGTCCTCGGATACAAGGGCATAGAAATAAGCTTTATTTTCTCCGGACTTCGGCCTTAGAATCCGACCCAATCGCTGGGCTTCTTCCTGCCTTGAACCGAAACTTCCGGATATTTCAAGTGCAACAGCAGCATCCGGCAGATCTACGGCAAAATTGGCAACCTTGGATACGACAATCGTTTTAATCTCACCACGTCGGAACGCTGCAAACCATTTCACTCGCTCTTGTTGAGACATTGTACCCGATATAAGCGGCGCTTCAATTTCCCGGGCAATGCTCTCAAGCTGATCCAAATACTGTCCGATGACAAGCGCTGGCATCCCCTCATGATGGTCCAATATCCGTCTGATCACAGCTAATTTGGCCGGATTTTCAGCTGCAAGGCGAAATTGATGCTTCACCTCTGCTTCTAAATAGTTTGATCGTAGTTCCGGAGTAAACGGGATGCGTATTTCCTGGCATTCTACATTAGCAATCCAACCTTGCTGCTCCAATTCTTTCCACGGCATGTCATATAGTTTTGGACCAATTAGTGAAAACACATCCTGTTCACAGCCATCCTCACGCACCAATGTTGCTGTCAATCCCAGTCTTCTCGTAGCCTGAATATCTGCTGTAGCCCGAAATACAGGTGCTGGCAGCAGATGGACCTCATCATAGATGATGAGCCCCCACTGACGTTCACTGAGCAATTTGATATGAGTAAAATCAGCATCTTTCGATTTTCGATGTGTAAGAATCTGATAAGTAGCCACAGTCACAGGTTTCACCTGTTTTTTCTGACCGGAATACTCACCAATCTGTTCACTCGTTATCGTAGTTTTGTCCTGCAATTCCTGAATCCATTGACGCACGGATGTGGTGTTCGAGGTCAAGATAAGACATTCACATTGCAAACGTTCCAATACCGCCATCCCAATAACTGTTTTGCCTGCACCGCAAGGGAGAACAAGCAGGCCACTTCCACCCATGCCTTCGCTACCTTCAAAAGCATCCACAGCATCTCGTTGGTACGGTCGCAACTGTAAGCCGTCCGAAGTGTCGCCTAGAGTGTTTGCACGCCATTCAAACGGAAGACTTGTTCCTTCTCGATATCCCGCATAATCCAGCACCGGATAACCCAAACGTGTCAATTCTCGCTTAAGCAATCCGCGTTGCTCACCGCCAAGGATAAGCTCATGGGGATCGACACGCTCCATCCGAAAAGCCGAGATAGTCTTCATACTGCTTAATTCATCCAGCAATCGTTCGTCTTCACTCACGAGACGCATTCTCCCATGGACTGCCTCTGGCTTCAGTTGCAGCTTCCCATATTGATGGATAATTCTCTGAATATCTTGAATCAGGGCCGCAGGAACATTCCAACGAGACACTGATTCCAGACTTTCTATCACTTGATCAGCACTCCAGCCGAGTGCAGCGGCATTCCACAGTGATAATGCAGTAATACGATATGTATGAAAAGCCGCAGGTGTCTTCACCAGTTCGGCATACATCCCTAATTGAGCTCTGGCCTGATCAAATCCGGGATGACCCACTTCAAGCAATACTGTAAAATCACGCTGCACAATACAGGCGCCCGTTTTCTCCATTCCGCTTCCTCCCTAATTTGAAAAAGATCTATATGTTTTTCCGAATAACAGGCATCACAAAAAGTCCAGTTCCGGTTTCTTCCGAAATTGAACCTGTATCGTACAACAGTTCGACCTTAGCTTAAACATTATAA
This sequence comes from Paenibacillus sp. ALJ109b, assembly GCF_010747435.1. Classification (NCBI taxonomy): domain Bacteria; kingdom Bacillati; phylum Bacillota; class Bacilli; order Caryophanales; family Paenibacillaceae; genus Paenibacillus; species Paenibacillus sp. ALJ109b. Next base: position 115,285 of record NZ_JAAIFP010000006.1, read on the forward strand.
AACCTAACAAAAAAAGCACCCTGCTCATACCTTGGTATGAATAGGATGCCCAACTATAATCAAATCATTCGGCTGTATATCCTTTAGCCATTGCTATAAATAGTTTTACAGCATTTTGCATGGCATCCTCATCAAAGTCAAACTTGGGATGGTGATGCGGATAGATGGCATTCTTCTCCGGGTTGCCTGCTCCGACAAACATAAAGCAGCCAGGAATCTGCTGCAGGTAATAAGCGAAATCTTCAGCTGGCATCAACATCGGTGACTTCTGTACCTGGTTTGCACCAAATACATCTACCGCTTCCTTGAAGAAACGTGCCGTTTCCTGCTCATCATTCACGACTGGAGGATATCCCATAATATAATTCAACTTCGTCTCAGCACCATAGATCTCTCCGGTCTGAGCCACGATCGTATGCACACGTTCCTTCATCATACTGCGCGTCTCTTCATCAAAGGTTCTCACCGTACCCGTCATTTTGCATAACTCGGCGATGATATTCTGTGCTGACCCTGCCTGCATCGTGCCAATCGTCAATACTGCGGGACGCAAAGGATCTACTGAGCGACTGACAACCGTCTGCAATTGCATTACCAGGGCGGAACCTGCCACGAGGCTGTCCACTGTGGATTGCGGCATGCCACCATGTCCACCTTTTCCTTTGATCTCAATATAAAAGTCATCTGCCGCTGCCATCATCGGCCCCGGGGTACTTGCTGCCACGCCTACAGGAAGCGGGGTCCATAGATGAATACCATAGATGACATCTACCCCTTCCAGTCCTCCGTCTGCAATGACCTTGAGAGCCCCACCTGGAAGCAATTCTTCTGCAGGTTGGAACAAAAAGCGAATCTCACCCTTGATCTCATGTTTATGACGACTGAAGTACAATGCCGTGCCTAGCAAAATGGATATGTGACCATCATGACCACAGGCATGCATGGCTCCTGCTTGTTGTGATGCATATTCAACGTCCTTCTCGTCCTGGATCGGAAGTGCATCCATATCTGCACGAAGCATTACGACAGGCCCTGGCTTGTCTCCACGAAGGGTACCTATAACCCCGTGTCCGCCAACGTGCCGTTTCACTTCAACGCCAAAGCTCTCCAGCATACCCGCTACAAAAGAGGATGTCTTCTCCTCATGAAAGGAAACCTCAGGATTCCGATGAAGATGACGACGCCATTCTACCATGTGGATTTGCAGGTCATTCCACCATATATTATTTGTCATGTCTCTCCATCCTTTCGCTCTCTATACGGGACTTTCATCAAGCCCGAACCTTCCTCTTGAAACCTATTGCTGTATATTGTAGCAGAATTGGAAGAAAACCGATACGAATGACCGCTTGAAAGCTTGCACGGGAAGGGGAAACATACTATCATAAACTAGAGAAAAGAACGAGATTTATACTCTCGGAAGCTTATGAGGAGGATCAGACGCTTATGATTTTTGAGAATACAGGCTTGGATGGCTTGAAGAGCGACTTGGCATACCTGGATGAGAGCGCCGAGAAAGTCGGATTTGTCCGGTGGCAATGGGAATATTATCGTGCTACATATGACTACAAAATTGAAGATGAACAAACCAAATCGGAATACTTTGTACGTATTAATACCCGTGCGATAGATGGCAAACTCGAAAAACCGGATACGGTTCTCGCAGTTGAAGCTGTTTATCTTGGAAAAGCAACCTTTCCACATGGTCTGGATTATGACTCTACCGTACCGCAGCCAGTCGTGAAGCTGGCGGCCCAAAAACTACAGCAGCTTAAAGAACTGCTGGAAGCTTAGGCTGGGCCGAACCATGAAACAACAAACGGCCCAAACGAAAACGAAGAGAGGCACGCCGGATTTTCAACTGCTAATCCTCACTTTATTGTTGGTGGGCTTCGGACTGGTGATGGTGTTCAGCTCCAGTTCCAGCATTGCAATTGCAAATAAAAGTTTTAACAATGATGCCCTGTTCTTCACGAAAAAACAACTTATGTGGGCGGTTATCGGTTTAGTGGGCATGTTTTTTGCCATGAATATCCGATTTAACAAATACAAAAAACTTTATGCACCATTTTTCTTGTTCACGACGGTATTGCTATTGGTCGTTTTGGTTTCAGGCGCGATGTTGAATGGTGCACGAAGCTGGATTCGCATCTTTGGCTTTAGTATTCAGCCCGCCGAGTTTGCTAAAATTGCTATTATTCTGTACCTCGCTGCACTGATTACCAAAAAAGGTGAACGGTTCAGGGATCTTAAGACAGGATATATTCCGGTGTTGGTTATTGTCGGGTTCATTGCCGGGTTAATCATGCTGCAACCCGACTTTGGTACATGCTTCATTCTCGTGGCTACTTGCGGTCTTGTCATCTACGCAGGTGGCGCTAGCATGAAACATATTCTGGCTTCCATCCTGTTGGTTGTACTGGGAGCAGCATTAGCACTTGGAGCAAATGCCTTGTTTTCTTCCATGTCTTCTTCAGATACTGCCAATAGCACTACAGCTACGGAAGCTACACAGAACTACAAAATCGGGCGCATACAGGCATTCCTTGATCCATTATCCGATACGACAGGCGGAAGCCTTAACCTCTATCGCTCCCTTGTTGCAATTGGAGATGGAGGCATCACCGGCTCCGGGATCGGACAAGGTACGATGAAGCTGCATTATTTGCCTAATGCCTATAATGACTTTATTTTCTCCGTAATTGGGGAAGAGCTTGGCTTTGTTGGAACAGCGCTGTTTCTGTTGGTCTACCTTTACTTCATCTGGCGAGGAATTATTGTCTCCCTTCGCTGTCCCGATCCATTTGGGACGCTGGTTGGTATTGGTATTATGGGATTAATTGCAATCCAGGCCTTTATCAACATTGGGGGCGTGACCCAGACCATTCCGGTGACAGGGGTTACTCTTCCGTTCATCAGTTATGGCGGTACCTCACTCTTTGTGATGATGGTGGCCATGGGAATCCTGCTCAGCATCTCGCGTACCAATAATTTGGACGTCATCAAGGAAGAGAAAACGAAGTCGGTAACGGTTCAGACATCACGTACCTCTCCCGCACTTCGTTCACGTGAATCCATTCGTCGAATTCGGTAATGCGAAGCAAACGTGATACGAATGGTATTGAAACAAAATGAATTGGAAACAGAAAAAGACTTGGCATCGGATTCGATGCCAAGTCTTTTTGCTGTTGTCTATCTAGATGAAGAACCAGGTCAATATACCGCTGTTCTTCCATCAAGGATTGCTCAAGTTTACAGATCGTCGCCTCTGAAAGATACGCCTTCTACCTTTACATTGACTTCAACAACACGTAACCCGGTCATGGTCTCTACCGCTTCTCTTACATTCTGCTGGAGCATGCGGGAAACTTCATGAATCGGTGTCTCGTACAGGACGATGATGCGCAGATCAATGGCTGCTTCCAGCTGGCCGACCTCCACGCCTACGCCTTTCTGTACGTTTTTACCGCTCAGGCGCTTGGCCCAGCCCTCTGACAATCCTCCAGACATTGCGGCAATTCCGGGTGTCTCCATCGCAGCCATTCCGGCAATTTTCGCCACTACGTCATCGGCAATCCGGATGTTTCCGCCCTCTAGTTGAAGTTGTTCTGCCATGCCACATCCTCCTTCACTTCGTTACTCGTATTTTAAATCCTTTCCACCCCAAAAAGCAAATTAAACTCAAAAAGATGCGTTTACAACCTACTACGATTTGGTTATATTGAAATATGAAAATAATCTCATAAGTGTTTAGTAATATCGTTTAAAACAAAATAATAAGTTACCGAGGTGTTTGTTGTGAGAAACCGAATTTCATCCATTTTGCTGATTGCCACCTTTGCACTCAGCGCCGTCGCCCACTACTTGAAATGGGATTCGATTCTGCAATTCGTCATTTCAGCCATTTCGGTTATTTTTGTGGCCGGTTTTTTAGGCAAAGCCACCGAAAATGTAGCCCATTATGCCGGACAGCGGTTAGGCGGATTTTTGAATGCTACATTCGGCAATGCTGCCGAATTGATCATCGCCATTTTCCTCGTCAAAGAAGGATTGTTCGACATGGTTAAGGCCAGTTTGACAGGCTCCATTATCGGTAACCTGCTGCTGGTGCTAGGTCTAAGTATCTTTGCCGGAGGACTCAAGTTCAAAATTCAGAATTATAACGTATCCCTTGCCGGTCTAAACGGCTCCCTGATGATTGTAGCCATCATTGCCCTGTTTATTCCAGCCGTCTTCTTGAATACCCATTCCATCACACAGAAGGATACGAACACACTCAGTCTCATTGTCGCAGGTTTACTGATCCTTGCCTACATAGCGTGGTTGGTATTCTCCATGGTTACACACAAGAACTATCTCGCAGATGTCACGGTGGATGAAGATGAAGAATTGCCGCATGAACATGCACCCGAGTGGTCCAAAAAAAAATCAATTCTCTATCTCGTTCTTGCGACCGTCATGGTTGCCTTCGTCAGTGAATGGCTCGTTGGTACCCTTGAGGTGTTTACTGAACAATTTGGACTCAGCGAACTGTTCGTCGGTGCGTTCCTCGTAGCCATTATCGGTAACGCCGCAGAGCATAGTGCAGCCATCATGCTTGCCATGAAAAACAAAATCGGTGCCGCCGTGGAGATCGCAGTCGGCAGCAGTTTGCAAATCGCACTCTTCGTTGCTCCTGTGCTCGTTTTTGTCAGCTACTTTACAGGCAGAACGATGGACATTGTGTTTACAACGATTGAGCTGGTCGCCATAGGCGTAGCCGTATTTATCGCCAAGTCCATCACCCAGGACGGTTCAACGAACTGGTACGAAGGTCTGCTCCTAATGGTTGTGTATGTTATTTTGGGTGTATCGTTCTTCCTGGTATAACAGTACTCCCATCATCCTAAATAATAGTCAAAAAAATTAGCGCGTAAAAAGGCAGCCTGGAAATCGCATTTCCAGACTGCTTTTTTCTTTTCTCCCTCTGCCTGAACCACATCAGACGAGCTGTTCCGATCCAGGCGCACAAAAAAAGCATGCAAACACCTGCATGCCTTCTATTCTGACCCACGCTATTGCAGGCTATTGCTCATTCTTCTTGTTCAAAGCTTCATATAGAATCGCCAGATTCCGCTCAAGCGCGCTTACCAGCTGCTTACCAGCACCTTCTGGAAGAAGCCCTGCACGAACAGCAAAATCGACTTCCTTGGAGAACCCATACATCTGTGTATCCAATACTTCCTCATAGAGAGGGCAGTAGCGGGTAGCCAGATTCTCCATCTGTACTTCAATAAGCTTCTGTATTTTATCTGCATCTTCTTGAAGAAGACTGATCGCTTTCAAGTGCAACTGGTCCTGCAGATCAGATGAAGTCATGCATTTTTCCCCCCTATGTCCCAAAAATCGCGTAAAGACGTTCTACCTCTAATATTAGACGAAATCAGGAGCTAATACAAGAACCTGACCAAAATAACCATAGATCTTGAAGAGCTTTATTCCTGCCTAATCTCCCTATTTTACGGAGGTCTTGCCTTACACCTCAATTATCTCATGCAAAAAAAGCACCTCTGCCATAATAGGCAGAGATGCTCTTAGTGCCATTACTCGGATGCGATACTTACATTCAGTCCATGTTTGGCAAATACTTCTGACATAGCTGCTTTGGCTTCAGCTGCATCCGGTCCATGAACATGCAGTTCATAGCTGTGCGTGCTGATCAGCGTTGTAAACAGTCCGAGAATACTTTTTACATCGATATACTTGTTCTCTGAATGAAGCACGATTGAAGAAGTAAACTTGCTCGCTGTTTGAGCAATTTCCACTACCGCTGCGTTATTACTCGACATAGGAATCCCTCCGTCTTTTCACTTTTGGTATCATCTATTAATTACCACTACATGATACCGTGAATCCGCTTTCCTAGCAACAGCAAAATACTGTTCCTATTTCAGACGATCCGGATTGAGGCATTCCAGCTCAGGAATAACGAAAATCCCGTCTTTACGGATCAATACATCATCAAAATAAATCTCGCCACCACCGTAGTCTGGACGCTGGATCAACACCAGATCCCAGTGAATGGAGGAACGGTTTCCGTTATCTGTTTCTTCATATGCCTGGCCTGGCGTAAAGTGCAAGCTGCCTGCAATTTTTTCATCAAACAGAATGTCCTTCATTGGGTGCAGGATATGTGGATTGAAGCCAATTGCGAATTCTCCGATATGACGAGCGCCATCATCTGAATTCAGAATTTCATTGATGCGGTCTGTATCGTTGCTTGTTGCTTCAACAATTTTACCGTCTTTGAACGTGAATTTAATATTTTCAAAAGTAATGCCGTTATACAACGTTGGCGCGTTATAACTAATCGTTCCGTTCACGGAATCACGTACAGGGGCACTGTACACTTCGCCATCCGGAATATTTTTTTGGCCAGAACATTTCTCTGCACCGATATCTTTAATGGAGAAGCTCAGGTCTGTTCCCGGTCCAGTGATACGCACTTTGTCCGTGCGTTTCATCAGATTAGCCAATGAATCCTGTGCTTTGTCCATTTTAGCGTAATCCAGGTTACATACGTCGAAGTAGAAATCTTCAAACGCTTCTGTGCTTGTATTCGCCAGCTGTGCCATACTTGCATTCGGGTAACGAAGAACAACCCATTTTGTATGTTTTACCCGTTGCTCGCTATGTACCGGATGGGAATAAAGTGAATTGTACATTTTCATTTTCTCTTCCGGTACATCGGAAAGATCATTCACATTCTCCCCTGCACGGATGCCAATGTAACAATCCATTTGCTTCATCCGGTTCAGATCGATCTCTGCCCAGGTTTTCATCATTTCTTCTGTCGCATTTTTGAGCATGGCACGCTGTACTGTTTTGTCAGTCAGCTGTACAAAGACGTTACCGCCTTTTTTGCCTACTTCTTCAATAATTGCATTAATCAGGTCACGTTCTGTACCGATCATCTCAACCAGCACGTTCTCGCCGGGCTGTACATCTACAGAGTAGCCCACCAGATTGGCTGCGAGCTTCTGAATTCTTGGGTCTTTCATCGTGTAAACTCCTCCTGTCATCCGCCATTCCCGAATTGAACAACGGTAAATTACGATACTATTGTAGCACGCTGCAACGATCCCGTCAGCAGGTAGCCCCGCAACTTATCTATTCATAGGCCCTGAAGTTTACATCTGTGACAAGAGCTTCTTTATTCCTTTTGCTATTCATGTCCTTATAGCTCACCTGGCTTTCCGAGGAAAGTCGCAATGGCAAGCTAGTTTTCTGATCTACGGTTAGATGATACACCGTCTGTACCTCGGCCTGTTTCATCATCTCTTGCATCGATGTTTCACCTTGCTCCCACACTTTGTTCAAATCCTTCTCCAGTTTCTCCTGACTACCTCCCTTAACCGCAGTAGCCTTGTGCATATACTCCGCCCGAATCGCATTCATCTCGTCGTTAAGCTGCGCGAGTGCCCACGTTTTGGCGTCTTTCGGCGCGAGTTCAATACGCAGTATTTTTGTTCGACGGCCTGAACCGTACTCGGACTTTATCGTCTTGTTCATACGATCGATACTTTCCATTTGAGCGATAGGATTAAAACGGGACAGCGAACCACGCAGGGGCTCATGTTGGGCAGTTAAAGCCATCCATTGTCCTTGTTTTCGTTCAAAAGATGCACTGAATCCACTCGGTTGTCCATTATTGTTAACAGCGGCGGAATTTACTCCTTTTACTCCCGTTCCGGCAGCAGTCACAGTTCCAGGCAGCCTCGTTTGCAAGGTCAAACGGTCATGATTCTCCAGCTTGCCCTCAAATTTAAACTGATTTTCGAACAGCCCGCTGCTTTCTCGTCGCAACCCCGCTTCCCCATCAAAACTCAGCTTTTCTTTGCCTGCAATTCCTGATAAAGCCAGTGAAAATAATTCCTCGGGAGTTCGATCTCGCTCTAACATTCCACAACCAGGAGCACACAACACAACAATGCTCAGAATCAACAATAGCCCACGTATATACCGACGGTTCAACATGTTCTATTCCACCTTTCCATCAAACTTTCTCCATAGCCTGCCCCTCCCTTATTTGCTTATACTTCCTTCCTTTGGCATCGCCTCTTCAAAAAAATAAAGAGAGGACGACTCCGCAATCGGAATAGTCCTCTCTTAACGTGTAACTTCCTGTTCTTCCATGACGATCCGATTTCGACCACCATGCTTCGCATCATACAAGGCCATATCAGCCCGGTAAAATAACGATTCCACACTAACCTTCTCATCCATCCAGTTCCATTCGGCAATACCGCTGGATACGGTCACGGAAGGCCTTGTCTCCTCAGCAACTCTGGTACGAATGATTTCTGCATATTCCAGTGCCTGACGAGCACCAATCTGAGGCATATAAATAGCCAGTTCTTCTCCACCCCATCTGGCACAGATATCCTCAGGCCGGACGGAACTCGTCACAATGTCGCTCACCTGTTTTAATACCTGATCACCTGTTTGGTGCCCAAACGTATCATTCACCTGTTTAAACTGGTCAATATCCACGACAATCAGTGAACCACAGAATTCATGAGCCTGACGTTCATGGATCACACTATCCAGATAATGCCTCACATACAGTCCTGTCAGCATATCCAGGTTAGCCAAACGTCGTACCTCGGCGTGAAGCGTTGCATTGGAGAGAGCAAGTCCAATATGAATGGACAACATCTGCAACAGACGGTAATTGTCATACGAAAAATACTGCTTTTTTGGATGTCCCAGCAAAATGGCACCCTTCACTTCACCATTCACCCGAACGGGTGAAGCAATCAATGACATAGAACCGGTAAGATCCATGAAGACCGATGACACTCTATCGTATTTCGCATAATTGGATAGAATGAGCGGTTCTTCGGTTTGATAGAGCAACCCTGCAATTCCATAATCCATTGGAAACGTTTTGCGACCTAACTCATTCACATTGGATGACATTACTTCAAATTGATCCGTACTGTCATTCAGTTGAAGAATACAACATGATTCAGCCTGAAAGATGTCCTTTAACTCCTGCTCGGAGAATTGATAGATCTCCATCAGCTGCAGGCTTTTGTTCAAACGTTGTGTCAGATCGTTGATTAGACGAAGTTCCTGGATCAACATATTCGATTGCTCGTGCAGTTTGGCATTTTCAAAGGCAGTTCCTGCTGTATCCGCCATCATCGTAATGAGTTGGAGATCGGAATCTTCCATTAACTCCTCATTCATCTCAATATGAAATACACCATAGATCCCTTGTTTACCTTTTAGAGGAAGACCAACCTCCAGAATGCGATGTTCACCTTCATCCGATCGAACAACAATGAGCTTGCCCTCCATAAACGATTGTACACAGATGTCTTCTCCACGTTCATGAACAAGCAACGGTTTAATACGGGGGTTGAGGCTGCTCTGATCCTGAGACATATACAATGTCATACGGGTTGTTGGATATAAGTAGTCAATGCTGTCGAACACTTCATCCAATATCGCGTCCACATCCATTTTGTCATGCATCCGTTGAACGATTTGGAAGAGTATTGACCTTCGGTGTTCTTCTCGTGCTGTTTGTTCATGAGCATGTAATAGATCCGTCATAAATATGTATTCAAATCTTCGGTAAAAGCAGGTACGATAATGCAATGCCTCCGATCGAACAACGGCTTCAGACGTGTCATCTCGATGTTGCTCGTAGGTTATAGCAGTGAAGACAGCAAACATATCCTTATTTGTTCTGGAGAATAGAGGTTCAGCCATTAGATGGTACTCTCCATTTTCAGTGGTTCCACGTAACGACTGGGCCTGTCCCGTTTCAAGGCATTGCATCACAGTCGAATGTACATCGAGCAATGGAGCCCCTTCAATCCCTTGCCCCATACAGATCCCTTCTGTATTCCATACGTTGTATATTATCGATGATCTGTCTGAGTGTGGCCGCCGTTGGGCATTCCAGTCGGTGTATGCTTGCTGCAGTAGGGTTCCCAAATATGAAAAATCAAAAGGTGTGATGTCCATTTTTTGCATCCAGAATACATGCGCTTCGTGAGGAGCGGCAGAAGATGCGGAATCGCCCGAACTTCGCGAATTCAAGCTGGCTGGTTTACTTCTTAGATGTTCTAACATGTCAGGCGCTCCTTTGCACCGTTTTTGCATCCACTCGGATGCATTAATCTGCAGACGTTATCGCAAACCTGCAAATCCTATGCGATAACCTTAATGTACAAGATCATTTAAAGTTAAGATACAATCTATTTTACTCTCTTTAAAGCATTTTTGCATCCATATTTCAGAAAATCGTCCCATTATTTTGGGCCTAAGGACCTATCGACAAATTTAGACGTTTTTTTGCTTTTATCACACGCTTGACTTTGGTTCTAGTAAACTGTAAAATAAATTGTTGATGAAGACTACTAATGGGTCTTTAAATTTGGGCATTACCGGTTGTGTCACCCTCATTCTTTTTGTTGCTTTCAGGACAGCGGCTGAACTTTTCTGATCGTCTTATGCGTGGCTTAGCCCGCATCAACAAATTGGAGCGCAAACAGAGCCCTATATGAACTTTAACTAAAAAGGAGCTACTTTAAACATGGCACGTTACACTGGTCCTAAATTTAAATTGAGCCGTCGCCTCGGCATTTCCCTGAGCGGAACAGGCAAAGAATTGAAACGTCCTTTCCCTCCAGGTCAGCACGGAGCTAACCAACGGAGAAAAATGAGCAACTACGGTATGCAATTGCAAGAAAAACAAAAACTGCGTCACATGTACGGTTTGGGCGAGAAGCAATTCCGCACTCTCTTTGCTAAAGCGCAAAAAATGCAAGGTATCGCGGGTGAAAACTTCATGTTCTTGCTTGAGAGCCGCCTTGATAACCTCGTATACCGCCTTGGATTCGCTAACTCCCGCGCTGGTTCGCGTCAGTTGGTATCCCACGGTCACGTAACTGTAAACGGCAAAAAAGTTGACATTGCTTCTTACCAAGTAAGCACTGGCGACGTTATCAGCCTGCGTGAAAGAAGCCGCGGTCTTTCTTCCGTTAAGGAAGCTTTGGAAAACCGTTCGCATCTTCCGGCATACGTAGAATTCAACGATACTGCTCTGGAAGGTAAATTTATTCGTTTGCCTGAGCGTTCGGAGTTGTCCCAAGACATCGACGAAAAACAAATCGTCGAGTTCTACAACCGTTAATCGTTGGAATTTCATTAAGCTTCACACCAAACAGCTGTCCGAGATTTTCTCGGCAGCTGTTTTTTTTATTTTAAGAGAAACAAAGAGTAAAAAATGGAGGTCATCCCTCCTGTATCAATTGCATGGATATGGCCTCCTTCCTATACATAGTCATCTATTTTCATCCACACTCAAATGCTCAAGACTTCCACGTTTTACTGAAATTCTCCATGACTTCTCATGATATGTAATTCAATTCCGCATGATATATATCATAAACCAAGAAAGAATGGCAATTTTCGACCATTGCTTGTATTTCTCAGGCATGCAAACCAGCCTTTTTATGCTATAATAAGTGCTGTTAAAAGGAGGAAGACACTGAATGGTTGATGTTAATAAGAAAAAGCCCGATGAACAGCCTGCCCGCAAGCGCAGCTTCGCCCGCAGACTGGGTAGTTTCGTCAAATGGATGGTTGTCCTGGGATTCATGGGGGTACTATTTGTAGGCGGTGCTCTGATGGGATACGTCAGTTCCATTGTGAAAGACGAACCCGTCCGTTCAAGGGCGCTGATTGAACAAAAAGTCAGCGAAAACTCCATCACAGGCTTTGCTTACTTTGCCGACGGCAGCCCGATCGGTCAATTACGAACAGAAGAAGACAGGCGTCCGGTCACCTTTGACCAGATTCCGCAGAACGTTATTGATGCAGTCATTTCGATTGAAGACAATCATTTTTACGAACATAAAGGTGTAGACATGAGCGGAACGCTCCGTGCCGTGAAACAGAAAGTGCTAAAAGAATCTGTTCAAACTGGCGGTAGCACACTGACTCAGCAATTGGCCCGGCGTGTATTCCTCAATCTGGATCGAACCGAGGACCGGAAAGTGAAAGAAATATTACTTTCGCTCCGACTCGAACGTTTCCTGACCAAAGACGAAATTATGACAGCGTATCTGAACAAGGTTCCTTTTGGTAACGGCTCCAGTGGATATAATGTATATGGAGTCAAGGCAGCTGCCAAAGGACTGTTCAATATTAATGATTTGAGCACATTAAACACAGCTCAGGCTGCTTATCTGGCAGGATTGCCTCAGCTCCCCTCCTCTTATTCTGCCTTTAATGGAAAAGGCGACTTTGTTGAGGACAATTTTGAGCGAGCAATTAATCGTCAGCATCTGGTCTTGCGCCGTATGCTGGAATTGGGCAAAATTAATCAATCCGAGTATGACGAAGCTCTTGCTTTTGACATCAAGAGTTCACTCGCACCCAAAACCATCAAAGCTTACAATACTTATCCATACCTTATGATGGAAACAGAGCGACAAGCTGCACAGATTTTAATGCAACTCAATTCCGATAAAGCTGAAGGCTCGGATGCCAAAGCGGATACAGCCAAGGATACGGATACAGATACACCGCAAAAAGAAAGCAGTGTCCTGCTGGAAGAAGCTCAGCAGCAATTGCGTACAGGTGGATATCGTATCTACACGACGATCAACAAGAGTATCTACAAAACGATGCGTACCATTGCCGAAGATGACAGTAATTTCGCTGCTGACGATCCCGTGAAGGGAAAAGAGCAGACTGCTGCCATGTTGATCAATCACAAAACAGGCGCCATTCTCGGCATGATTGAAGGCCGTGATTTCCAGGATGAACAGATGAACTATGCAACTCAGATGGTGCGTCAGCCAGGTTCAACTATGAAACCCATTGCTGCTTATCTGCCTGCACTGGATGAAGGACTTGTTCAACCGGCTTCCATTATTGATGATTCACCGATAATTCTCAAAGACGGCCAGACCGGATTCCATATTCCGAAAAATGCCAACAATCGCTACCAGGGACTTGTGACTGCACGTAGAGCACTCAACTACTCGCTGAATGTTCCTGCGCTGAAGCTGTTCAACGAAGATGTTGGTATCGACAAATCATGGGCTTTCGCCAAGAAGCTTGGGATTACCACCATCCAACCGATTGACTACCAAGCCCAGACTGGTGTACTTGGAGGACTTCAGTACGGTGTTACCGTTGAAGAGCTCACCAATGCCTATGGAGCCATTGCCAACAATGGTGTGTACAATGATTCCTATATGATTAGCAAAATTGTAGACTCAAAAGGGAATATCGTATATAAACACGATGCAGAACCTGTTCAAGCTTTCTCAGAACAGACGGCATACCTGATGACAGATATGCTTCGCACCGTTATTACGGAAGGTACAGCCGATAAAGTTCGTGAAAACTACAAGTACTCCAAGAGTGTGCCTATCGTAGGCAAAACGGGTTCAACTCAAAACTACGCCGATGTTTGGTTTGAAGGCTATACGCCGGATGTCACGTTGGGTGTATGGGTTGGATACAAACAGCCGGTAAACACGCTGGAGACCAGATCACAGAAGAAACGTGCACAGCAGCTGTGGACGCAAATCATGAATCAAGTCATCGCTACTGACAAAGAGATGTTCGTAACCGATTCGTTCAAGAAACCATCCGGGATCGAGACACGAACCGTATCCGCTTATAGCGGCAAATTGCCAACATCTCTTACTGACAGATTTGTCACTGATATTTTCAATAGCAAATTTGTGCCGAAGGACAGCGATGATGGCGTCGCAAAAGCCAAATATATCACTTACAATGGTGTCAACTACATTCCGCGTGATGAAACACCTGGAGATATGACGAAAGAGAAAACCGTCGTTAAGCGCAAGAAACCGATCTCTGATCTCATCAAGGAACTGCAAAGTGCATTCTCACGCATGAGTCGTCACGAATCACTTGCATATTACCTGCCGGAAGATGCCGATGCAGACATGCCGACACAGATCGATCCAAGAACCGATAACGGCAAAGCACCGGATGCACCAGGCAATGTGAGAATTTCCGTTGCCAACGGGAACGCCGTGATTACGTTTAATGCAACACCGGAAAGTGATGTGGTTGGTTATCGCCTGTATCGCTCAGTAAATGGCGCCGGATTCCAGAATCAGGGGCAGGTTGTCCTGACAGGTGAGTCCAGATCATTTACCGCATATGCACAGGGTGGAAACTTTGCGTTCTACGTTACAGCAGTAGATGTAGCGGGTCGTGAGTCTGCTCCTAGCGCAGCAGTTAGCAGTGCGGGAATGGTAGAGCCTCCTGCAGATGAAGAAATAAATGAACCGATTAATGTTCCGGGAACAGTCGTTACACCGGAAGACTCTCAGAATGAGAATGCCGCATCTACGGCTCCGGCTACGCCGGGCCAAGTGACCGTGTCGGCGCTCTCCCAAGGACTGCGCATTCAGTGGGCCTCCAATCCGGAATCGGATGGCGTTCAAAGTTATGCTGTATATTTTAGTGAAACAGGGGCAGCCCCTTACACCAAAATTGGCACAACTTCAGGTACCTCCATGGACTACGGAGTGCCTGCATCCACCAGTGGATGGTTCAAGGTATCCGCCAGCAACAGCATAGGCGAATCCGAGCCGTCCGGAGCCGTGCATTTCCAACCGTAATACAGAGTTACCATAGCTCCACTCTTAACCCCATTCTCGCATCATGAGGATGGGGTTTTGTTATTCGTGCATAATCCAAAGTAAAAAAGCCTGATCCGTAAGTGAGACACGGATCAGGCTTTTTATTGGAATCATGGGACAAGCAGACACGTAGCATCTGCTGGTTTATACTTTAGTCTTCAATGGTCGATAGATCGCCTGTCGGCAGATCCAACTCCCAAGCTTTCAACACACGGCGCATAATCTTGCCGGAGCGGGTCTTGGGCAGTTTATCCTTGAACTCAATCTCACGCGGAGCGGCATGAGCAGACAAGCCTTCTTTTACAAATCGATAGATCTCTTCCTTCAGCTCCGGTGTCGGCTCATACCCCTCACGCAGTGCCACAAAGGCCTTAATGATCTCTCCGCGAGTTACATCCGGTTTGCCGATAACGCCCGCCTCTGCTACCGCAGGGTGCTCTACGAGCTTGCTCTCCACTTCAAAGGGGCCAATGCGTTCGCCTGAAGAGTTAATGACATCATCAATCCGGCCCTGGAACCAAAAGTAGCCATCTTCGTCCATATAAGCGGAATCACCGGATACATACCAGCCAGAAAGTCGGAAGTACTCCTCGTATTTGGCCGGGTTATTCCAGATCTTCGCCATCATGGACGGCCAGGAAGTACGAATAGCCAGGTTACCCATACTGTATGGCGGCAGTTCCTGTCCTCGATCGTCAATAATGGCGGCTTCAATCCCCGGTAATGGACGACCCATGGAACCTGGTTTAATTGGCATGCCCGGGTAGTTACAGATTAACTGTCCACCCGTCTCCGTCATCCACCAGGTATCATGAATTCGCTGTCCATAGGCTTTCCAGCCCCAACGGACCACCTCGGGATTAAGCGGTTCGCCAACAGACATGACGTGACGGAGACTGCTCAGATCATGCTGGGCAATGGTCTCTTCGCCCGCTCCCATCAACATACGGAAAGCCGTCGGCGCACTGTACCATACGCTAACTTTATTTTTCTCAATGGTGCTGTACCAGTCTCCTGGACTAAATCGTCCCCCGCGAATAACGTTGGTCACCCCATTCAACCAGGGTGCAAAGATCCCGTAGGATGTACCTGTGACCCAACCCGGATCAGCTGTGCACCAGTATACGTCATCCTCGCGCAAATCGAGTACAACCTTGCCGGTGTAATAATGCTGAATCATCGCATTCTGTACATGATATACACCTTTCGGTTTACCTGTAGAGCCGGATGTATAGTGAATCAGCAGACCGTCTTCGCGAGTCAGCCACTCCACTTCCATATCATCGGAAGCTGCCGACATCTCTGCATCAAAGTCGATGAGTCCTTCTTCCGTCTGCGGACCGCCACCCACAACAAAAATATGCTTCAGTTCAGGCAACTCGGAACGTTTGATTCGTCCCAGCAATTGAGGGGTCGTCACCAGGGCTACAGCTCCGCTATCCTCCAGTCGGTCTTTCACCGCAGTTTCCATAAACGCTTCAAATAGCGGACCTGCAACAGCCCCAACCTTCAATATGCCCAACAGACTAAAATAGAGCTCAGGACTGCGTGGCATAAAAATAAATACCCGATCACTTTTAGCAATGCCATATTTACGCAGGACGTTACCGAAGCGACTGGACTGCTCACTCAAGTCAGCAAACGTGTATGCCTCTTCACGCGAAGCATCACTGTATAATAGCGCCGTTCTCCCGCCTCTTCCTTCCAGCACATGACGATCTATCGCTTCATGCGCCATGTTGACTTTCCCGCTGGCGTGCCACGTAAAGTGCTTTTCAACCGATTCCCAATCAAACCGGCTTCGGGCCTCCGTGTAATCGCCCAGATTAGATTCAGACACAACCGTTTGCAGCATCTCACCATGTGCTTGACTCATGCTTGCCAGCCTCCTTCAACTCGACATTTCGATTCCCAATATGGGTCACTTCTGATTGCCTTTGTGTTGACTGAACTTCCAGTTAGCGCTTACATTAGTAGAGAGAACTTCTCATCATGTACTTGCCCAGGCCAAACCGATGAACCCAAACTGCAGTTGAATTGTGAACATTTTTTGTCTACGCAATTATAGCAAATCTTTTCAATCATCGTCTATGGCTTTTCAAATTTTTGGTTTTTTGCTATAAGTAGGGGGAGAGAGGAGCATGAACTATGGAGCATATTAAGGAGCATCATATGCGTTCCATCTTCAAGTCCGGCCACCGAATCATCATTGAGGGACC
The DNA here is from genome assembly GCF_010747435.1 of Paenibacillus sp. ALJ109b. Taxonomy (NCBI): domain Bacteria; kingdom Bacillati; phylum Bacillota; class Bacilli; order Caryophanales; family Paenibacillaceae; genus Paenibacillus; species Paenibacillus sp. ALJ109b. Next base: position 132,197 of record NZ_JAAIFP010000006.1, read on the forward strand.
AGTTCAGGTCGAGACGATTACGCAGCTTGAATTTCATTCCGATCTGGATGCCTTCCGGCGCCCTTCGGAACAACAGGAGGCATTGGCCGAAATTGCCGCTTTGCCTGAAGGTCGAATCATCATTGCACGGGAGAATGAAACCATTGTCGGTTATGTGACTTTCCATTATGCAGATGAATGCGAACGTTGGTCGGAAGGCAATATGACCGATCTAATTGAGCTGGGCGCCATTGAGGTTGCGGATTCCTATCGCTCTCTCGGGATTGGGCGAGAAATGCTGCTCACCGCGTTTGAAAATGGACAGATGGAGAAATATATCATATTCACAACGGAATATTACTGGCATTGGGATTTGAAGGGCAGCGCCCTTTCCGTGTGGGATTACCGCAAGATGATGGAAAAATTGATGCAAACCGTAGACATGACTTGGTACGCCACCGATGATCCCGAGATATGTTCACATCCGGCGAATTGCCTCATGGTCCGCATTGGCAGCCAAGTACCCCTGGAATCGGAAGAACAGTTCGACCGCGTTCGATTCCGCCATCGTTTTATGTATTAATCACGACTTCGCATGCAAGATTCCGAATACGTATACATAGAAAAACCGCCTCTTCGCAACAGGTTCATCAAGGATGATCTGAAAGGAGGAAGCGGTTTTTGTTGTTTTTAAGCCTATACCATGCTCAACATGCGTATACCTTATGGGGTTACATATGTCCCAGCATATGTTCCACAATACGGTGAGAGCGCTGGGAAGACTCCACAGTAAACTCGGCAAAGTTCACATGTGCTGATCCATCTGCTTTGTCAGACATTGCGCGAAGTATAACGAACGGAACACGGTTCATGAAGCTTACTTGCGCTACGGCAGCTCCCTCCATCTCCGCACATGCCCCATTCATTTCGGTATACAGCATTTTCACCGTATCCTTGTTTGCAATGAATTGATCTCCTGACAGCACTTTGCCGATCAGATAGTTCGCTCCTTGCGCTTTGCAGGCTTCTTCAGCTAACGCAATAAGGGATGCTTCCGCCGGAAAGGCGGACGTCTCCTGATAAGGAATAACCCCGCGCTCAAATCCAAGTGGAGTCACATCCATATCATGCTGTACACATTCGGACGAGATGACCATATCTCCAATGTTCAACTCCGGATTAACTGCACCCGCAACACCCGTGAAAATAATACGGTTAACCTGAAAACGATCAATTAAAATCTGTGTCGTCACAGCTGCATTTACTTTACCCACGCCTGATTTGCAGACCACAATCTGTTTACCCAGCCATTCACCTGCGACATAGGTAATACCGGTTTGTTTTACAGTCTCTAGTTGCTTCATACCAGCCAAGAGAAGTTCTACTTCCTCATCCATTGCACCAATGATACCGATCGTTTCACGCATGTTATGACCTCCTATATAGCATTCTGCATGCAAACCTGGACTCGTTTCCCTCCAAGTATGTTTTTTAGTCTACGTCTCCAAAACCCATTCAGCACAAAAGCTCCGTTTCCGGAGCTTCCGTCATTCCACTATGTAGAGAGAATGCCTTCTCCCTTTCTTAAACCATTTCCATTTCAATCGGAAATGACGATGAATCATCCAAGCCTGTATTTAAACTACGTCTGCATGGCTTACAGACAGACGAAGAATCGTTTCATGCGGCAAAATAACCCGTGGGTTTTCCACATTTTCTTTCTTCATAAGCTTGGTCAGCAAACGCATTGCTACAGCGCCCAGGTCATACATCGGTTGAGCTACAGTAGTCAACTGAGGGCGGACCATGGAAGCCATACGAATGTTATCCACACTGATGATGGAGAAGTCATCCGGTACCTTCAGACCTTCATCCTGAATGCTGTGAATAGCACCAATTGCCATCTCATCTGTTGCAGCAAAGATTGCCGATGGTTTTTTCTTCAAACCGAGGAAATACTTCATCGCTTCCACACCAGACTCATAACGATAGTTACCAATGCGTACGAGATCCTCCTGATATTCCATACCTGCTGCTTCAAGCGCTTTCTTGTACCCTTGGAAACGAGCATAACCGTTGGCAGGATCTTGCAGTGTACCACTGATCATTGCGATTTCCTTGTGTCCATGACGGATCAACGTATTTACAGCGTCAAATGCCGCTGCTTCATGATCGATATCTACAGAAGGGTACGTGCCCTTCTCGTCACTTGTTGCACAGAGAACAATCGGCACAGCCGCTGATTGGAACGCCTGAATATGCTCATCCGTCACAGTTCCACCCATGAAGAGCAGACCGTCCACTTGTTTCTCGAGCAACGTGTTAATTACACGAATTTCTTTTTCTTTCTTCTTATCCGCGTTACACAAAATAATGTTGTAGTGATACATATTCGCAATATCTTCAATTCCGCGGGCAATCTCTGCAAAGGTTGAGTTCGAAATGTCCGGAATAACGACCCCGACCGTGGTTGTCTTCTTGCTCGCCAAGCCTCTGGCTACCGCATTCGGCCGATATCCCAACCGATCGATGGCTTCATATACTTTTTTGCGTGTCTGTGGCTTAACATTAGGGTTATTATTAACAACCCGTGATACCGTTGCCATAGAGACACCGGCCTCACGTGCCACATCATAAATGGTTACCGTCACAGTACTTCTCTCCATTACCAGTAAATTTTCATACCATTTTCATTAAGATTTATATTACGACAAATTTATGCATTAATCAATTAAAATAGGCTTTAGGACTCACGCAGTGCATTCGTGATTGTGGTTGAAGTAATATTCGAGTGGGAAGTATGCCATACAGGAATTCCCTTTTTTACTAGAATCGCCTGCGGAGATTCGTGCTTAACACCCAGCTTGTCCGCTGCTTCATTGGACACAGGGCGATCTTCCACTACATAAATGATACCGTATTTCACTTGTTCACTTGGACTATTTTGCAAATAATCGTTCATCTCCTGATAAGCGTTCGCGCTGATCGGGCAGCGTGTACTGTGCTTAAACAGAAGCAAGGGTTGATCCTCGGTAGCCTCCACTGCGGAGTTTAGCTGTTCAATACTTGTCATTTTAGTCATGTCAGCCATTTGATATACATCCCCCTTTACCAGGATTACCGCTATGTTGAGCGTTTTCACTCTACGATATCTTAACAAAAAGCGGGCGAAAAAGCCAATTTTCATGAAAACAAGCATTTTGCACGTCAAAATTAGACAGCATTCGAGAAGTGCGCCTGCCATACAAAGCCGGATAATTGACCTAATCTGCGCTGTGTTATCTCGATCCATTCTTGATCATTAGATTTCTGGGCATATCCCATAATATCCAGCAGAAGGTTAATTCTCTCCTCCACAGCACGTTGCATCCGATGCTCCATCTCACGATCCGAAGCGTCCGGCCAGGCCAACAATTGTTCATGGAAGAGGTCCGCAAGTTCATTACGTTCTCCAAACGATACATCCTGTTTCGCTGGCTGTTCGCCGAGTGTACTGATGCACTCTTTCAAATCCGGCTTGACCGGCTGAAGCACTTCATAGGAAACACAGTCTGTACAAGCAAATACAGGTACGTTACGAATCTCCACCTTTTTGGCATATACCACCGTTCTTAATTCCAGTTCCATTACATGTCCGCATCTGCACGTCTTACGCACAGTCATCACCTCATTCGTTCTATACTCTTATATAGATACCATTCGACCTATTTCCGCTCAAATCCTGCTATAAACCATAGGTTGCACAAATTACCACCGTCTCCAGAAGAAGGTTGTCGAATGTAGGCATTTATTGAGTTGTAATCGCTTCCCTGCTGGCGAGATTGCATGACGATGAAGTCACCATGAGAATCTGTTACAATAAAGACGCTATGTGCTAATTACCGCAAAAGGAGAGATGATGATGAGATTAACAGGCAAAAAAGTCATCGCCCTGGTCGATGAAGAATTCGAAGATCTTGAACTGTGGTATCCGGTGCATCGTGTCCGTGAAGAAGGCGCTGAGGTGCATCTCGCCGGAGAGAAAAAAGGCAAAACCTACATTGGTAAATATGGTGTTCCCGCCGAAGCGGAATACAGTTTTGATGAATTGGATAGTTCAAACTATGATGGTATCCTTGTACCCGGGGGCTGGGCACCAGACAAGCTTCGTCGCTACCCCAAAGTACTTGAGCTCGTTAAGGAAATGCATGCGGATCGTAAGCCGATTGGACAGATCTGTCACGCAGGCTGGGTACTGATATCCGCCAAAATACTGGACGGGGTTACGGTCACATCTACACCGGGTATCCGGGATGACATGGAAAATGCCGGAGCCATCTGGAAAGATGAGGCCGTTGTTGTGGATGGACACATCATTTCAGCTCGTCGTCCACCTGACCTTCCGCCATATGGCAAAGCATTTTGCGATGCACTTGCTGAAAAATAAAACAAAACCCCGCGCCAATGGCGTGGGGTTTTATCGTTAAAATAAGACTATTTTCCAAAATTGTAAAAAAGTTAATATTTTCACTTAAAGGTATTTATTTGAAAATATCCCATTCAAGATGCATTCGATCCACTCTGTTCATCTGGACTGCCCATCGAATCATTGAAGACCTGTAGGCGCTCTTCGATGTCTGCACTTGTCCGCAGGGTGAAGCAATCATGGGCTGCCTCTTTGGCAGCAGCAGCCGTCGTATTCAGTACCCTGTGCTTCACACGCAGCAAGGATTGTGGAGACATACTCAGATTGCTGATCCCCAGCTCCAGCCATAGGGGAATCGAACGCTCGTCTCCTGCCATCTCTCCGCAGACACTGACATCAATGCCTGCCGTATGAGCCGCATCGACTGTTGCGCGAAGCATGCGAAGTACAGCTGGGTGATACGGATGATACATATGTGCAATCTGTTCATTCATTCGGTCTACAGCCAGTACATATTGCACGAGATCATTGGTACCGATACTGAAGAAATCAGCTTCTTCGGCAAGCAAATCGGCTATCATCACCGCTGCCGGAACCTCAATCATGATGCCCACCTGAATATGCGGATCGTACGGCAATTTGCGCTCGTCCAGATCAGACATCGCTTCACGCAGGATTTCATTGGCCTCCTGAAGTTCTTCTACCGAAGAGATCATCGGATACATAATTTTGACATTGCCTGCAGCACTTGCCCGAAGAATGGCTGTGAGCTGTGTTTTGAACAGATCTTTGCGGTCCAGACTGATCCGAATCGCACGATATCCCAGAAATGGATTATCTTCTTCTGGTAGTTCAAAATAGTCTAGCTGCTTGTCACCACCGATATCGAGTGTACGAATAACGACAGACTGACCAGCAGTTTTCTCAGCGACAAGACGATAGACCTCATACTGTTCCTGCTCACCCGGGAACGTAGCGCGGTCCATGTATAGGAACTCTGTCCGGAACAACCCCACGCCCTTTGCCCCATGTTTCAGTGCCATATCCAATTCCTTGACGGAACTGATGTTAGAAGCCAGATGCAGAACGGAACCATCTTTGGTTACGGCATCTACTGTTGCAAGTACCTGCAACTGCTCTTTTTTCTTCAATTGTTTGCTGCGAATCATCGTGTAACGTTCAATTGTCTTGCGATCCGGCTCCGTAAATACGAGGCCATTATCTCCATCAACAACCAGCATATCTCCGGTCTCCACCGGCATGCCAAGACTCGCTTCCAGACCGGAAACGAGAGGAATGCCAAGTGCACGAGCCATAATTGCCGAATGTGATGTTTTGCCTCCGATGAGTGTCACAATGCCCAGCACGTGGCTTGGATTCAAATGCGCCAATTGAGAGGGAGACAGCTCTTTGGCAACAAGTATATAAGGCTGGGTATCCGATGGAAGCGTAATTTCCGGTGCTCCCAGCAGATGCTTTAACAGACGGTTCCCCACGTCCTTGATGTCAATGGCCCGCTCCTTCATATACTCGTCTTCGAGCAGATCAAACATGGTGACAAAATGATCAATAGCCTCTTTGACGGCTACTTCTGCTGCTTTGTACTGCCGTTCAATAATGCCTCGAATTTCGTTCATGAACACCGGATCTTCCAGAATGGCCAGATGCGCATCAAAAATGCTGGACTCTTCAGGACCGACCACTTCCTTGAACTCGTTCTTGATATATTCAATCTCATCCTTCGATGTCCGTATGCCCTCGTACAGCCGTTCGAACTCTTGGGCGAGATCCACCGAATCCATCTTCTGATCCGGCAGATCCCATTCCCAACTGGGCAGGACAAATGCTTTGCCGATGGCTATGCCTGCAGCGCCGTTGATGCCTTGTATCTTCATTCTACCCCTCCAACGTTCCTGTCATAGAGCACCACGGACATAACGGATGCCTGACCTTTCTTAACTTGCTTAAATGGAGCGAAACTCCATGATTTGACACGATCGGGATTCGTGATGACCATCGGTGTCGTCAGCGATGCCGCCTCGGCTCGCAATACAGCCAGGTCAAACTTGATTAACAACTGACCTGGCTCCACCGTGTCCCCTTCCTGAACAAAGGCTTCAAAGTGGCCTTTCAGTTGGGATGTGTCAATACCGATATGCAACAGGACCTCAAGTCCCTCCCGGGTTGATATGCCCAGTGCGTGCATCGTCGGATACATGTGCATAATCGTTCCATATACGGGTGAGACCAGCTCTCCTTTTTCCGGAACAAAGGCTACTCCATCGCCCACAAGCTTGGCTGCAAATATCTGATCCGGCACCTCCTCAATCGGCAGCATTTTGCCCTGCACAGGAGCACAGAACAGCACTTGTTGCAGATCCCGTTCGAGCAGCTTCGCAATCTCTTCCCGGATTAATTCCGAATAAGTGCCAAATACCACTTGTACGTTACCGCCACCCAGCTTAATGAGCCCTGCCGACCCCATACTCTTCATTGCACCTGTATCGATTAACCGATCATTATGCACGGTGAGTCGAAGTCGTGTAATACAGGCCTCTACCTGCACAATGTTTTCTTTCCCGCCCAATGCTTCCAAAATGAGAGGAGCTTGATAAGGAATGTTACCTACCCAATCTTCCAGCATGGACCCCTCTTCACGTCCTGGAGTTGGAATCTTGAACGTACGAATCGCCCACCTAAACAGGAAATAATAGACCAACCCATATAGTATGCCAATCGGTATGAGCTTCCAAGCATTCTCCGATAGATGGAAATTGAGTATGTAGTCAATAACGCCAGCCGAGTAGGAGAATCCATGGCGTATATCAAGCCAATAACTGATCCACATCGCAAGTCCTGACATGACTGCATGCACGATGAACAGATAAGGTGCCGCAAACAAAAAGGCAAACTCAATCTGCTCCGATACCCCTGTCAGAAAACAAACAAGTGCGGAAGTGAGAAATGTTTTTTTAATTTTCGGCTTCAGGTCTTCCCTTGCCTCCTGAATAATCGCAAAGGCAATCGCTGGAATCGCAAACATCATGATCGGGAATAACCCAGCCATAAAATACCCTGCTGTCGGATCACCCGCAAAAAATCGCGGCAAATCCCCTTGCACAATATTGCCGTCTGCTGTTTCATACGTCCCCAGTTGGAACCAGAACACATTGTTAAGCAGATGATGCAGTCCGAAGGCCACCAGCACCCTGTACAAGACCCCATATATAAACAGCCCAAAACCGCCGAGACTGTATTCCCAGGTGGCGATGGCGTTCAATGCATGTTGTAGAATGGGTGCGATCCATAACATAAAGAAGGAGAACAGTGCCGAGCACAGCCCTACGATGAGCAAAACAAACCTGGAACCACCGAAAAATTGTAAGATTTCGGGAAGTTTAATACTTTTGAAGCGATTATGCGTCACCCCGGCAAGTGCGCCGAGAATAATTCCAATTAAGGAAGCAGGTTGAACGGTGCCATCCCCGAAATTGCGAGTCACCTGATCATATATCACAATACCAGCCAGAGCAGCGAGTCCCGCTTGTCCGGCCTGGTTGGAGAGTCCCAGCGCTACACCGACAGCGAACAAATACGGCAAAAAATAAAAAATACCGTGTCCGGCCACGGTAGACACTTCACCAACAACTTTCAATCCCCAGGCGTCCCAGGGCAAACTGCCAACACTCAGCAAAATTGCGGCGGCGGGCAGGACCATTGTAGGCAGCATTACCGCTCGTCCGAGCTGCTGCAAGGATCCGAGCCAATTCATGGCGACCTCTCCTTTCTATCCTAGATGGTAAGCTTTACGCAACGTTTTGTCAAAGCAAAACAGTATCCTGTTGGTAATTTATTCTATATTCCAAGAATGTAACAGAAAAATCCCGTCAACTCGAGGTTAACGGGATTTTTAGTGATTGAGATTTAACCGCGTCCAGCACCGCGCAGAACGATGGAATCCTCTACCTTGATACAACGATTCGTTACCGCTGTCATGCCGTTCTCAGCAGCAATCTGTACGGCTTCATCACTATGGATACCAAGCTGAAGCCACAATACATTCGCTTTGATCGCCGCAGCTTCACGAGCGACATCCGCACAATATTCATCGCGGCGGAATACATTCACGATATCAACCGGCTCAGGGATATCTGCAAGAGTCGCATATACCGTCTCCCCGAGAATCTCACCTTGTACCTGCGGATTTACCGGGATGATGCGATAACCTCTGCTTTGCATGGCTTCCGCTACCATATAGGAAGTGCGATCTGATTTGTCCGATAAGCCGACGACTGCGATGTTGCCTGCCTTGCGCAAAAGTTGTCCAATTTCTTCACGAGTAGGATTGTTAAATTCCATGTTCAAGCACCATCCTTTTCTGCTTAAAGTGCGTGTTCAAAAAGACCGGTTTTCAGTACCGAGAAGATGGGATGAAGCTAGAAATGGAGTAGCGGAGCGTAGGGAAAACTACGTGAGCAACGGACATTTCGGCTGAATTCCATATTCGATGCTGATGATGCCTCCAGGCATCCTTCGTAATCAAAAGCGGTTTTTTGAACAACCTCTTAAACGTGTTATTTTACTCTTTTACCCATTGAACCGAGGCGCCAAGCGCCTGCAAATGATCGAAATATTGCGGATAAGACTTGGCTACATGGTGTGCATCCCGAATACGAAGCGGTTCTTTGGAACGCAGACCGACAACGGTCAGTGCCATAATTACGCGATGATCGTAGTGAGCGTTAATCTCAACGCCGCCTTCGACGCCTTCTGGACGACCATGTACGATAATCTCGGCCTGACGTTCTTCTACGTTGGCTCCTGCCTTCCGCAGTTCGTTCAAATAATCCGTAATTCGGTCACATTCCTTGTAACGTAAGTTCTCTACATTATAGAACCGTGAGGTGCCTTCCGCAAACACTGCTGCCGCTACCATGGCCAAAACCGCGTCTGTCGCGGCATCTCCATCGAATTCCACGGCTTTCAATGTACCGTTACCTTGCACGTGAACCACATCATTCTCATGCGTCAACGGCACTTCCATCATGCGCAGAACATCAACGATAGCACGCTCACCTTGTTTGCTTTGTTCCATCAATCGCAAAATTTTAACATCCGATTGAGTGACCGCCGCGGCCGCGAGGACAGCTGCTGAACCCGGATAGTCTCCTTGAACCGTATATGTTTGCGGTTTATAGGCTTGGCCGCCAGGTACGCGGAAGGACATGTAATCATCAGTCGCATGAATGACGATACCCGCTTGTTCCAGTACTTCCAGCGTCTGACCAATAACCACTTTGGATTTCAAGTCATTCAATACTTCAATTGTGCTGTCTTCGGCCAGGAGCGGAGTTACAAACAGCAACGCACTCAAATACTGGGAGCTGACAGAACCGGATACACGGATATGTCCACCCTTAGCCTGACCACCTTTGATCGTGATTGGCAAGCGTCCTTGTTCGTGCTGTACCTCAACACCCAGCTGACCAAGCGCATCGATCAGGTCATCATGTGGGCGTTTGCCAAGAGAATCCGGGTACGTATTTACAAACGTCACCTCAGGACAAAGTGCCGTTACCCCCATTAGGAAACGCAGCACTGCACCCGCATTGCCTACATTTAATTCACGCACATCATGTGGATGGCTGCCAAAGCCCTGGATAACGATTTTGCTGTCATCTTCTTCAAGCACTGCTCCAAGATCGCGAATACATCTGCGCATAGCGTCACTATCTTCACTATGAGCCGGGTAATGGATCGTACTCGTGCCTTCTGCCAGCGCAGCAGCTAGCAAGTAGCGTGTGGTGTAGTTTTTGGAAGACAAAGCTCCAATTTCCCCTTTCAGGGATGGGGTCGGTTTAACGATAACGTCCATGGATGAAATTCTCCTTCATTGATTATAATGTGCTTCGTTAGATGATCCTGTTACGTATTTGGTTCAGGATACATACGGTGATGCTGTACTGCCAAATTGACATTCCATACATCGCTTGGGTATCATTATAGGCGTTAAGTCCATACAGAAAAGAGGACCTGAATATGACACAAATTGCTGAAATTGAAACTTCTGAGCTGCGCCGCCGCTTGCAGGCGGGAGAGAAGCTGCAGATGATAGACGTCCGTGAGGACGATGAGGTCGCACAAGGCATGATCGAGGGAGCGAAACACATCCCGCTTGGACAGATTCCGGACAGACTGTCCGAAATTCAAAAGTCTGGTGAGATTGTTCTGATCTGCCGTAGTGGATACCGTAGCGAACGTGCCTGTGAGTACTTACAGCAGCTCGGATATGATGGCTGCACCAATATGGTTGGCGGCATGCTGCAATGGCAAGAGGAAAACTAAATAATATCAGGATTAGGGTAAAGGGTTAGGATAGCTAGCTGCAATCAGCAGTTCTCGATAACCACCATGCACCCTGATCCTTACCATCAGTCAAACGGGCCAATCGGCCCGTTTTTCACATCAATCTCTCACGATCACATCCCATTCACCACTTTAAATCCTTCAACATATCTTCTTCCACATGCGAAATGTATCCCTCTCCATGCATCGACCCTACACTCATGTGTACGTTCTATCCATACTCTCACTGACGAGAAAATGAAATAATTACAAGCTTAGACGCGGTAATGCGCTAAAATTAAACGAGTCACTTCAGAAGCGGATAACTCGGTTGTATCCACCGTGTAATGCGCAAACCGGTATGCGTCCTTCCGTTCCTGCATAATGGTCTGAATGCGTTCCTCCGCATTGCCTGCCAAGAGCGGACGGTTATCACAACCGCTGACGCGTTCTACTATCACTGCCGGATCAGCAGTCAGTGCAACCACCCAGCCGTTCTTCGACATGACATCGCAGTTGTCCGAACGTAGTACCACACCGCCTCCGGTCGCAATCACCTGCGCCTTTTTCTCTAACACCGAGCACAACATGCGACTCTCGGCATCGCGGAAATACGTCTCTCCCTTGCCTGTGAACAACTCAGAAATCGTACAGCCTTCCTCTTTTTCCACCGCGGCGTCCACATCAATCAGTCGGTAACCTAACTCGCGTGCGAGCATGTCAGCGACGGTTGATTTGCCAGTTCCCATCATGCCGATGAGAATAATATTGTTAGACTTGCTCAAGGTGTACACTCCTTTAATTCAAGCAATTCGTGAGCACTTTTGTCCTATCATAACACAGCCCTGCGGACGGGGGAAGGCCATAGTATGACTGTCTTCCCTCCATACATCCGCAAGCACTTCCAGATCATATCGAAGCACTTCCTTGTAATCCAAACGATTTTAAAGAACTCAGATCAGCCTATTTTGGAAATATAGGCGATTTTAAAATTGTAACGAATCTCGATGTAGGACCCAGCTTACGCATACGTTAAAAAAGAGACCTGGAGCTCATCGGTATGTACCGACTCTCCAAGTCCCCCCTTTCCAAGCTTCAGTCCATGCTTTTCTTCCAGCCAAGGTCCTTGATTCAGGACAATTTAGCCAAATCTCACGGACTTGCGTTATACGCTACTATTCCATCCAGTTGTGGTGGAAGCTGCCTTCTTTGTCCAGACGTTTGAACGTATGAGCACCGAAGTAGTCACGTTGTGCTTGCAGTAGGTTCGCAGGCAAACGCTCTGTACGGTAGCTATCGTAGTAGGACAATGCACTGGAGAACCCAGGAACCGGAACGCCTTGAATTACCGCAGCAGCTACTACTTCACGCCACGCACCTTGGTAGGATTCTACAATATTTTGGAAGTATGGATCCAGAAGCAGGTTTTTCAGTGCTGCATCTTTGTCATACGCTTCTTTAATGTTTTGCAGGAACTGCGAACGGATGATGCAACCACCACGGAAGATCATAGCGATGTTGCCGTATTTCAGATCCCAACCGTACTCATCGGAAGCTGCACGCATTTGGGCAAAACCTTGTGCGTAGGATACGATTTTACTTGCAAACAGCGCTTTGCGAACATTCTCGATGAACGCTTTTTTGTCACCGGAGAATGCTTCAACCGCAGGTCCGTTCAGGATTTTGCTCGCTGCCACACGCTCGTCTTTCATCGCAGACAGGAAGCGGGAGAATACGGATTCCGTAATCATGGACAATGGTACGCCGAGATCCAGCGCGCTTTGGCTTGTCCATTTTCCTGTTCCTTTTTGTCCAGCTGCATCCAGAATGACATCAACCATTGGTTTGCCCGTTTCTGGATCGTATTTGGAGAAGATGTCTGCCGTGATTTCGATCAAGTAGCTGTCCAGCTCTCCTTGATTCCATTCTGTAAAGATGGCGTGAAGCTCCTCAACGGACACATTCAACACGGATTTGAGCAGGTGGTAAGCTTCACCAATCAGCTGCATATCTCCGTATTCGATACCGTTATGCACCATTTTTACATAGTGTCCGGCACCATCTGGTCCGATATATGTACAACAAGGATCGTCACCGACTTTGGCCGAAATGGCTGTCAGGATCGGTTCAACCAGCTTGTACGCACTCTCTTGTCCACCTGGCATAATTGCAGGGCCTTTCAGAGCGCCTTCTTCCCCACCGGATACACCTGTACCGATGAAGCGAATGCCTTTGTCTTCCAGCTCTTTGCTGCGACGTTGTGTGTCAGGGAAGTATGCGTTACCGCCATCAATGATGATGTCGCCCTCATCCAAATGAGGAAGCAGTTGTTCAATGGTAGCGTCGGTTGCATAACCAGCTTGTACCATGATCAGGATTTTGCGCGGGGATTCCAGGGATGCCACAAACTCTTCAATAGAGAATGTGCCTGTCAGGTTTTTACCTTCGGCTTCTTTCAGAAGATCGTTGGTTTTCTCCGGGGAACGGTTAAATACCGATACCGTGAAACCTCTGCTTTCAATGTTAAGGGCCAAATTTTTGCCCATTACTGCAAGTCCAATGACACCGATCTGTTGTTTCGCCATCTGGTCCTCCATCCTTTGCTCCAATTAATTTTATTGAATGAATTCTCAACAATACCCCCATTTTAACGGTTTTACGCATAGAAGTGAACCCCGGACCATGGTCGCACAGCGAGAAAACACCCCAATTACCTGAGGTGTTCATCGTATTTTCATAAATACAGCGTTATATTTCAGCCTTCCAGCATCAACATGTGCCCTGACAACTGCTTTAAGACTTTACGACAGGCATCTGCTTTTTCGATATTATCCGTCTGAATGGCGGCATGCAGACGCTCCAGTTCATCGTCTACTTCCATGCGCAGCAGCATGAGTCGCTCCTCACCTTCGCGCGAGAGAAACATTTCTTCCATCTCTTCCGCCGTCGGCGCAGGTTCCTTTTGAAAAATAACACGCTGTTTGAACCCGGATACTTCAACGAGACGAATGACTTCACCGAACAAAATATTCTCCACGGTCATCTGCTGATCCTTAAAGCGTTTCACAACGGCATGCCCGCGTGTATCCCCAATCAGTTTCTCCAACCATTCCGCAAGTTTTGCATCTTTGATAATATAATCTCCTGTCATCTTGTAATTCCCACTGCGCGTCTGTTGAAAACGGAGCTTTACCAGCTTGCGTCCGGTGCGGACTGACAGAATAAAAAAGGATTCGTCCTCGCTCCAATATAGTGAATACCCCTCACGAATAAGGTCTTTGATCAAATTTTGGATATGCCGACGGTTGAACCGCAGCTCCAGATTGCAATATTCAACTTCATAACTCTTATTCACGGCACTCCCTCCATCTGTACCGGAGATGCTCCGGCCATCTTCTTCAATCGCTTCTACTCAATCGGCTTACCCTATTTTATACTTCATTTTATGTAAGGGTACTTGGTTATTTGACTATTTTTCACCGATTGATCCGGAGGATCGCAGCTTTCCGCAGATGCACAGGGGCAAGCCCCCGTTTTTCATGATATAACGGACGCGAAATGGAGGTATGCAGAGGTCATGTCCGGACTGCGAGTTGATCGGGATGATCCGCTTCCTGCGGATGGGGAAAAGTTCCTGGAAACGGTTCGTTCGCAGTAAGTTCCCGAGGTTGACTACTGCGGCGGGCAGAACAATCTTCACGTCGTTAGCTAAATGGATGGACTATGCTGCATAAAAAGGGAGTTCCACAGCCTGTACGGTTGTTGGAACTCCCTTTTCTTATTAGATCAACCTTACCAGGCTTCATCGCTTCATTTAGCAGGAGCTGTACGATACGGTTTACGGGATAACACATAGTGCACAACAGCAAGTCCAGCCATAACGACAGCACTTCCGATAAATGGAGCAGGATGACTAACGTGATCCCACAGCAGTCCGGATACAATCGGTCCTACGACCATGCCTGATCCCTGAAGGGTCAGGAAGAAACCCCAGATCGCTCCGCGTTCTCCTTTGGGAATCAATGTGGCTACAAACGCATTCCAGGCCGGGAGAATCATCGCATAGCTGACGCCAACCAGCATGACGATGCCGAACACAACAGGAATAGACGTAATGGATGAAAAAGCAAACAGGCTTGCTGCTGCCATTAAAAAACCAATGTTCAGGAACGGTGCCGTTCCAAACCGGTCTACCATTTTCCCTACAGGCAACAGTGCAATGACCGTAATCCCGCCACCGGCTATCAGCAACAAGCTGTACAGGTTGGGCGAGATGTGCAGGTCTGTGCGAGTGTATAGCGTAATCACGGGACTGAGCAGACCAATAACAAAGGACTGCATGAACAGTGCAGGATATACGAGCGGATTCACATTAAGGGTGCTTCGTACCCGTTGCAATGTGCCCTGGACACTGTTTTTGAGTCGGATGAAAGGCGTAAGAATATTCGGTTTAGCCGGATATTTCATATCTGTCCGCTTGGTCTCACTTTCCGCATGCTCACCCTCAACAACGACACGTCCGGGTAGAATCAAGGCGACCAGAATGACCAGAATTGCAACACCCATCAACACCAGGAAAATGGTGCGATAATCGTGATGCGTCCGTTCCAATAACCAGTTCATTCCGATCGGCCCAAGTCCAGTCCCCCCAAGTGCCGCCATCTCCAGCGCACCCATGGCTGTACCGTTCTTATTCTGCGGCCCCGACATCGCGGTCACGCCCGTCATGGCGCAAGGCCAAAGGGGTGACGTACCGACTCCAAGAATGAGGCAAGCCATGGCAAGGCCAAATGCACTTTTGAAAAAGATAATCATGATTACAGCAACTAATGTACAAATTAGGGCCGTCACCATTGTAGCGCGAAACCCGATCCGTTCTGCTGCCCAGCCAGAGGGAGCCCGGAACAGATTATCTCCCAAATATTGAAGGGCAAAGGCCACACCAATTACGCCAGCGGATAAGCCCAGAATATTGTCCATATACACGGGCAAAATAGCGACCAGCAGGGCACCCTTGATGATTTCTACTAGAAAAAGCGTTAGCCACATGGCTATAAAGAAAGGTGATCGCAGGATTTTGGCTGGTTTTGTATTGGTTTGCATTCTTTTTCCCCTTTCGATGCTTGCTTGCCCATCTCCTATCCTTACTGTAACCGTCGGGGATGTGTCCAAATCTCAGCAATTCGAAAAATTGTCAAGCAATACTGCTTGCATTCGGTTCTTAATTTGCTATACTCAAATTTGTTTGAGATTACAAAATGATAAGTTATCAGCGAAGCTGAACTAAATCCGTGATCGCAAGAAAAACATCCGCTACATGCGGTCTGTCTTCATAGAATTTACGTCGAAAGACGTTTTTCTTACAAATTATAATTAGGAAAGGTTGTGACAGCACTGATGGATCACCGCCGTACGCCGCTGTTTACCGCTTTAAAAAATCACGCGGCACTCAATCCGGTGCAATTTCATATTCCGGGACATAAAAAAGGATTGGGAACGGACACCGAATTTCGTGAATTTATCGGCGATAATGCCCTCTCCATAGATTTGATTAACATCGCACCGCTAGATGATTTGCATCAGCCAACCGGTGTCATTGAGGAAGCGCAGATTCTGGCAGCCGATGCCTTCGGAGCCGATTATACCTATTTTAGTGTACAAGGCACAAGCAGTGCCATCATGACCATGATTCTGTCCGTATGTGAACCGGGTGACAAGATTATTGTGCCCCGTAATGTGCATAAATCGGTCATGTCTGCCATCATTTTCTCAGGAGCGAAACCCGTGTTCGTCTCTCCTGCGCAGGATGCCAATCTAGGAATCGATCACGGTGTCACTACCGGCGCGATCCGACGTGCCCTTGAGCGTCATCCCGATGCCAAGGCATTGCTCGTCATTAACCCAACGTACTTCGGCGTATGTACCGATCTGAAAGAAATTGTCGAACTGGCGCATAGCTATCAGGTTCCAGTACTTGTGGATGAAGCACATGGCGTGCTCATTCATTTCCATGAAGATCTGCCACTCTCAGCCATGGCCGCCGGGGCTGATATGGCTGCAACGAGTGTACACAAGCTGGGTGGTTCGATGACTCAGAGTTCTGTACTCAACCTGAACACGAAGAATGGCTATGTGAATCCGCAACGTGTACAAACCATTCTTAGTATGTTGACTTCAACGTCGACTTCTTACATCCTGCTGGCTTCGCTCGACACGTCGAGACGTAATCTGGCTCTGAATGGCCATCAGATGGCACAGAAAGCCATTGATTTGGCTGAGTTTGCAAGACGCTCCATTAATGATATGGACGGACTGTATTGCTTCGGCAGAGAGCTGCTGGGCACAGAGGCTACCTTTAATTACGACCCAACCAAAGTAACCATTCATGTTCGCCACCTTGGAATTACAGGCTACGAAACAGAGAACTGGCTACGTGAGCATTACAAAATCGAGGTAGAGCTCAGTGATATGTATAATATTCTGTGCCTCATCACGCCGGGAGATACGGATGACTCCGTAGAAATCTTGCTGAACGCCCTGCAAGATCTATCCCGTACGTATTATCAAGTGAATCCAGCCCACGAGCTGGTGGTTAAGGTTCCAGATGTCCCACAGCTGATGCTGACTCCACGTGATGCGTTCTATGGTGATACCGAAGTCATTCCTTTCAAGGAATCCGCGGGCCGAATTATTTCGGAATTCATCTACGTATATCCACCAGGAATTCCGATTCTGCTGCCAGGTGAGGTTATCACTCAGGAAAACATCGACTACATCATTGATCATGTTGAAGTTGGACTGCCTGTAAAAGGACCTGAAGACCGTAGCGTAACCAATGTAAAAGTCATCGTGGAAGCAGATGCGATTTTCTAGAACAGCCACCTCTTCATGAGGTTGATCGATCTCTAAGGACCAAGCGGGATGCTTGGTCCTTTTTATTTTTTTCTCCACACAGACTTGTCCTGCCTTGTGTTATGATCGCTGTCTTATTTGCATTTTCCCACCTATTCCACTGTCCCTATAGCAAGAAAAAATAGCATATACACCTAATAAAAAGCAAACAAAAGGCCCCCTGTGATCAAGGAGCCTTCTTGTTTTATTCCAAAAGGATGACTATTCTTGGCTTGCAACGAGTTCGTTGTACGCCGCTTCAACACGGGTCCACTCTTCTTCGTCTTCAATATTGTAGAGCACCATTTCCTCGTCTTCTTCTTCCATACGCAGAATGATGCCGTCAGCTTCAGGATTGTTACGTTCCAGCAGGAGCGCATAAACATGCTTCTCCACGTCAAACGTCTCCACCAGAACCATCTCCACGTCATTTCCGTTCTCGTCTGTCAGTGTCAGAAGAACTTCTTCATGCTCGTGGTCGTGGTCGTGGTCTTGACCGCATCCGCAGGCATCGCCGTGTTCATGTGTGTGATCGCTCATTGATATACCTCGCTTTATAAATAGAAATTGTGTAACCTTGCATATCGTAACATGTTCAATGGTCCAGGTCAATTTAACCGCCAAGGTTATTTTTGCTTCAATCGTTCAGCGCGGTAATGATTTTCTCGGCTGCCAGCACATAATTACTATTTGCATTTTCTTTAATATAAAAACCGACTTGGTACTTGCCAGCCCGGCTGAAATCATACGTAAAATCGTACGTTCGGAACCAGAAGTTATCCTTCTGAGTCTTGAGCTCTTGGGACTGAATATCTTTAACCTCACCACTTGGATTGGTAATCGTCACCTTCACGGCAGCTATATCCGTTGTCAAACTGTCGACTTGTGAGAACACATTAAATTTCAACTTACCCACGTTCACGTTGCCAAACACGGTATCTCCCTTGAAGAGAAAAATATGTACATTCGGTTTGATAACCGTTACTCTCTTGTTTGTGCTATCCCATCTGGCGATTCCGCCCGCTTCCCTTACAGGTACATAGGTCGTTCCGTCAATCAGATAACCACCGTCAGCTGCTTCCTTGCCGTTAATGAGAACCCGAATCTTCTCGTTCACTGAATCTGCAAACAATAAAGACCCGCCGAGCAAGGAGAATACTGTGACACACAGCAAAATTCTTTTCCATTTCATTCCGTCAATATTCCCTCCCCTGCTGCTAGCTGTTGTACATTTATACTGCAGGTTCATCCACAAAGTTGCGCTGTTTTTCATCATTTTTCATTTTTTATCCAGAATATTTTCCACCCCTTGGAATGATCAAAAAGAGGCGTTCCCTGTTAAAGGACGCCCCTATAGTATAGTTGTTGGCAATGCATAATTATACGAACTTCTTCTGGGTCAATTTTATTAAGCTGCTGACTACGAAGTATGACGAGTTAATATACAAGGTACGCCCTTGCCTACAGCTCCATCGGTTCGCATCCGTGCTGCATAATCCATTCCTCGTGTACAGGGGGTCTTGCAACGCTCACATACATCCGAAGTAACCAATTTCATGGATACACGAAGTTTGTCACTCTTTAACGCGGGAGCCTTTTTTCCCTTTGCTTTTGCCATCCCGAATTCCCCATTTCCCCAATTGCTTGCTGATGTAATGCATCATATGGGGATTCGCCCGGTTGTGTGTCAAAAGGGGTAAACTTCGTGCATGATTTCGTTAAATGAAACCGCCGTTTGCACGTAGCGTCTGTCCTGTAACCCATTGCGATTCTTCACTGACGAGGAATGAGATCACATTTGCAATGTCTTCCGGTTCACCCAGACGACCAAATGCATTCATTTTACGCATCCCTTCGAGCTGCTGCTCCGTCTTCCCGACAGAAAACAATTCGGTATTCACGGGACCTGGTGCAACAGCATTAATAGTGATTTGTCTGGAGCCAAATTCCTTCGCAAGCTGACGAGTAATCTGTTCAACTGCTCCTTTGGTACCGGCGTACACGCTGTATCCCGGAAACATCTGTCCAGTTACAGAAGTGGAGAAGTTAACGATTCGGCCCTGGTTCTCCATGTGTTTCAACGCTTGCTGACAAGCAAAAAATGTACCTTTTACATTAATCGCAAACTGCTGATCGAATTCTTCCTCAGTCACATCTGCCAAAGGCGTTGTCTTCATGATGCCTGCATTGTTGATCAGAATATCGATTTTTCCAAGCTGGTTAATCGTTTCGGAAAATAAACGCTCCACATCTTCCTTCCGGGCAAGGTCAGCCTGAACAGTAATGGCACGCACTCCTTTTTGGCGAGCAATATCTGCGACCTGCTCTGCTTTGTCGGGGCTACTCGCGTAGTTAATGACGACATCCGCGCCCATTTCAGCGAGTTGCTCCGCTATAGCACGTCCGATCCCCCGGGATGAGCCTGTTACAACGGCCACTTTACCTGTTAGCTTTTTCATTTACGATTACTCCCTCTCTTGTTCCAAATGTAATAATCCCTTTTCGATCAACAACCACACCTGTGCAAATTCCGTATCAATTGTAGGGCTCTGCCATTCATAAGCGTGTGCCGGATGATGAAAACGAGCTGTAGCTTGAAGGATCGCTGTTGCAACCACATCTGGGTTGTTAAATTGGAAATGGTTCTCCTGCTGGATAATTTCACTCAAATGACGTACAAGATGTTTCACATGTTTAGCGATAATATCTGCGGATTCCTGGGTTACCCGTGCGTACATCTCAAACAACTCTGCATCGGATTCTGCATAATGACGTTTACGAGCGATTAATGCTTCTATATATACTTTCAGATGACGTGTTCCCTCTCCGTTGTAACTCTGATCCTTAGTTATTGCCGTCAAAGGCGCGATAATCTCATCTTCGAGCCATTGTGCGGTCACGCCTTCAAGTAATTCTTTCTTGCTTTTATAGTGCCTGTAAATCGTACCGTGACTAACTCCAAGCAATTTAGAGACATCCGTAACAGATGTTTTGGCAACACCAAAGCGTCGAAGAGTTTCCTGCGTTGCTGCGATAATTTGTTCCTTGGTTAAAAATTCAGAAGTTTTGTCCTTATCCATATGATTAAGATGGTTACACCATCCTCAAGTCACCTCCGTTGAAATTAGATTAACACACCGAATAACAAATGACAAATAATTATTTTTGTCATTTGTTATTTTCTTGATAATTTTATATGTACAAGCGTAAAAAAAAGAGCCCATTTAATATGGCCCTTATCCAAAGTTTTAATGTTTCTCTTTTTCTAGAACACGAATTTAAACAATACGAAGATCACCGCAAGTATCCCACCGAGAATTAGCCAATTGCTGATTTCCCACCAAATACTTTTCCCTCCGGCTAAAAGCTGTTGTTCATTTTCTTCATGGCGCTGTTTGTGTGTATGTGATTCGGAGGCATGGGGCGGCTTGCTGAAGTCCATCATATACATTCCCCTTTCCAGCAGCTTTAATCTTATTGTTCCATTATAACCCATAATTGAGTGGGAATTTGATTATTCATTAAAAAGTATTATTGAATAGACAATTCTTCTTCTGTGACCCATTTATGATTCTTCACCGGATCTCCGCCTGTGGTCGGGGTGTAATCAACCATATATACCGTCGTTTGCTCAGCGGAGTCAATCGTTGCATTAGCACCTTTCATTCCTGGCATGTGATCAGCGTTCAGCACAACCTCTGTTCCTGCTGCATACGGTTGATCCGTATGGTCCTGAATTTCCTCTTGGATGACCCATTTATGATTTTTCACAGTGTCTCCCCCTGTGGTTGGTGTGTACGAGACTGCATAGGCTGTCGTCTCATAGGCTCCCACTATGGTCGCTTCTGCGCCCTTCATTCCAGCCATATGGTCCGTACTTATCACGGCCTGGCTGCCCACTGGATATGTAGGGTTTTTCTTTTCCTGAAGCCCTTCCGGTAATTCTCCCGAATCCGAGTGGTGCATCTCTCCTGTGCTCGCTGCATGACTGTCACTACTGCTATTATGCTGCTCAGCATTCTTGCCACATCCACTTAACATCAGACTGCCCGTGATCACCGTAGTCAGCAATATCATTGCATACTTTTTCATGAGTTGCACTCCTTTGAACTTTCGATTTCTACTCTTATAATATACCCCATATGGGTATATTTCAATCGTGATTAATTTCTTTATCTACTATTGGATATCGCTGAAGAATTAAAAACATATCAAAAAACCTCCGATTCCTCGGAGGCCTTCAGTATGATGGACCTTATTTTAGATACATGCTTCAGACTTCAACAGTGAAGTCCAAACGAAAGCATTCAATCGTCCCCGCTCGAAGATTACGCTAGTCCCACAGTAACATTAACGTTCCCTTTGATG
Source organism: Paenibacillus sp. ALJ109b (assembly GCF_010747435.1). Classification (NCBI taxonomy): domain Bacteria; kingdom Bacillati; phylum Bacillota; class Bacilli; order Caryophanales; family Paenibacillaceae; genus Paenibacillus; species Paenibacillus sp. ALJ109b. Next base: position 154,185 of record NZ_JAAIFP010000006.1, read on the forward strand.
CCTTTGGAATATGGGCAGTAGTCATGAGCAAGTTTGACAAATTTCTGTGCTGTTTCTTCATCCAGACCCTCAATTTTAACTTCAAGTTCCACTTCCAGCTTCACACCATTATCCGTAGGGTCCGTTACTAGCATAACCGTAGCCGATACTGTGCTTCTCTCAATTTCGACTTTGTGTTTCTTCAATTGAAACTCCAGCGCTGAATTAAAGCAAGCACTGTAGCCTGCTGCAAACAATTGCTCGGGATTCGTAGCTGTCGTTACTTTTCCTCCCAGTTCAGGCGGGGCAGCGACATCGAGCATAAATACGTTATCCGGCGATTGCACGATCCCTTGACGTCCACCTGTATTGATAACTGTAGTTTCGTATAATGTTTTCATGAGTATTGTCTCCTCTGTATGTTTAGATTTTATTTTGTAAAGATGATATTTCTTTTTGTTTTGCTAACAATTAGATTGTACACAATTTAATTGTGTTTGTAAATCATTATTATTAAATAAAAAACAACCATTCCCTCTTGTAAAAGCAGGAAATGGTTGCTCCGGAATTAATAAATATCTATTACTGATCCAAAAGTTGAATCTACCTAATATAGTTTAGCTTTTACATTTTCTTCTCAAAACCCTCCATCGGTGCAAGCGAATTCTGGTAGTCAGTCCCTTCCTGACTATCGGTAGTAAAGTGCATAACCTCCCGAAACGAACCTTCCAGATAAGTCTGCATCGCCAAAGGGATACGCAGTTCATCCATATCAGACGGGGATATTTGGTAACGAATGCTGCCAAGGTCACCTGCTTTTACCTTCTGTACCCATTTCGGCTCGCGAATCAATTCCCGTCCGAGTGCAGCCAAAGTTGCCCCGGCGTTGATAACTTCTTCTGCGTCTTCCGGCCGCTCAATCGATCCAATACCGATCAGAGGTTTTTTGTGATCCAAAACACGAACGAATTTAGTTAAGATCGGCTCCTTGTCATCGGGTTGGTTTAAAGAGGTTCGTTTGTAACTTCCCATTGACAGATGAATGTAATCAACCCGCGTGTCTGTCAGAGCCTGGGCAAAAGCCAAGGAGTCTTCGAGCTGGATGCCCGGCATATGAATTTCTTCGGGTGAAATCCGATAACCGAGGATGAAGGGTTTATCTGCATGGGCATCGATAACCGATGCAACCTCCTGAATGACTGCCAGCGGAAATCGCATGCGATTTTCAAAGCTGCCACCCCACTGATCGGACCGTTGATTGGAATTGACGGAGAAAAATTGCTGCAACAGATACGTATTGGCCCCGTGAAGCTCTACTCCGTCAAAACCAGCTTGTATGGCCCGCAAGGTTGCCCTGCCGAAGTCCTTAATAATGCTTTCGATTTCCTCAGGTGTTAATTCACGCGGCGTCTCCGAGCCGATTGGATGTGCGGCAGCGATTGCACTCGCACTGGTGGGTTGAACACCTCTTAGCGTTTTGGAGTTCGTTTTGCGCCCTGCATGAAAGATTTGCACAATGGCTTTCGTTCCATCTTTCTGAATGGCCCTTGCAATTTTGGACAGTCCTTTGATTGTAGAATCACTTGCGATGGAAAGCTCACCTTCGAAGCCTTTTCCCCCTTCAGTTACGTATGCAACACCCGTAATGATCATACCAGGGCCACCAGCCCGTTCGGCATAATAATCGACTTCATCATTGGTGATTGAACCGTCGAAGAAACTGGACATCGTTGTCATCGGCGCCATGACCACTCTATTTTTTAGCGTAAAACCATTCGCAAATGTATAAGGCTGCAAGAAATTACGATTACTATTTTCCATATATATTCTCTCCCTTTATTAGGCTTGTTCGCCCTTGTCTCTGTTTCATGAGTTATTGTATAGTAGGGTGAAAAAAGAGTATAGTATGCACTTAAAAGGTAGATACTATCTAAAAGGAGAGTGGAATATGGAAACTGCTGAAGAAGTAAACGTTAAACCATTTTCACATGCCATGTCGTTGATCGGCGGAAAATGGAAAATGCATATCTTGTTTTGGTTATGGAAAAAAGAAACATTGCGATATGGAGAATTGAAAAGAGCTTTGGGAGGCATTACGCATAAAATGCTAAGCTCTCAGCTGAAAGAATTAGAGGTCGACCAATTGATTATCCGTACAGAATACCCACAATTACCGCCAAAAGTAGAATACTCTTTGTCTCGTGAAGGATTAACGCTGATGCCTGTGCTGGAGATTCTCTGCGATTGGGGTAAGCAGAATCTTGCTGATTTGCAGAAGAGTTAGTGAACGTAGCGCAGCGAAGGATATAGCTTATTTCTTTTAATTTTCGTCCCCCAATTGTCCCCCAAGACTTCAATGCCTTGTTCTAAAAATAGACAAAAGAAAAAAGCCCTTGCTGCGCAAGGACTTTTTGTTATGATCTGTAGTGGGCTCGAACCACTGACCCCTACCCTGTCAAGATAGTGCTCTCCCAGCTGAGCTAACAGATCATGATATCTAATTGTTTTCCAATCAAGTAACAGTATCATACCAAGTAACCGTGTTCATTGTCAATCGTTATATTGGTAATATTTTATTCGAATTGGTGCACAATAAAGGAATGATTACCATTTTGATGACGAGGTGACTTCCATATGAGGAACATGAAAGAACGTAAACTGCGTTTATTTATCATAGCCAAAAACTTAGCCTGTCTGATTGCGCTTGTTGCATTAATATACGTTTCTGTCGGTTGTAGTTTGGAACGGGATGAACATACCGTACAATTCCAACAGTTAAAAGTGCCCAATGAGGTTAATGATGACCTGCCCGTTTGGCTGGATGTGTATTCCAAGTCTGTTGTGCATGACGTTTACTCCCCACAAGGCAATGTTGAAGTCTTACCCTGAGGAACATTAAGTCGCATTTCACTCATCTTCGTCCCACTTTTTGGAATACGCCTTCTTGGTCACATAATATAACAAAGCAATCATTCCGGCTGACATCAAAAGGGTGATTGCCATCACTCCTGCCATACCCATGGTTCGCCCCTCCTCCCCCATTATGTTCCAGTCTTAACTATACAGGAAAAGCATTTTTTTGTATAATTCAGTCTGATAGCGTAGAGCAGAAAGAAGGTATGGAATTGGCAGCTGAGATTAGTTATGTAACGACTGAAGAACAACTCCAGAAAGCATTGGATATTCGCAATAATGTTTTTGTGATCGAGCAGCAGGTGCCTGCTGATATTGAAATTGATCAATATGATATCATCAGCCCTGATGTGCATCATGTATTGTTGAGCACCGATGGACAGGCTGTAGCCACAGGACGTCTGATCTATTACACCAAGGATACCGCCAAAATGCAGCGCATCGCTGTACTCAAATCTCATCGTGCGTTCGGTTACGGACGTGTGCTGCTGTTAGCCATGGAAGAACGGGCACGTGAATTGGGATTAGCCTACTCTGTTTTGGACGCTCAATGCCAGGCGCAGAAGTTCTATGAGAAGCTCGGATATGAAGTGATCTCGGAAGAGCCTTTTTATGATGCAGACATTCTGCATGTTCGTATGCAAAAGAGCTTGTAAGTAACCTCTGCGTGCGATATGAAACTATGTTGTGCATACTTTTTTTTGATCCGGACAGGCTAAAGAGGTAACCAGATTCCTATTTGGTCAGATAAGGAGAGTGTGACATCATGGATCAAACGACACGCGAAAGCTTCACAGCAGTACAAAAAAATGGTGACGGCGATCTGACGGCCTTCCAAACTTCATCCGGACGTGTGCTGGATTATCAACAGGCACTGGCAGAAGTAAAAGCGGGAGCAATTACAGGTGTGAACGTCTTTAAAGGCAAAGACGGCGAAATGTACATTCGCGGTGACGCAGACGGCGACCCAACTAATAACCTTGATCAACTTCCTATCTTCTAATAGATGTATGCTGATTAACAAGGCGCCAATCCGGCATTCCGGGTTGGCGTTTTTTATGTTTTAATATTCGGTAAAATATTTCACGGCATCGCCAGCAGGCTGGCTTTTGCGAATGGGTTGTGGTGCCTGCTCCCATGCTTGCAGAATGAGTATACCTTCCAGCGTAGACTTGTTCTCCCATACAATATGCTGCCTGCGCTCAAGCTCCAGTAGTGACTCATGAATGAACGCCTTGCTTCTTCCCGTCTTATTCTCCAGCTCATCCATTCGTGGCACTCGGCGGCGCTGGCCCGCATAATTCACAATTATACGCAAAATCTTGCGTTCAAAATCATTCAGCATATTTCTTCCTTCCCTTCCTTATGGAGTAGGGGACGCCATGCCAGAATACCTTGTTCCAGAAATGTTCGGGGTGACCCCTCTTTTCCTGCGGATGCTCTAATCTTCCCTTCCCGTACACTGTTGATTCGAATCTGCCGCTGTGTAATATGCCCTGCACGATCCATGTAGACGAGCTCCACCATCTGACCAATATATTTCCCTAGCATACTCATCCCTCCAATAAGAACATGTGTTTGTTTTATTATTATATGCGAACATAAGTTCTTTATTCAATAACTAAAAAAAGGATTTTTTTGAAATAAAAAAACCAGACTCACTCCCTTTTACAGGGAAGTCTGGTTCTTATATTTCTTGCTGTGCAGTTCATGTTCAGTTCAACGTCGATCCGATTCCGTAAATTGTACTTTTTTCAGCTGCTGGGTCGAGGGGTTAAAATCAACATTTACAAATACAGCAAATTGTTTACCGTCTTTGTTACGTACCCATAACTTAAACTGTTCACGGGATTGGTCAGCTGAGAGTGAGGTGCGGCCGATGTGTTTGTAATCCAAAATATCCACGTTGTACTTGGACTGCGTTTCCTTCACTGCAATGATTCCCCACTTCGCATAATCCGGAATCGCAGTTGCTGAACTGGTTGTTAGTCCACTTAAACTTAGTACCACCGTCATCAGGGCTACGATGAGCATTCTCATTTCATTCACTCCTTGGGGCAATGTTTACGTTAGCCTGCCCTGTAGAAGTTTATTTTACACCAGTAGACGAATGATAAACGTAATCGGTTGCTGGAGCGATTGAATCGTACTGATCGCCATCTTATACCGTTCGATTGGTGATTTGAAGCTTATCCCCCAGTCACCCTCCAATAAAAGATTTCGCGGTGGTGGATCTTCTGGCTTCTCCAAACCGTACTTTTCTATAAGCGCATCTCGTGTTTGTTGATCCAACTCACTCGGATAATTTGCATATGCTGCCGTAACATCGCTACATCCAAAAACGACAAGCAGGAGGATACCCCATCCCACCATAATCCAACTTTTGCGCACTCTCAGTTTCTCCTTCATTAATTCAGATAATGACAATCACACTTAACTTCATTCGTCCTGATTGTACATAAATAACATAGGATTGGAAATAACAAATGTAGACTCTATTACATATGCCTTAAGGCTCATTTGCAAAATTATGGGTTTAGCGTATTCGATAAACGTGTAATAGGCCATGACAGCATCACTTCATTATTCTGAGCAATCATTTCGAGGAGGTTACACCCGAATGTTCAAACGTATGGATGAAATCGCAATTGAGATCCCCAATGTCGAGAAACCGGACCCGAATGCAGCGGCAGCGATACAAGAATTGCTGGGTGGTAAATTCGGAGAGATGTCAACGTTGAACAACTACCTCTATCAATCCTTTAATTTTCGCTCCAAAGAAAAATTGAAACCCTTCTACGATCTGGTGATGAGTATCACCGCCGAAGAGTTGGGTCATGTGGAGCTTGTATCTCATGGCATTAACAAATGCCTCAGAGGTTCCACCGAGTACAAAGAACCTGATGATACACCGCTTGGTTCAGTAAAGGATGCGCGTCTGTCCTATCATTTCCTGGCTGGCGCACAGGGAGCAATGCCTTTTGACTCGATGGGAAATCCATGGACAGGAGCTCATGTCTTTAACAGCGGGAATCTGGTCGAAGATCTGCTGCATAACTTTTTCCTTGAATGCGGAGCACGTACCCATAAAATGAAAGTTTATGAAATGACCGATCATCCTGCAGCCCGGGCAGTTGTTGGCTATTTGCTGGTACGCGGTGGTGTGCATGTGGTCGCTTATGCTAAAGCGCTTGAAATCGCAACCGGAGTGAATGTAACCAAATTGGTGCCGATTCCATCCCTGAGCAACAAATCCTTTAACGAAGCGTGGAAATACGAAGAAAAAGGCCTACACACCAAGCTGTATACCTATAGTGATAAAGACTTTACTGCGATCAGTCAGATCTGGAAAGGGACACACCCTGAAGATGGACAACCGTTGGAAGTCATTCAAGGCGTACCTGAAGGGTACCCGATTCCAGAAGCTCCTGCGGTGGAAGAAGAATTCGCACCAGGTATTTCACAGGAAGACTTCCAGGAAATTGCACGTCGTCTGAAGATGGCGGGAAATATTGCGGATTAAGGTAGCATTAGTAGTGGATGTATTAGTTGTTGATATGGTATGAAAATGGATTAAGCCCTCAGATCTTGCTGCTTTAGTGGCAGGATCGAGGGCTTTATTATTGATATATTAGAACGTGGATTTAATGCTGTTAATGAACTTTTGCCCTGTGTTTGGCTCTGTCAGTGTAATGTCCCACATCACTATATTGGTCATGGGATTTGAACCATCGTTCATTACTTTTATAGTCAGTTCATTAACTCCATTTAACGGAGTTTGAAAAGAGTCAGGATGGTTCTCTCCGCTGTTCGCTGATACAACCAAAGAATAAATCTCTGTGCCATCGGCGATAAAGCTTACTGTTATAGGCTCATGGCTTGCTGAGCGGACAACATCGTCCGGTATAGCGAAATAACCTGTCATATTTTTGCACTTTTTATTTAAGAGATATGAAAACTCATTCGTTTTTTGGTTTTTTCTACTGTACAGATTGATTTGAGGCTCGACATTTGCCTCTCCTACTGTAAAACTGGAGAGTTCTTCATCCCATACTACAGCCCCATCACTCGAAACAAGTTCATTCAGTGCAACACTTTTCCCGTCAACTTTATCTAAATAATGATTGAGGCCGCCAACAACAGTGATCGTAGCCATTGAAAAAATAATCGCTGTCAGGAAGATTCGAATAATTCCTTTTAATGTGTTCCGATGATGCTTTACTATCCGTTGTGCTCCATATCCCACGGCCGCCCCTAAAGTATTAATCAGGATATCGTCTATATCAAACGCACCTAAACGGGAAAACATTTGCAATGTCTCTAACAGCGTAATACAGAGAATGAATATGCTGATAAAGCGAATAAACCCACAGCGAAAGAGGAGCGGAATGACCATCCCGAAGGGGATGAATGCTACAAAGTTCCCCATTTCAAAAAACCATATCTTAAAATCTCTCCCCATTGGAAAATGTAAAGGAATTCTTTCAGGGGTTAAGCTGTATCGCCAGCCCTGATCAGGACTGGCCGAGCTTCTATCGAAGCCCAGGAATAAGAAATACAATGTTAAACAAGTATACAAAGATAACAATACAATGATGAATTTTCTTGACTTTCCTTGATACAAAATAAAAATCACACCTTCTTTTTTTCAATAAACTTCCACATCATCAAATCATTCCTACACTACAATCTGCAGGACTCACGGTGCTCCTTGATTTCTTGGTAACCCTGAAAGGTTGTGCCGTTCAAGGTTGTTTGCACTGCTGCTTCGTATGAACTATTCTGAATCACAAAATGAAAAATACGCTTCTTATTGGCTTGTTATTGTATTTTTTTCAGCAATGGTACTATAACCTCATCCAATTCCTCAAGCATCTCATCCTCTGTAGGATTTTTCAAAATTCTTTCCAAATCAACCTTCAAAACTATTAGATATCGCGAAGGCAATCTTCTGATTAAACCAGTAAGCATAAAATATTCCCACTGTGGATCTTTGGTTTTAAATACATTTTGAATATGAGGAATAAGTTCTTCTCCAAATCTTAAAAGTAAATCTTCTACGGATCTGGCAATGGGTCAATTCCCATCTTGCAACCACTCCATAAGCTCAGGAATGATATCTCTCAACTCTTCATTACCTAATTCACTTAACTTACGCACCGCTTCAAAATCATGCTTGTCGCGGGGAAGCCATTCTCTAACATTCAGACCTATCTCCTCTTTTCATCCAACATTGAAATCCTACATCCTTACTCCTGCTCCCCTACTGGCTCAATGTCTTCTACTTTCACTTCAATATGATCCTGAATATCCGTCGTGGTCATTGCATCTCGCATACGAACGGTCCATGTTCCTATGTCCTTATCGAAATCGACATTCTCAATTACAGGAATACGTACTTGCTCTCCGTCTGATGAGTACAATCCAGCCCGGATGGCATCCTCCTCACTCATATGAGCACCATCTGGATTGGCCGGGCAAGATACAGCAATCGTTTCCGCTCTGGCCTGCCCGGGATAGGGCTGATTTTCCGGGCTGCCATCCGTCCAAATCTCAACATAGGAGCCGATCTGCGGATTAGGCGCATTGGAGAACCATTTTGCCGGATAATACCGACTTTCTCCTTTGTTCGCACCGAAGTCTTTATACACAGGATCAACCACTAGAATGGAATCGTCTTTGCGCTCAACCACATAACCAGTGAATCCATCTTCACTTGGTGTATTCGCTTGAGTTTGCACTGAATTACAATCGTTATATCCCGAGCATCCAGGAAGGCATACGATCAGGATCGAAAGCGATATCAGAACTCGATGAAGATGGGACATATGTAAATCCCCTTATTTAAACCTATTTCTAATTTCAACGTTCAATATATGCTTATAGTTGCATGCAAACTTACGTTTATCATAAACATGAGGGCAACAAAATCACTTCTTTCTGTACTGCTTATACCCATACCTTCCCCAGATCACTAATGCAACGCATAACAAGAGAGCACAGTATCCCCATGTCAAAAACAAAGCCAGTCCCAATCCAATGTTGGCTCCTATATATCCCCCTCGTAACTCCGTATATAATGCATACCCCAATGGTACGCTACCTAAAATAAAAAGTCCGATTAACCATCCGCCCCAACGTTTAACAGATCCCTCTCTATCCTTGGAATTCTTTTGGATGCCTTTAGCCAGTATAATCAACATTAAAATCAATATTAGCCAGGTTATGAAAATGTACAACATAGCTTTTGTCTCCTCTCCTTCAAATTCCCCTTATTTTTGTACAAAGGATTTCCTCCTGTTTGTCCATTGTACTGCCACCCCGCTTTCGATAAACCTGATCACATTCGAATGAAATTGATAATGATTATCATTATACAACAAGTAATGATATGCGGGAGGAACCATAACGATGAAAGCAACACGCAAACTAGGTATCCTTATACTGATGATTACCCTAATTGGTGTGCTATTATCAGCCTTTGGCAGCAAAGCAGAGCCATCCACTACGAACGCTGAAGCAAAATCTGGTGAATCCACCACCTCAACTCAAGCTCAGTAACGTGATATTAGAAAGTAGAAAAAAACGCCTTCGCTTACTCAGGATAATGAGTAGACGAAGGCGTTAATTTTTAATTTATATACATCTTTCTTATATTGCGTTCACAAACTCTAAGTTACGTTCAGGCACCAAACTGTGCATAATGCAGACGGCTGTATACTCCACCCGCTTGAAGCAATTCCTCATGTCTGCCCTGCTCCGTGATTCCCTGTTCGGCAACAACAATAATGCGATCCGCATTTTTGATCGTAGCTAATCTGTGGGCAATGACCAGGGTAGTCCGTCCTTCTGACAATTCCGCAAGGGATTGCTGGATCGCCGCTTCTGTCTCAGTATCCAATGCAGATGTAGCTTCGTCCAAAATTAGAATCGGAGGATTCTTCAGGAACATACGCGCAATGGACAAACGCTGTTTCTGTCCACCGGACAGTTTCACACCGCGTTCACCAATTAACGTATCCATACCTTCCGGCATGGAAGTGATCAGTGTTTCCATCTGTGCACGACGAGCTGCCATCCAGATTTCTTCTTCTGTTGCATCCAGCTTGCCATACGCAATATTCTCACGAACTGTTCCATCGAACAGGAACACATCCTGCTGAACAATTCCGATCTGACTACGTAATGAATCCAGCGTCATGTCTTGAATCTCCTGACCATCAATCGTGATGCGACCTTCCAGCACATCATAGAAACGAGGCAGCAGACTGCACAGCGTTGTTTTCCCTGCACCAGATGGTCCTACAAGGGCCACTGTTTCGCCGGCGTGAATATTCAGATCAATCCCTTTAAGAACAGGCTCCTGGTCCGAATAGCCAAAGGTCACTTGCTCATAACGGATATCTCCACGCAGATGAGATACCGTAGTGGCACCCGGTCGATCTTCAACGTCCGGCTCCATATCGAGCAATTCCGTATAACGTTTGAAACCCGCAATTCCTTTTGGATACGTCTCAATAACGGAGTTGATCTTCTGAATGGGTGTAAGAAACACATTGGACAGCATAATAAATGCAATAAATTGACCGTAGCTCATACTGCCTTTAATGACAAACCATGTACCGCATACCAGCACAAAAAGGGATACCAGCTTCATCAGCATGTAACTGATGGAAGAGTTCCAGGCCATGATTTTGTACGCGATCAGTTTGGTCTGACGGAAACGGCTGTTGTTTACAGCGAATTGTGCTTTTTCATGCTCTTCATTAGCAAAAGCCTGAACCACGCGAATACCACTTACATTGTTTTCTACACGTGCGTTGAAATCTGCTATATCCCCGAACATTCGGCTAAATGCCTTGGACATCTTGCTTCCAAAATACAAGGATAGATAAATAATGAGCGGTACGATAATAAATGTTAACACGGCCAGATTTCCGTTAATGCTCATCATGATGCTGAATGCACCGATCAGCGTCATCACTGCGATAAATACATCCTCCGGACCATGATGGGCAATCTCGCCGATATCCATGAGGTCATTGGTCATACGAGAGACCAGGTGTCCGGTTTTGGTATTGTCAAAGAAACGGAATGATAGCTTCTGTACATGGTTGAAAAGAGCCTTACGCATATCGGTCTCGATGTTAATACCAAGCTTATGTCCCCAGTATGTAACAACAAAGTTGAGGAACGAGTTTAATAGATAGATCGCGAGCAGCGCAAGACATGCCCATAATATCCAGTCCCAGCGTCCCCCTGGCAAAAGGTCATCCACGACTCTATTAACTGCCAGCGGGAAGGCCAGTTCCAGCAGAGCTACGAAAATCGCGCAGCTAAAGTCCAGAATGAACAGCTTTTTATAAGGCCTGTAATAGGCAAAGAAACGGCGAAGCATGGACTGAAGTCCTCCTTATAGCAAACCATACTACATGATTGCTTTCTATTTCGTTTTGCTCAAGAGATACAGGAAGTACGGGGCACCAATGATGGCAACCAGAATACCTGCCGGAATCTCTGAAGGCTGCAAAATTACGCGTCCCAGCGTATCTGCAACAAGCACAAGCAATGAGCCGACCAATGCGGATGCAGGCAAAAGGAACTGATGTTTTGGCCCCACGAGACGACGTGCCAGATGTGGACCAATCAGACCCACAAAACCAATGCCCCCACTGACGGATACGCATGATCCAGCCAGTCCCACGGCAGCAGCCAGCAGGATCAGTCTTTCCCGTTCCACCGGAGCGCCGAGACCACTCGCTGTTTGATCACCCAGGTTCAGTACATTGAGCACACGGGCTTTGTACAGAACAAGCGGCACAAGGACAATGAGAAATGGTAGCAACGCCGTTACGAATTTCCAGTTGGAACCCCAGATGCTACCTGCCATCCAGGTGGCCACAAATTGATACTTCTCCGGGCTGAGCCGAAGTGTTAACACGATCATGGCTGAGCTAATCCCTGCCGCTACCCCAATCCCTGTAAGCAGCATACGAGTAGGCATGAGACCCTCTCCCTTTTTGTAAGAGAGCACATAAATCAGAAATGCAGCAAAAGTTGCACCGATCAGGGCCAGGATTGGCAGCAAAAATACTGGAGCTGCCGTTGTTGTCGGGAAGAAGGAAACAAACAACATAACAACCAATCCGGCTCCAGCGTTGATACCAAGAATCCCTGGATCAGCCAAAGGATTTCGGGATACCCCCTGCAGAATACAACCGGATAACGCAAGTCCCGCACCAACCAGAACCGAAATGACGATACGCGGCAAACGGAATTCAAACAAGATCAGTTCCTGCTTTGCCGTCCCACCGCCAAACAGGGTCCGCATAACCTCAAGCGGAGAAAGCCGAGTGAACCCTGTGTTCATACTGATAATAAAAGCGGTAATAATCAACGCACCCAGCACAATCATGACAATGGTGCTTTTTGTTTTCTTTTTGCGTTCTGCTCCAACCAGAGTTGAGGATTCCATCGTTACAGAGTCCTCCTTTCTTTACGCGCCAGATAGAGGAAGAAAGGTACCCCAATTAGGGCAACCAAGGCGCCAATTGGCGTCTCATATGGCGGGTTAATCATACGTGCAGCCAGATCCGCGAATACCAGCAGCAGACTGCCCATCACTGCGGAACATGGAATAATCCAGCGATAATCGACCCCAACCAATTTACGTGTGAGATGGGGAATGATAAGACCTACAAAACCAACAGCACCCACCACGGATACGGCTGTACCCGCGAGGATCAGGACAACAATCAGACCAACCAGCTTGATCAAGCCAGTACGTTGACCCAATCCAACGGCGATGTCTTCTCCCAAGCTAAGCAGCGTAATGGAACGGGAGATAATAATCCCTGCAATAAGCGCCGCCAAAACCCAAGGGAACATGACCTCTAACTGGGACCACTTCGTCCCGGCTACACCGCCAGCTGTCCAGAAAGCGAGGTCTTGTCCAATTTTGAAATACAATGCAATCCCTTCACTGAGTGCTGATAACATCGCAGACACTGCCGCCCCCGCCAGAACGAGCCGGAGAGGTGTAAGTCCGGATTTAGAAGCTGCACCGAAACCGTAGACCAACAGAACCCCAAGTCCTGCACCAACGAAGGAGTACAGAATGATATACATATATGGCATGCCTGGGAAAAAGGCAAAGCAGACAGCAAGCGCAAATCCCGCGCCAGCATTCAGTCCGAGCAAACCGGAATCTGCCAGCGGGTTACGGGTCATCCCCTGCATAATGGCACCGGCTACTGCGAAGCAGGCACCCACCATCGCTCCGCCAAGAATACGCGGTAACCGAATCTCCCATATGATCTGATGCGGAGTCAGTTCAGGATTAAAGTTAAAAATTGCTTCCCATACCACGCCCAGCTTAATATCTGCGGCCCCAAACGAAATGGATAACGCCATACCCAGCGCGAGCAGCAGAATCCCCCCGGTCAGGATCAATGTGGCAGCCCAGGGACGAGTGTGTATTTTGGCTGTTGGTGATTCCGTAGGTTGACTTGCCGGTGAAACTTTCGAACTCATATGCCCCCACCTTTGTTATGAGTGGTGTAGACAGATCCTATGTACATAACATTCACCTCTCTATTAATACATAACTGATATTGATATTGATTCTCATTCCCATAGACCATTGTATGTCAACTAACTGTCGCTGGCAATGGACAAATGGGACATGTTTATTGCATAAATGAATTTTTGTACTAAAAAAAGCTGCTTGGAGTATAAGAACTCCAATGCAGCACCTTGGTTTTTAAAATGAATTAACGACTAAGCACCGCAGTCAATGCTGCCAGTACATCAGGCACATCCGTAATGATTCCTTTTACACCCATGTCGATCAGTTCCTGCATCTCGGCAGGATCATTCACCGTGAACGGATGTGTTGCAATTCCCTGAGCCAGTGCAGCAGCAACTTCTTCTCGTGTTACAGCCAGCTTGTAGGGATGCAGAGCAGAAGCTTCCAGTTTGGCCGCATAATTATATGGGCGGTACAGCTTTTCCATATATAGAATTGCTGTGCGAATTTCCGGGGCAAGACGTTTGCACCTCACTAACGAAGCATGATTGAAGCTGGACAGAATGACCTGTTGTTCCATGTCCCAATCCCGAATCGCTTGTATGACCTTTTCTTCCATTCCTTTATAACTAATGATACCATTTTTCAATTCAAGGTTAAGTAAAATGTCTTTCCCCCGAACCAGATCGAATAATTCATCCAAAGATGGAATACGTTCTCCAGCAAAATCGGCATGGAACCAAGTTCCTGCGTCAAGAGTACGCAACTCCTCATATAATTTATCCTTTACCCAGCCTTCTGCTCCGGCAGTGCGGCTTAACGTCTCATCATGTATCAGTACAAGTCTACCATCACTGGACAGCTGGACATCTGTTTCGATGCCTGTTGCTCCAAGCTGCAAACTGCGTTCAAATGCCACCATCGTATTCTCGGGACATACGGCGGATGCTCCCCTATGGGCAATATTTTCAATTCTTTTCATTCCAGCGCCTCCTGAGTTCAACATTAACTCTATGAATCTCACTATAAACACAGTTTGTCATACCTGTATTAACAGAGCGTTTAATTGTATGCTCCGTCCGTGTATAGGGCAACATCTTGGAGGGCTGGGGATTCACTCATTTTGTGAACCCATCTGTAAAGCAAACATAATATAGTATCAGTCATAGACAACTGCACTCCGCTGTAAGGAGGTCGCCCATTGAAACCCCTAACGAAGAAGAGATCTGTATCTCACACAACTTCCTCCAAAAAAGCTCCCTTACCCAGAATTTCTGCCAAAAGCAGACCCAGCAAACCCGGCAGTAAAACAAGAACCCCACCCGGAACACGCCAACACATGAAAAAGGCATCCGTTCGGGGGCTGGCTGTTCCCGACAAAACAAGTAATCAATCAACTGTTATTAATGAACAGAGTCAACTGGATAAGTTGGCTTTTATCGCTGCCATCCTTGCTCTTATTGCGGCTGCAATTGGACTATACATTGCCTGGAGAACACTCAGTTTGCCGGGTGATACTGTGGTAACGGTCTAACCTCTCTTGCCCTGCTCTGTCTCCCTTTTCCCTAGAGGCGGAGTTCCTTTTTTTGCAGACAGAAAAAAACCGTTCCCCTGAGACGCCGACCGTACCGACGTCTCTTTGGAAAGGCCATTTCTTCACCGGGCATTGCTCCGGCAACTATGTCACCGTCCCGGAATGGCTGACCGAATTAAAGTATGAATGTACGAGAGATGATAACGAGCAGAATGAACAACACCAAAATCGCGCCTGTTGATGTCCATGCTCCACCGCCAAAGCCGCCGTATCCGTAACCATATCCTGTGCCTTTGATTTCGCTCATGAGTGACACTCCCCTCTTTTAAGAAAGTACACTATAGACTATGTTTGGGGAGGGAACTTGCTTGGGCACATCGGAAAGTTTTCCGCTGGAGCGGGTAGTTACTTATCCTGAAGCTGAGACCACTTCTGGGTCAACTGTGCCGGAATATAGGAGGACATCCGGTTCAACAGTTCAGCCGGATCAGATTCCAGACTCCATAGACTGAGATGTGAGGTATTGGAGAATCCTTCATGCACGCTGTGCTCAACCATTTTCATCAACGGCTCGTAATATCCATTTACATTTAACAAGCCGACGGGTTTACGATGAATGCCAATTTGTGCCCAGCAAAGAACCTCAAATAGTTCTTCAAATGTACCCATACCACCAGGAAGAGCCACAAATCCGTCGGACAGTTCAGCCATCGTTGCCTTGCGTTCATGCATCGTTCCCACTTCAACCAGCTGCGTAAGACCTGCATGTACGACCTCTCCCCGGAACAAGCCAGTCGGCATGACACCAATCACTTCTCCACCCTGTTCCAGAGCAGCATCGGCTACCGCACCCATTAATCCCATACATGAACCGCCATAGACAAGTGCGTACCCACTATCGGCGATCTGTTTACCCAATTTAATAGCCTGCTGTGTGTAATCGGGGTGATTTCCCGGATTGGAGCCTGCAAAAACACATATACGTTTCAATGGGTTTCACTCCTTCTCATTATCTATTTCATTAGTGTATAACATGAATGTAAATACTATGTTACATCAATCATCTTACACAAGTGAATAAAAAAAACACCCGACCGTTTGCAGCCGGCCGGGCTCCCATAATTAGTACACATCATTTAGAAGGGGTTGTTACTGTTTACTATAAAGGCCGAACATTAAATCCATATGATCTTTGCATGAAATGAATATTAAATATCAGTGGACTTATCGTATTCCACGCCGTGAGCGCACTACAAACATATGCTTGTCCTTGCGAAGAATCCGGCCGTCTGCAAGCTCAACCTGATCATCATCATGACGTATAATCGTTGTGGATAATGCTACAATTTTGGCCCGACGCCAAATCATAACCTGTGATTTAAAATAGATGGCATTTTCAAATTGTACGGCCTTTTTCATCACATATCCAACCTTATGCACCTCGGATCGCGCTTTTTTCAAGGGAAGGCTCTCTTCAGGCAGAGGCCGGATCATTGCGATATTGTCGAACGATACCTTGATCCGCTTGGGTCCGATTCGTACACAATCCGCTTCTTCATCCCACTCAACCAGCGTTCCTTTCAGTGGCTCTCGTATGCCGGTTGCACGATATACGGCTACTTTCCGCCCTACCCAATGTCGCAATGCCATCGCCCCCCGTTTGTCTAGTTTTCCGGTATCGTCCAATCAATCGGTTCAATACCTTTGGAGGTCAAAAATTCATTGGCTTTGGAAAAAGGACGACTGCCCAGGAAACCACGATGTGCTGCAAGCGGACTTGGATGCGTAGACTCCAACACCAGGTGTTTATCCCGGTTAATGAAAGCCCCTTTCTTCTGGGCATGACTGCCCCAAAGCATAAATACCATCGGTTCTGAACGTTCGTTCAATGCCCGGATAACAGCGTCAGTAAACGTCTGCCAACCCAGTCCCTGATGGGAATTCGGCTGTCCTTCACGTACCGTAAGAACCGCATTAAGCAACAGCACGCCCTGCTCTGCCCAATGAACCAGCGATCCGTGATTCGGAATCGGCAGACCCAGATCCGCGTGAAGCTCCTTATATATATTTTTCAAAGAAGGAGGAATACGCACCCCCGGTCTGACTGAGAAACTTAATCCTTGAGCTTGACCTGCTCCATGATAAGGGTCCTGACCGATAATAACGGCCTTGACCTTATGATACGGGGTCAGTTTAAGAGCCGAGAACAAATCTTCCTTGGGTGGAAAGATGGTCTGTGTTTTATACTCGGCGGCGAGTGCATAACGAATGTTGTTGAAATACTCGGCTTCAGTCTCTTCCTGAAGTACCGTGTCCCAATCATTTCCAAACATATGTAAAGGCTCCTTTCCCTGATGAATACATATCCGTGCAGTCCACATAACGAACTGCCACCTGCGTGAGCCGAAACCTACGACTCATAGACTATCCACCATTTTAACATAACCGGGGACAGCAGACCAGAAGTGTACATCAGGGGGATAGGTTGCCTGTATAACTAACGTTACTTCAGACCGACCATGAAATGGCAATCGCTGAGAATTGATACGCTCTGAATCTGTACTATTCAGACTTGAACGGGTACGCCCTCATCTTTATTGACCAACACGGTGCTTATTCTTCTGAGACCCTCTTCAAGAACCGAACGCGGGCATGCCAGGTTCAGGCGGATACACCCACCTCCATTAGCTACGAACATATGCCCATCTTCAAGTAATACCCCCGCCTGTTCAGCGAAAAATAAAGGCAGGTTTACATTTGAGGGGACGTATGCCGTAATATCAATCCATGCCAGATACGTAGCATCCGGAATATGAAAGACCGCCTGTGGCAGGTAACGCTTCACATATTGATCCACAAAGGCAAAATTGTCGTCGAGATACGTTTTCAACTGTTTCAGCCATTCGTCGCCAAGTTCGTAAGCCGCTTGAGTCGCTGCAATGCTCAGCGGATTTTTGAATCCATAATGCCGTTTCTGCCAGATCGTTCGAAGTCCTTCATTTGCAATAATCACGTTGGAGAACATTAGGCCCGCCATGTTGAACGTTTTGCTTGGAGACATACAGGTAATGATTCGATCCGTACCCGGGAACAGCTTGGCAAGAGGCGTATGCTTCTTACCTGTACGCAGCAAATCACAGTGAATTTCATCCGATATTACCCACACGTTATGGCTCAGACAGATCTCACCCACACGTTGTAACTCTTCTGTTGACCATACGCGTCCAGACGGATTATGCGGATTGCAAAAAATACATAACGTAACTTGTTCATCACTGGCTTTGGCTTCAAAATCTGCAAAGTCAATTGAATAATGTCCCTGCTCGTTGATCAAATCTGAGCAAACTAGTTCAAGATGATTATGCTCTGCAGCCGATTTAAAATAACCATAGGAGGGTGTCACAATCAACACCTTTTCATTCGGTTTGCAAATATATTCAACTAATTCATATAGAGCAGGAATGATCCCATGTGATGTCTCCAGATGCTCCTTGGGAAAAGACCAGTCGTAGTATCTGTTCATCCAGTTGGAGACAGCTTCGTAGTATGCAGGATCGAACACCTGGGAGTACCCCATAATTTTCCGGTCCAAACGTTCTTTAACTGCTTCCCGTATTTCGGGAGGTGTGGCAAACTCCATATCTGCAATCCACATGCGAATAAATTCTTCATCCTTAAAGGGAAATTGCATATCTTCTGTTGCGTTAAAAATATATTGACGGAAACCATCCGTATTCATGGCGTTGGTTCCTGTGCGATCAATAATCTCATCAAAATCATACTTCATAGCCTTCTGCGCCTCTTTCTCTCTGTTCTCCATCCTGGGATGAGGTTCTGTTAGAAACATTATTTCATGGCTTAGAAGTTCCTTCAAACGCAATACAATCTATTCAGAAGAAACAAATCGATCTTAATGTTTCTTCTGAATAGGTATTTTCATGAAAAAAGTGTTATATTTTTCGTATAGATTGATTTTACCAAGGCGTTTCACCTTTTCTCATATTCTTAAGAAACTTAACAGAAGGAGATCCGATATGAACACCATCAACAAAGAAGTAGGTAAGAAAATCCGTAATTTCCGCAAATGGAAAGGATTAACGGTTCAGCAGCTGGCGGATCAGATTCACAAAAGCAAAGCTACTCTATCCAAATATGAGAGTGGAGATATTACCCTTGATGTAGTCACGCTTCATCAAATTGCTGATTCATTGAACATTCAGGTGGAGCAGCTGCTGTATATCGAGCCCAAGCAAGCCTCTCCCCTTATGAATACCGTACCGTCCAGCTTTTTCAAAAATTCCACACGGTTTTATTCGTATTTTTATGACGGGCGCAATAACAGCCTCATCCGTTGTGTTATTGATATGATGGCACAATCGGACGCGAATCGTTACCGAACCGTGATGTATATGAACGTCAAGAATTTTGAGAACTATCAGGAATGCGAAAATATGTATTGGGGCCACACCGAGCATTACGACACACTCACCACGCTGATTCTGAAAAATCAGGCTACACCGCTGGAGAATCTGTATATTAACATTCTGGCATCTTTTCAGGAGTCTGAGAAAAAGTGGGGATTGATGGCAGGCGTTTCCTTCCGCCCCTTTATGCCCATCGCATTGAAAATGTTATTCTCTCGAACGCCCTTGCCTGAGAATCAGGAGTTATATAACGAACTAAAAATGTCTAAGGAAGATCTGCGTACGTTAAAGATCTATAATATGCTCGCTGTTACCTAAACCTCTACAGAAGCTGATTCATCAGAGTGGATTGGATGAGAACCGCCTGTATAACAAGAAAAGGGCGACAGTTATAAGCTATTACAGCTCATAAAAGCGCCCTTTGGGATCAGATGTTTATTACTTCACACTTCGACTTTGATGCATTATTCGATTAGTTCTTGATCAAATCAAGGGTTTCGTCAAATAATTGCTTCTGCTCCTCAATCTTGTTTTCATTACCGATAACACAGCGTTGCTGCTGTTCCAATATGGCAGATACCACTTCCGCAAAACCTGTAATGTCACTTTCTGTTGTGCTTAGCACTTCATCCCGTTCTTTCTGAAGATCGGCTTCGGTGACATTAGACAGGTAACATTCCAGAGAGAATGATCCTTCGCCATAAGGCGTTCTTGGTGTATCGAGGTCCTGGATGGCGCCAATGATATATCTTGTCATTTCCCGTGTATCTGCTTTGAAATCCTTGAGGTATTGAGGCATCTCTTCATAAACTTTGTATGTTTTTTCGAGATTCGGGTCGCGGTACGATGCTACATAACTGTCTCCGTTACGTCTGAAGCCTGACATGCAGCCGTACGCTCCGCCTTTGGCCCTGATATTGTTCCACAAGTAATCCAGGGATAGAATCCCCTGCAAGACACGCAGCGAGCCAGTGTACGAATACCCTTTATCGATAAAATTACCTGTTTGAACGACATATTGGACTTCAGATGGAGATCTGAATCCTTCTTTGTGATGCACAGGTGTAAATGTCTCTTTTTCTTTGGCAACGTCTTGGGTGAACAGCTTCGCTTTCAAATCGGATACCTGTTTCTCCAAGCCCGCATACCCCTGATCATCCGCAGTGTAACTTACAAGCAAGTTTTCCGGTCTGAAAATAAAGCTAGTCAACGATTGAAGGCTGGTCGACAGTTCTTCTTTTCTTGCCTCAAAGTTCGCTTGAAGCTCCTCAAGCCACTGGTAAAAAGCGATGCCGCTAACCGCTTCCCTGAAGTCTGCGACAGCCGAGTGTTTAGAAGAAGATCGGCCAATCCCCGCTGAATGCCCTCCACTGATCAGATTGCGCTGCAAGTTGCCTTTCAACTGGGCAATAATTTCATATAAACGCTTCGAATCATCAAATTTGGACGTAAACACAATTTCTTTGATCATGTCAAAAGCAAATCCAAGTTTGTCATACAGTACTTTGGCGTTGAATTCATACGTAGCCTTGAAATCACGGTGCTCATGCGCGTTTGCATACGTACCGATGCCACTATGAATGCCCCCGGAATGAATGTGAATTTCATTCGACAATTCATTAAATGAGAAATTCTGAGTGTCGACGTAACCGAGCACACTTTTCAGCAATCCAACATACGGCAGCAAACGCCGTGGGACTTCCTTAATATCGAACAACAGTCTCAGATAACCGATTCCATTCGTATAGATGTTATGGTGCAGTACCGTTGTACCTTCGACCTGATTTACCGTCTGATACAGCGTGGATGCTTTCGGTTCAATATCCTCTATCGACAACGTCGGAATCACCTGCTGTTGTTCCTTGGTTGACGGTGCATTCTGGTACTCGGCGAGAGCCTCGGTTCTCTGAATGAGCTGCTGAATCTCTTCCTGACTCAGTCCCGCCTGAACTGATTTCAGATGTGCTTTCAGTGCTTCCTCTTTGCGTGCGTTCAATCCTTTATCCGGCGTGACAGCAACGAAAGAAGTATGTGTATTTTTCAATAAATACGTATCAATCAACTTCTCAAAGTAACCCTCGGTCATCTTCGTTCTGAGCTCGGCGAATACGTCATTTGCTTCCAAATGAGTAAATGGCGCATCGACATCATACAGCCAGCTTTGCAATGAGGAGAAACCGTAGATTAATCCTTTGGGCATTCTTCCATAATCCGCTTCGCGGTGGTTGAACTCATAGGAATTGATACCTGCGAGCAGCGCTTTTGGATCAAAACCTTCCTTCACCACACGCTCAAGCACCTCTTTTACCGTCCCCAGAAAATCTTCTTTGCTTGCCAGATTACTCTTCTTCAATCCAACGGTGAACACGGGCTGATACAGGCTGTCATCATACGTACCATACACATCTTTTGCAATGCCCTTATCCAGCAAAGCCTGCTTTAAAACCGCTCCTGGAGCGTTAAGCAGTGCATACAGCAAAATTTGAAACGAGATGTTTAATTCCTTGTCCAGACTTGTTCCAATAACCGCATTATAGGTCAAAAAACTGTTATCCACTTCAGATTCGGTACTTCCGGCAGAATATGTCTTGACTGCGTCCACTCTTTCTCCGAATGCAGGTTGAAGCTGAATGGCAGAATCAATCTCAATCCGATCATACTCACTCAGATAGTTTTCATCTAACCACAGCAATTTCTCTTCCATATCCATATCCCCATACAAATAAATGAAGCTGTTGGATGGATGATAGTATCTGGAGTGGAAATCCAGCAAGCCTTGATAGGTCAGATCGGGAATGGCATCGGGAAATCCGCCTGATTCACAGGAATATGTAGTATCCGGAAAAAGTGAATTCAGGACTTCTCTGCGTACAATCCGTTCCGGGGAAGAAAAAGCACCCTTCATCTCATTATATACAACGCCGTTATAGGTTAACTCATCTTCAGCTGAGGTCAGGTTGTAATTCCAACCCTCCTGCAGAAATATTTTTTCATTATCATAAATATTCGTGTGGAGTACCGCATCCAGATAAATATCCATCAGGTTATGGAAGTCATGATCGTTCCGGCTTGCAATCGGATAGATCGTTTTATCGGGATATGTCATCGCATTCAGAAATGTATTAAGAGAACCCTTCAGCAATTCAACAAAGGAATCCTTGGCCGGAAATTTCTTGGAGCCACAAAGTACGGAATGTTCCAGAATGTGAGCTACACCTGTATTGTCTTCCGGAGGAGTACGGAAACCGATACTGAACACTTTATTATCATCTTGATTGGATAAGAGTACAATTTTGGCTCCGGATTTCTGATGTTCCAGGAGATACGCATCTGACTTCAACTCTTCGATTCTGCGTTCCTGCAGCACCTTGTAGGGCTTAAGCTGTTTCAACATGGGTCGAGTCCTCCGTCCATTAAATTGTTTTATTTTGTTATGCAACCTTGAGTTCTTCAAGTTCAAAGTTAAAGGTAATTTATGCCTACGGATAGTATACACCATCGATCCTGGTAATTCATAATGGGCAGCCCCATAGGCGTCATATGATATGTATTATCGTTTATTTATGTTTATGAACTGAATGGTACAGCAGAAAATCATAAAAATTAAAATTTCCAAACAAAAAAAGATCGCATGAACAACTTGTTTAACAAGTGTCATGCGATCTTTTCTTAGGATGCCGAGGACCGGGATCGAACCGGTACGGTAGTCACCTACCGCAGGATTTTAAGTCCTGTGCGTCTGCCAATTCCGCCACCCCGGCATGGGTATGTATTTCTTGGCGACAAGAAATATCTTACCACGAAATTTATAGCTTTGCAATACCTTAACATAAAATAATCCAAAAAAAATGAAACAGGCACTGCCAGCGTTAGCGAGCAGTGCCTAGAAAGTTCGAGTTGCGGTCCCGAACTTTCTTTAAACCATCTATATTAAGGGAGGTGTGAAATAAGAATACCTCCCCAACATTAAAGAAACCTAAAATCAGGCTTAAATTAAACTAAAAAAGAAGAATAGGTGCAATTCGGGCCGCCTCTTCCTCACTGCATTCCACAACCACCAGGATATGCCCCTGTACCAGCCAATCTTCATAGTAATTAGCATCTTCTTCGGAGACCCCTGCTTCGGTTAAGGTAAGCACCAGATCATCCGTCTCACTTCCAATCTCGTTGCCTGCAAGTTTGCGTACCGCTTTTCCGATGGACATCGTCTGATCCATCCGCTTGCCCAGACCAGCAAGTACCCCTTTAAGCACGCCTAATGCTCCATCTGTTCCTGCGCCCTTCAGAGGCAGCGGCAAACCAGTTTTCTCACTTACCATTTCGAGATTGACCTGTTCTTTAGCTACCGCGCCCAAATACTTATCTGCTATGCCTTCCTCTTTCAATTTATTCAGCATGATAATGGCTTCGTGCTCCGTGCGTACAAGTCCGATCAGCAATTGTGTCATTATACGTCCCCCTCCTTTTACCCTTATATAACCCTGGCTGCTTCTTCAAAAACGGAATGCATGTAATAAGTCCTTACACCTATGTAAAATATAATTTCTGATCTGGAAATCTATACCTAGTTCTGATAGACTAGATAAAGAAGACAAATTAACCATTGAAATTATTGACATATCGATTTAATATTCCATAACCAGGAGCAATGACATATGAAAAAAGAGGTAGAAATTGCCATTCGGCGCAAACAACAAATTATCGTCCGTAATACAAGTGGGCAAACGGTAACTGGATTTCCGGAACGTACAGCCGATACTTCCATTCTTTCCTTACGGACCGTCCACGGAAGCCTGTGGATTCCATTCGACGAAGTGGAACAAGTCACTCGTTTGTTAACTATCCGCTCTCATCATTTAAGTGGGATGCAGTTGTGTACGGCTGATCTGTAAACAGGGAACAAGTACTTCATGTATTTATACGTGAACTAGACGTGTTTATTTCGCCATTCATAAAATAAAACCAGACGCATCAACGTCTGGTTTTATTTTGCCTTTTACGCTATGCCACACTCTTTCAAAACCCCAGGGCATATCGGTATCGATTACTTTCTCATTCACAGCCTGTCGTTATTTCACCACAAACTTTACTCGCGTTCCATCCGGATATGTACTTAGTTGGTTTCCCACCCATGAGCCAGCACCACGATTATCTTTGGGACTAATATATTGGATATCCGCACCCGCTCCGCCTTCTGCACACATCGCCATAGGCCATTCATCCCGATCTTTCCCCTTTTTAACCGGAACACCTTTGAGGGACAAATCCCGATTACCTTCAGCTCCACTGCGATCAATGGTGCATACATCTGAATGACCTGCCTTGATTGCCGTCTTGATATGATTGGCCGTTTCGGGATAGCGCTCGGCTGGGAATGTGATAGTATGATCTACACTCCCCTTGCTTCCACCAAATTGGGACGGAATGTCCAGAGACCATTCTCCCCCAACCCATGCATAGAGAGCTACCATTAACATGGCCACCAGCGTCAATATCTGCTTTTTAAATCGTTGCCTGCCCTTGCTCTTTCTGCTTCTGCGTCTTTTACTCATGCTGCTTCTCCCCCATTCAACACTTGCATTATACCAGAACGCCAGTTCGCTAAACAATATAAAAAACATAAAAAAACAGCCGACACTTCACGGCTGCTCTGCATAGACTATCCCACGTTAGGAATCGCCTGTTGTCGAAGTAAAGGCAAGGTTACCTCAAACTTCGTTCCTTTTCCCTCGATACTCTCCACCGAAATTTGACCGTCCATCAATTCGAGCAACTCTTTGCAGATGGTGAGTCCAAGTCCGCTGCCGCCAAATTTGCGTGCATGAGAGATGTCTGTCTGCGTGAATGCTTCAAACAATTGATTAATTTTATTGTCCGCAATACCAATTCCGGTGTCTTGTACAGTGAATACCAGAATAACGGTATCTCCTCGCCGCTCCTCAACATCCATCTGTAATTGCACTTCACCTTGTTCCGTGAATTTAATGGCGTTGCTGAGCAGGTTATCCAACACTTGTCGGAGACGCAGAGGATCACCTGTGAGTACATCAGGAGTGGTCAGATCCGCATGACAGAGCAAACGAATTTGTTTATTCTGCGCCGCAGGTTCATGCGTTTTAATAATCTGTTGAATCAGCTTCAGCGGCTGAAATTCAATTTGTTCCACTCTCATTTTCCCTCTGCCCAGCTTGGCCATATCAAGACTATTGTTGACAATGTTCAGAAGAGCCTCCCCTGACTGACGCGCAAGCTCCAGGTACTCTTTCTGCTCCTCACTGTTGTCACCCATGCCGACAAGTTCGATCATGCCCATAATCCCGTTCAGCGGTGTGCGAAGTTCATGGTTCAACTTCCCAATGAACTCAAGCTGTCCCCTACTGTTCATTTCTGTCAGCGAAGCTGCCATCCGCAACTGCTGCTCAGCATATTTCCGCTCTGAAATATCGTATTGAATCCCTACAAAAAACAAACATTCGCCTGAATCATCGAAAATAGGATCAATATTTAGTTCATTCCAGAATTTCTGTCCATGCTTCGTATAGTTCAGAATCTCCGTCTTGATTGACTGCTGCTTATTCAACGCTTCGCGGATATGCTGTACGGTTTCCGGGTCCGTATCCGGCCCTTGCAGGAACCGACAATTCTGTCCAATCGACTCTTCTGCACTATATCCGGTTAATTCACTAAAATATTCATTTACATACATTAGCGGAAAATCAGGCAAGGTGGCATCGACTACGGTCACGGAAGATTTGATTTTAGAGATAATAAATTCCCATTGTATAGCGAGTTGATTGTATTTAGTCATGCTTCCTCCTTCATCTCACCAAACTTTGTTGTATTCATACTCCTTATTCAGTTATCGATAACCCGATGGTATGTGATTATATAAAAACAATATAATTAATTGTAACATAGTTATTCAAGTCATGTGTTCCTTGGGTAATATCTGATAAATACATTCACAAATACTTATCATGTCATCAGGAGGGCCACTTATGAAATTTTTATTAATCGTCATTATTATTATTTTGCTTGTTTTCTTTTTCACAAGACGTAAACGTTAATTTTAATCCGGTCATGTAAATGAGGAAGGAAGATCGGGTATGCGAACCCTCTTTTTTATATTCATGACACTTTGTATCATTAATCTGTGCTTCCCGAAATTTGGCTGGTACTTGCGTTATGGCTGGATTTCCCGGGGAGAAGCTGAGCCCAGCAGACCTTATATGGCGATGACCAGAATGACCAGTCTGTTGATGCTGCTTATCGCTTTTACGCTCGTTGTGGCTTGAATTATAGAAACCAGAATGGCAGCTGTCCCTTGGGACAGCTGCTTTTTTTGCTGCTTCAATGACGGGAAAATGACAACTTTGTTTGTGGTGCGTTTGCAACGATCCCCGTAATATATAAATATCGTTGTGGAAAGGACACCTTAGCATGAACATCGCATTTTATCCATATTGGGCTGCCAAAACGCTGCTTTCTCTCATTAATGTTATATATATCATGGTTATCACGACGTTTATTTACGGTCAGACCGGGTCTGTCCTTTACGCTGCGTTGTTTCCATTCATTCAAATGTCAGCGCGTATCGTCGCAGGGTTTACTGCACCACTGCTTGTGAACCGTTTCGCATTCTCCAAGCTGATTATTAGCATTCCTTTAGCCAAAACATTGATGATTACCGGAATCGCCATCGCATTTACCGATCTCACTGCACAGACTCCTCTTCTGCTTGTGGGAACAGCGATCCTCTCGTTCCTGGACGGATGGGAATCGCCATTAATAAACACATTAACTCCACGATTGGTTCAAGGAGAAGATCTGGTGAAGGCGAATAGTTTTCTCTCGTTCTCTACTCAGACCGTAACGATCATTGGATATGCGATGACAGGATTCATCGTTATGCACTGGGGGGCTTCACAAACATTCTGGGCCGCTACAAGCTTATCCTGGGCTGTCCTGCTTCTAATGATTACGATCAGTTCACTTACCCACGATATTCAGGAGAAAGTCGAGAAATCCACTTCCAGATGGGATGTATTAAGGGAAGGTTGGCTTATTCTTTGGAAAAATCGGTCGTTGCGCCTGATAACGTTCATGGATCTGGTTGAAGGTCTTGCTGGCTCCATCTGGATCGGCGCTATCACGCTTGCTTTTGTGAAAGAAGCTTTGGGCCAAGAGGAAGGTTGGTGGGGACTTATCAACTCCAGCTATTCTGCCGGCACCATTCTTGGGGGAATTTTGGCCATTGCCCTGGCCTCTCGTATACAGAAGCACCTGATCTCCAGTATGGCCATAGGTTCTTTACTCTTCAGCTTGCTGACCATCGCATACGGTTTAAACAGCCTTCCTTGGCTTGCTCTGGTATTGTGTGTGCTTATGGGTCCTGCTTATCAAATCCGCGATATTGCTCAGCAAACCGCTTTTCAGAGCAGTGTGCCCGTCGAATCCTTGTCCAAGGTATACGCAGCGCATGGGATTGTTCTATCCACTGCCATGAGCATATCTACGGTAGTCTTCGGTCTGATCTCTGACCAAATGGGGGTTCGGCTGGTGTATTTGATTGGCGGTGCCTTATTCATCATTTCCTCCCTTTGCTCTTTCCGGTTAAATCGAATTAAAGAGTAAATGATTGAATCAAAAAAAGACGAGCATACATCTGCTCGTCTCCGCTGCTTCCGAACATTATCGGAGCAGCCATTTTATTCTCAATCCAATCGGTAATCTGTCAACGGCTTACCCTGTTTATAATACAACGCTGGTGACAGTATATTGAAGAAAATATGCACATCAGGCAAATCCGCTTCTTCCAAAATAACCTGCATTGAGGAAGCAATCCGATTATGAATCTCCTGATCACGTTGGAACATCAAAATCTCTACTGAAGCCGGAGAAGGAGTAAGGGCTTGTACGTCATGACGTTCTGCCTTCATTCTCTCCCGCGGAATATTGGTAATCAACGCAAATTGCTCCGTGATGCGGGGTACAACTTCCTCCAGTTGGGGTCCTGTGAATCCTTTAAAACGAATAAACGGCATTGCTATCCCTTCAATCTCTATTATTAGTCTCTTATGTGATTTTAAGCACATTGTTTTCGGTTGTCAAATCTCTTTCATCATATCATTTTTTTCATAGAAACGCAGAAAAGCCCCGCTGAAGTCTCAGCGGAGCATACACGTAACCAGGATCTCACTTTGTTCTACAGTGGCTTACAGCCAGAAAGATTTAGTGATGATTACGAGCAGGATGAAGAGTACGAGAATTGCGCTTGTGGAAGTCCATCCGCCAAATCCACCAACATTGCCGCCACAACCGTATCCAACTTGACTCATTTGATTGGCCTCCTTTAAATTTCAAGGTATGCCATAACATATGTCGATTCGAATAAGAATGACCGGGCTATACGGCAAGCTAACCGGCCCAATCATTGTGTATTCTGTCAGTTGAATGATGCCAAAGGAATGACTTGAATGTTCACATGATTTCCTGATACTTCACGAGAGAGGTCTGCTGTATTTTGCTTCTCCAGGACAATCAAACGAGTACGCGTATCGTTTCTGGACACCAAGACCACTTGACCATCCGGGGCAATACAATAGGCGATTGGTATTGAAATTTCACTGTCACGATACGAGCCATCGGCATGGCTGGTCCCCATAACAATGCATTGATTTTGTATCGCTATCCGCCGTGCTTCTTCAATCCACTCTATATACTGCTCTTCGCTGAACATCCCCACACCAATGGAATGCATAATGATATCCACTCTACCAATATTCTCATTGCGAAATCCTTGCAGCACCAGTTCGTCACATAACAATGTGCTTATGGTCCAGTCCTGTTCCTTAACGACCTCAGCAGCGGTATACTTGGCTTTCTCCAATACAGTCTCCCCAGCTTTGTTAATGATGATCGCACGGTCCTTGGGACGTTCATCCAACCTGCGATGACCCGACACAATCATCGTTCCATATACAGCCGCCAGACGGCTAGCCTCTTGCACGTTCTGATTCAAGTAGCCCTCAGGAAAGAGTAACACATCCACTTCTGGATGTTGTTTCAATTCCGCTTCCAGTTGCAGCAATTGTTGTTCCAACCTGGGTTGTCCAATAATAATCTTCATCGTTTATCCCCCATTCATGAATAAAAGCCGGTTTCATACCTGTATCAGGTATGAAACCGGCTTAAAGGCTACTGTACAGGCAGGATTCCCTGCTCATCGCACTTCGCTTCAAGAGTAATTGTCTTTGGCATATCGCTCCGTCCAACAATTACTTTTTTACAGTTTAAATGATATGTAGTTAGGAGTTTCTGTGTTCAATTCTATCATAAATCTCCTGCCCGTCATAACCTCGATCTGTAGCTATATCTTTCGCAAAAAGTACCATATCGCCAGCCGCAGCTGAATTCGTGCCTAACGCTCCCACAACCGCCGCAAGTGGATAAAGCAAAATGGTCAGAATCTTCTTCATGTACTCATCTCCTCTTCCGTATACAGGAAATTTTTGTGTGATCATCCTAATAATACGATGAAGAGAAGTAAGTTTCAATCTTTATAGTCATTCGAAGCTTTTCAGCAAATCCATTGCCTCTTCATGATCAGGTTCCAAAGCCAGTACTTTCCGCGTGTAATCCAGTGTTTCTTCTTCCAGTTCAAGTTCATAACAACACACGGCCAAGTCGTACAGCACCGCTGAGTCCTGTTTACTCGAATCAGCATCTAACGACAGCTCCAGAAATCGCTTGGCGTCCTCATACATGTACATCCCATATAACAACTGACCTACAAGGAACGCCACATCTCCTAGCCGCTCCATTTCATAATATGAAGACCACATGATGTGAATCCCAGACTGAATATCAAGCATTTCCTCGTCGCTTGCATCCGGTAGAAGGTTCGAAATTCGGTTGGCACTATGAATCAAAAACTCAGCATCATATCCGCCCAGACGCCAGAACGGTATAATCTGCTTCAGTTCCATTCGCTCTACCTGATGATCCATCCATTCTTTCATACTAAAGAAATCATCGGGTCCAAAACGTTCAACAAATCGGTGATACGCCAACCGTGTGTTCACGTACCCTAACGGTTCGTCCACCATCAACATACATCCAACGTTCAGATCCTTATAATGATGTGTTGTAAAGCGAGTGTGGGCTCCTTGCCCTTCCAATACATATTGAATGGCATGATAATTCGCCGTTAAAGAAAAACTCCCATGAAGTACGAATTCAGGCGGCTCGGCAAACTTCCAGTTGTCCAGTCGATGGTCCCCTTTGTCCGCAGTAATCAACACATATCCCGACTCTGATAACTTGTTTAATCGTTCGAGACAGGACAGACCAATTGCCGGGAACATAATGTGCGAATCCTCCAACTCTTCCTTGTACAGAGCGATAAGCCCTTGATACGGATAGTCTTCTGCACTGTACTCAGGTGCACGGCGGTATTCATAACTCAGTATCATGTTTTGCAGTAACTCGGCAGGCTCCGAATGAAGAGGAGATTTTGGAGATTGGACGAGTACGTCACACTCATATATCTCGCCCTCACCAACATAAATTAATTCCTGTGGAATGCTGTCAAAAAAGTAATTGGCAATCAACAGCAAAGGTTGCTTCAGATCGCCTGGTCGAATAACAGTATCCGCCACTACCAGATTCAACTCAGTGTCCTGTATCGCATCAAAACGTGCAAAATCCAGTATTCCTTGGTCAATAAAGGATTGCATAGACGGATGCTCTCTCCAGCCCAATACATTATCTTCGACCAGATCGGTCATTACATATCGAAAAGCAGGCAGTTCCACGCCTGCAAAATCTTTCAACTCTGTCAGTTTGAGCAGAATTTGGTGAGCCAATCGGCCTACGCCCGCTCCAAGTTCCAGAATGGTCACCGCCTCGGCCGTCTTTCCTTTGCTGGCGAGATCTTGAAGAAAACCAAAAATCATCTCGGCATACGCCGTTGCAATCATGGGATTACTCGTAATATATTGCGGAACCTGATTCTCGGTCCAAGCGTGCAGTCCTTTCTGTTCATAGTATGCCCGCTGCCAGTCCCATACCGGAGCTTCACTGAAGCGGAATCGCTGTCCTTCGTTTTGCATCATTGGTTGAAAACCTGCTTTCCATTCATAATTTCATCGACTTTTCGCATTAACAATTCGATGCTCTCATAGACCGTTCCCTTAATCTCTAACGCATTATATCATAAACGATGCCTGATCCAATGAAGTGCTAAACCGCACTCCTGTAAAATAGAAAAAACCTACCTTTCTCAAGGTAGGCCATATTCGTTCATACATTTATGCTCCATTTATAACGAACTGTTGGCAAGGGCGCTCAAAGTTTAGTCCGAATACAAGACTCCATCAAAGTTCTCTGGACCTACACGAATCGTACCGAGCAAGTTAGAGCTGACGAATGCAGTGTACGTTAATTGAGGTGTGATTGGTGGATTGAAATCATCCGCAGAGAACGTAATGATTTGAGGAGCCAGTACGCTCAAGCTGAACGTAGAAGTTGCAGAATAGATGACAGGATCCGTTGCCAAAGTTCCTCTGACAATCGTTATCGTTATTCCTGCGAGGGCCAAGGGAAGTTGAACTGAAACGGTTCCTTTGAATTGCACCCGCGGATTGGCACCAATACCCGCAGTAGTTACAAGTCCGATCTGACCAAATAATTGTGGCGTATTAATAACAAGGATCGGTATTGCAATGGAGTTCGCCAAACTTGCATTCTGCGACGTTCTCGCATCAATAAATTGACTCATGAAATCTACCTCCTATGGTTTGGAATATGATAGTATATGTGAGATTTGTAATATGGCATGGACAGACACAGATATTTAGAAAAAAGGGCATATGAAAAAGACACTGCCCGTATTTGCTACGGCAGTGCCTCTATCGTTTATCTTTCAAATTTTGCAAATTAGCTGTTTCATTCTGATTGAAATATACAATCTTCAACTTTGGAAATTCTTCTTTTTAGAATGGCTAATCGAGTTTATGATCGTTTTTCTCCATTCTCTCTTTTAACAATCGAATCTCTTGCTTTAAACCCGTAAACCAGACCTTTTTATTGCCATTGAAAACACAGCATATAAAATCAGACCTACCAAACCAATGAAAATAAATATAGTTAAAATCCCTGCAAAACCAACAGCATTAGCACCATTCATAATTTTAAGTTGTCATCCTTCCTTCGTGTTTTTTATAGGATAACACATTATTAGAAGTTACTGGAATTATTATAAATAAAATAATCCTGACTTTTCTATCTTACATGAAGACAGAAAAAAACCCCTGCTACGCAAGGGTTTTGAGAGAATGGGCCCTACAGGACTCGAACCTGTGACCAATCGGTTATGAGCCGACCGCTCTAACCAACTGAGCTAAGGGCCCTGAACAAAAATGTATAACGTTCAGATGATGGCTGTGAATCATCCAGTAAAACTAAATTGCGGGGGCAGGATTTGAACCTGCGGCCTTCGGGTTATGAGCCCGACGAGCTACCGGGCTGCTCCACCCCGCGTCAGTAAGAAATATTAAAACAGCGACTTAATTAATATACACCATACCTCCCCATTAAGTCAAGGGGTAATGTTTAGGGGATAAAGCGTACGCCATATCTTCCCTTTTTTGAACGATATACTTCCACTTCAGCCGGCTCGTTATGGCCATAAATCCACCCATCCTGCTCCATCCGTTTTGCAAGACACCCTGCCTGAAATTTGGTTGCATACAATTTGCTGAAATATACCCAGTGCATTCCACTCGTCCTTTCTTGAAGTCATCATTTATCCCTACTTTTGTAGAATACCCCAATTTCATAAAAATAGCCGCCGAAGATATAAATCTCCAGCGGCTGCATCTATGATTTTATTACAAGATCATCTAACTTTTATTGAAATGTGGCTTTAGGGTTCTTTTTCAATTTCTCCAGCATCTCGTTCCCTTTGGCTGCCCATTCACCAAGCGCTTCTTTTGGTGTTTTTTTGTTCGCAAGAACTTGATTGAAGTATTCCATACCCTTATCACTTACTTGCCACAGGTTCGGCATTTTTTGATACATTTTATCCAAGTTCGTATTAGTCGGAGGTACAGGTTTCAATGTATAGAACGCCTGAATGTTGTAATCCAAACCATCCTTCGGTTTAATGAAGCTCTTCCGTGAAACCATCTCATAACTGCTGCGAGCTTTGATCTTCGCCCAATCTTCACTGTTCATATACTTGATCAATTCCCACGCATCATCAGGGTTCTGAGCTGAACTATTAATGGCCATAAGGTTGCTCAGATAAATATTGCCTCCAATTTCAGGAGCCTCTGGATGAACTGGAGGAGTGACAACATCCCAGTCTACCTTCGTAAAATCTTTCATTTTATCCGCATTTTTATTGGCATCAATCAATTGATTAATGTAACTGTAATCTCCAATCACCATGGCTGTTTTGCTACTCAGGAACAGATCACCCTGAAGCGGATTATAACGTCCACTCTCATCCTGATTATCCTGCGGTTCGTCACCTTTAGGGATGACTTTATCTAAGGCGAGCTTGCTTATCGTGCTCCATACTTTCTCCCACTGAGGAGAATCTACAGTCATTTTCTCCGCTTTGTCATCAAAAATTTTCAGCTGCAAAGAGTTATAATACTGCGACATCGTATAGTATGGAGAACCGCCTTGATAGGTACTGAAAGAGAAACCAAATACATGGTCTTTTCCTTCACCTTTGGTAAGACGTGTACCCAGGTTGAAAATATCATCCCAAGTCATGTTATCCGTTGGAGGCTCCACGCCTGCTTTTTCAAACATACCCTTGTTATAGAACAAAGCTGAAGAGGAAAATGTTGGCGTCAAAGCGTAGATGCTCTGATCTCCCAAATCCTTGATTCCTTCGAGAACACTTGGCACAATATCCGTAGTATCAAACTTGTCTTCCTGCATCAGTGGGTCCAGTTGTTTCACCATGTTTTCCTGAATTAACGACTTGACTGTCGCCGTATCCGCCACGATGATGTCTACCGGGTTATCCCCTGTCATAATCTTCTTCAAGCTTTCCATCGTATCCGGGATGTCCTGTTGCTCTTCCTGGTTACCATACCCATACATGCTGCCCTGATCTACCGCTGGTACAACTTCGATCGTTATATTTGGATGTGTCAATTCAAAAGCATCGGTAAACTGCTGACGGAAATAGCTGTCATCCTGGCCCCCCCATAATGTCGCTACACGCAGTACACGCTGCTCGTTATCCTTGGACTCACTCGCTGTACAACCCGCAAGAAGCGGCAATGCCAGACTGGCTGTAGCCAGCACGGCAAGCACTCGTTTTCCCCAAAACCTGTTCTTCATCTCCCAATTCCCCCTCTAAAATTATCTTGGCGGTGTAATGACAATACGTTCACCGTCAAATTCCAATGTGGCACGATTATCAATGGACAGCGCCTCCAGATACTCCTTGGGCACCTGAAGTCGTCCCGCACGGTCAATAATGACAAAAGCTTCATGAATATCCGGGGCTCCTGCCTCCGATAAGCCATGTTCGTCATCCAGATTCGGATTGCGTTTCACAAACTCGGTGCTGGTCAAGCCGTCCCGAATCGCCACGATCCGGTCCACCTTACCAGCAAGGGTTAGATCATGAGTAACAATCACAATCGTGACCCCGAGCTCCTTGTTCATTTTGCGAAAAATGCCCATGATGGTATCACATGTCTCTGAATCCACCGAACCTGTTGGCTCATCGGCAAGCAGCAGCTTGGGGCGATTTGATAGCGAGATGGCAATCGCCACCCGCTGCTGCTCACCACCGGATAATTGATGCAGCTTGTTGTGCATCCGATCCTTCAGTCCAACCCACTCCAGCAGCTGCATGGCATAGGCACGATCGCGCTTGCCTCCCAAAATCATGGGCGTTTCCACGTTTTCCAGTGCTGTGAGGTATGGCAGCAGATTACGGCCGTTATTTTGCCAAATGAACCCTACAGTATGTCGTTTGTACTCCACCAATTGGGCATCTGTCATTTTCAACAAATCCCAATCCCCGACAACGGCTGTACCAGCAGTTGGACGATCAAGTCCACCCAGAATGTTGAGCAATGTGGATTTACCACTACCACTGTTACCGATAATGGCCATCATTTCACCTTGATTGACAGTCAGATTGAGACCTTGAAGGGCAACGACTTCCACATCGCTGGATTTAAAAATTTTGACAAGTCCTTCGCATTGGATCACGTTTACCTCTCCTCTCCCATTTTGACTGCCTGGTGAACACGCAGCCTGCGAATTTGCCACAGCAGCATCGTTGCTCCAATGATCAGCATAACCACGGTCACACCGTACAGTTGCAGCATATCTTTCTCTTCAAATACAATTCGGAACGGAGGTACCTGTGCGGACACATTATCTGTCGTTTGCAGGAAGGGCAAGAACAGACGGCTGGATACCTGACCAATGCCAATACCGAGAATGATGGACAGACCCGCCGTGAACACCTGCTCCAACAGCAGCATACCGCTCAATTGCGCCCTGGATAACCCCATCGCCCGCAGGACACCGAACTGTACTACACGCCCGGATAGATTGAAGAACCAGTACAGAATGTATCCGATTAGGGAAATAATCACCGACACAAGGAATCCGAGACTCAGTATGCCGAACACCCCGCCCCTTGATGGATGTTTGCCCTGTGATACCAGCTCTGTACGCACATCGCGCACAGACGATAATTCAATGCCTTCAGCTGCAAGTTTCTCCATCAAAGGAGCGACTTTGGCATCCGGCTCCATTTTCAGCCAGACCTCATATGGAATCAGAGGCACCTGATCATAGATATAATCCAGATTGGCAATGAAAAACGGCATCTGATCCGGGTACTGGGCAGGCCAGTAAGGCATAATGCCAAAGACCACAAATTCAATCGCCTGGCCCTGTACACCAATGGAGACGAGGTCTCCGGTTTTGAGCTTGAATTTGTCTGCAAATTTGGAAGAGATCAATACGGCCCCTTCATATTTTCCAAGCAAGTCAAGGTACCTATAAGGATGAGCCGGGAACAGATCGTTGCGGAACCACGCCACTTGGGCAAAATCCACATTGTCGATACCCACCAGCATTCCCTGTCCACCTGATTTGCCAGAGACAATAATATTGCCTTTCGTTTGCAGCACTCTCGCTGCATGTTCGACACCATTCAGGCTGCGGAACACTTCAAAAGGTGGCTCGGAATAGATCATCTTCGTGGGTTGTGAAGTACCACCGCCACCACCTGATCCACCTCCACCGCCGTTACCCCCGCCTCCAGAACCACCGCTACCGTTTCCTCCACCCTGTCCACCGCCTGAACCTCCGTTTTGTCCGGAACCTGTTGGCTTAACCTCAGGTGTGCCTTCCCATACCGTCTGCATAATAACATCCGATCCATAGCGGTATAACGTGCGCTCGGTTGAGTTCAGATCAATGGTACGAGCCGCTGCCGAGTTATACACACCAAGTCCAAGTGTCAATACAAGCAGGATCATCAAGGGATAGTAAGAAGATGATGAACGCGAAAGCTGCGTCAGTGTCAGATACAGTGGAACTGGGAGAAACTTACGCCCGATCAGCTGAATCAGCTTCAAAATCCACGGGAACAACCGTAAGAAGAACAGTCCCAGTGCAAAGATCGCGAGTGCCGGTACAAAGAACAGAAACGGCTGCACCTGAAGCTGATCTGTCGTCATTCCGGTCTGGAACGTCAACATTTGCCGTTCATAGAACAAGTAGTATCCATATCCGGCGAGACCCAGGAGCCCAATATCCAGGAACCAGCGCTGCCATACTGGTGCACGGTCCGTACGCGCTTGCCGCCGCTTAGCCGACACAATCGTCGCCCGCGCATAAGTTACTGCCGGAATGAGCGAAGCTATGATTGCCACCAACACGGCGATAAGACCAAGCAGGATGGCTTCCTTTGATATTCCAATTGGAATGGATTTCCGATCCACAAACGACAGGAATCCGCTCGCTGAACCGATGCTTTTCGCCATAAACCATCCAAGAAACGGTCCGATGACAAGAGAAATCGCTCCCAGGAATATACCTTCAAGCAGATAAAGAGAGAATATCTGCCGGGCAGAAGCTCCCCGACTGCGCAGAACCGCGATGTCACTTTCCTGCTTCTGTAACGACTGTCTGGCATTCATGGCAATAAAATAAAAGACCATCGCAATCATCGGTGCTGCCAGCGTGAACAGCATGGTCTGCAATTGCAGACTCTGACTGCGGAATTGTTTCAGCAGATCCCCGAAGGTGATGTCCACTTTCGTGTCCTTCAACCGCTGATACAGATCGATATCCAGCCTTTCCAGCACAGAGGTCAATCCCGAGAGCTGGCTCGTTTGAATCTCTTTCAGATCAAATGCATAATACCAACGTGAATTCTGAAGAGGGATCCCTTTTTCCTTTAACAAAACATTATTAAATACCGATTCATCCACATATAGTCCATTCATCATACCGTCAAATCCCTGTACCCAATACGGGCTGCTAGGATCATCGGCTTTGAAAGAACCTATAATCTTCACACGCAACGTAATATCGAGACCGCTGTAAATCGGATATTCCAGAACATCTCCGATATGCAGATCGTTACGATACATACCCTCTTCGAGCATGACCGCTTCAATCGTATCGTCCTTGACCTGGTTGCCCGGCTTCACTCCCGCAGAATAATTAACCTGTGCATCCAGGCCTGTCATCGTACCCAGACTCATGCTGCGGACCCGGCTGGCATCCACTTTCGTTGGGTCTTCCGGGTTCACCTCTGTGCTGCGGATGGAACGGGAGTTCACATACGTATGAAAAGGAAAACCGATGTCACGCGGCACATCCTCGCGAATATATCGATCCACCTCTTCCAGGCCACGTGTGTCTGTCTTCACACCACCAGGTGCCTGGTAACTCATGAGCAACGAGCCGGCTGGCAGTCCCTCACTGTTATCCTGCAGCGTCTGGGCCACGACCCGCTTCAGCGCACCATCGGCATACATCGGAATACTAACGGTGAACGCTACCGCCACAATCAGTCCGATCAGTGTGCTGAACGTCATCCAGCGAGTGTTCCACATTTTGCGGAACAACAGTCGAAGCAATGGCAGCCCCATTAGCGGCCCACTACTTTCTGTCCAACGGTCAGACCTTTCAGAATCTCCACATCCGTGGATGTCTGCTGCCCGACTTCTACGTCCACTTCACGCTTGCTTCCATCACTCTCCACCACTTGCACGTACGTTCTTGAACCGATGGAGCGCAGAGCAGATACTGGAATGACAATCGCGTTCTCTGTACGCTGTGTAACAATTGACACCGTTAGAGGTGTACCGCGTTCAACACCCTTCGGCATTTTCGCAAGCGAGACGATCACATATTGATCCAAGCTTTCTTTTGCTGGAGGCGTTCCGCCTTCACCTGAACCTCCGCCGGTACCACTTCCACTTCCCGATGCTTGGGCAACAGGCATCACCTTAACTTTGCCAGCCACTTTGCCTGCGCCATTAATGTCCACATCCGCCTTCATGCCAGCCGAGAACTTTTCCAGATCTTCCTTGGCAAACGTAGCTGCGACAACCAGGTTGGATGTATCTGCTATGGTCGCAATCGGGTCATAAGCTTTGACAGCCGCGCCCTTCTCCACCTGCACAGCAATGATTGTTCCACCGAATGGAGCCGTCAAAGTGGCTTTACCCAACTGATCCTCCAGATCGGCGAGTTCCTGACGAAGCTCTTCAAAGGCAATCGTGGACTCTTCGAACTCTACCGGGTCCATCTCATCCCGTTTGCGAAGCGTCTCCTTCATTTGCACTTCCGATTTGCGAATCTGCAGGTTTTTGGCCCGGATTTCCTTCTCCACACTCTCTACATCAAGAACAGCGAGAAGTTGACCTTTTTTCACTTTATCCCCTGGTTTTACATTCAACTCTTTGATATGCATACCGTCCAGCGTAAAATACACCTTTTCTTCCCGCTGGCTCATCATCTTGCCGCTTCCGCTTACTTTCTTCTCCAGCGTCTCCGTCCGAACTTCATATTCCGGCTTCTTGGAGATCGTTGGCGGTGTAATTGGCGGAAGTACTTCCTCCTCTGTTTCAGCCGGCAGCAAAGAGCAGCCGGACATCGTTGCAGCCACTATCGCACTAAGCACAATAAGCGCCGCGCGTTTCCCCCTCTTCGGAGCGGCCCCTTTACTTGATAAATCTGCCGTCCGCCATTTCATAAACATGGTCCGCAACCTCCAAAATCGTAGGATCGTGTGTAGTCATACAGATCGTTACTTGTTCAACTTCAATAATATTGCGAAATACAGCCATAACCTGTGCTCCCATTTTGGAATCGAGTTCAGCTGTCGGCTCATCCGCGAGCAATAATCTCGGTCTGTGGGCTATCGCCTTGGCGATGGCCACCCGCTGCTGCTCTCCCCCGGACATCTCGAATGGACGGTGCTTGACCCGTTTGGTTAGTCCGACCAGATCCAGACAATGACCTACCCGATCCTTCCATTCCGAACGCGGCACGTCCGCCATTCGCAGCGACAGCTCTACATTTTCCCAGGCAGACAACAAGGGCATCAGTGCATACGCCTGAAAAATAAAACCAATTTCTCTGCGCCGCAAAGCGGTTCGCCGCCGGTCGCCCCAATCCTGAAGAGGCTGGCCGGAGAACAGAATATCGCCACTTGATGGCTGATCCAGCCCACCCAACATATTGAGCAGTGTCGTTTTCCCTGAGCCTGACCGCCCTTTCAACATCACCAGCTGTTGCGGGTTCACCTCCATATCGATACCTTTGAGCACATGAATAATACGGCTACCCGTCTGGAAACTGCGATGAACATTGCGAACTTCCAATACAGGCCCGTCATATGGAGGCAACAGATCCTTCTTGGAGGACTTGAATTTCGCTTCAGGTTCAGCTGCTGCAACCGCAACCTCCCCCTGGCTTGTTTCGCTGGTTATGTCGTGCGGGTCGATGGATGTATTCTGCGGTTCACTTATGTATGCCGACTCCTCCTGCCCGACTGGTTCCTTATACTCCGTTTGTCCGACCGCACTGTTCTCGCCTGACTGGCTCTTGGCAGGTCTGATTTTGGAAAATAAATTCTTCATGCCAGCAATCACGCTCATCCTTTCTTCATATCCCTTTCACTTCATCAAGACACTAAAAATAGAAATCTATTCCATACTACACTGCATTATAAACGACGGATCACAACTAAAAGTTACAAGCTTTTTACAACGTTCCCGTGAAAAAGTTAATATTTTGATGAACAAACAAAAAAAGCACCCCAACGAGCGGGATGCCTCTTGAATATTCGATGAATTTGCCTCTACGGCGGCAATCATTACAATTTTGATACCGTTCACAAGCAAACCTTTCAATCCGGTGCGAATGATATTATTTACCAAATGAAGAAGGATCTTCACGCCAGGATTTGAGCAATTCAAAATCACTTTCCTGGATTGTACCCTCAGCCAAAGCCACATCCATCAAAGCTGTGTAATTGGACAGAGTTTGCAGCGGAATTCCCGCTTCTTCAAATGCCTTAATTCCTTTGTCGAGCTGATAGCTGAAAATCGCCAGTACTACCAGTGGAGTCGCCCCGGCTACGCGTACTGCTTCAGCGGCTTTGATTGAACTTCCACCTGTCGAGATCAGGTCTTCGATGACAACAACCTTCTGTCCCTCGGTGATCAGACCTTCAATCAGGTTCTCTTTGCCATGTCCTTTAGCTTTATCACGAATGTAAGCCATCGGCAGATTCAGCTTTTGCGCCACCCAGGCAGCATGTGGGATACCCGCGGTTGCTGTACCTGCAATGACCTCTGCATCGGGGTATTGATCACGAATGATCGCAGCAAAAGCTTCAGCAATGTCGTTACGAATCTCGGGATAAGACATCGTTAGACGGTTATCACAATAGATTGGTGATTTGATGCCGGATGTCCAGGTAAATGGCTGCTGCGGACGCAGCGCCACTGCTTTAATTTTCAACAATTGGGAAGCGATATGGTTGGGAATCTCTGTAAGTTCGATCATGCGTTCAACATCTCCTTCAAAATGGTTTCTGCCGCTTCACGCGGATTGGGAGCGCCCGTAATTGGTCTGCCTACAACAATGTAATGGCTGCCTCTGGTAATGGCTTCACCTGGCGTCAGGACACGAGTCTGGTCTCCGAGGCCACTTCCTGCTGGACGAATGCCTGGTGTGACCGTGTGAAAATCACTGCCACAGGCTGCGCGGATCGCCGGTACTTCCAGCGGGGAAGCAACGACGCCATCGAGACCTGCCTCATGGGCCAATCCTGCATAACGGACTACTGCTGCCTCAACGCTGCCCTGGATGCCGATCTCGGTATTCATCGTTTCCTGACTGGTACTGGTCAGCTGGGTAACCGCAATAATCTCAGGTCTGCGAAGAGAAGGATCAGCAGCCAGAGCCGCCTCTGCACCTTCACGGGCAGCACGCATCATGCTTGTACCTCCAGCCGCATGCACATTGAACATATCCACTCCCAGACGGGTGATGCTTTCAGCACCCCCACGAACCGTGTTTGGAATATCATGCATCTTCACGTCAAGGAATACCGAGTACCCCTTCGACTTCAGCTCGCGAATGAAGTCCGGGCCAGCGGCGTAAAAGAGCTGCATGCCCACCTTCAGATAACAGGGAATGCCTTCTAAGGCTTGTACCAATTCCTGTGCTTGCTCTGCTCCGGGATAATCGAGTGCCACCATCAGACGGCCAGCCATTTCGTTGAAATTCGGGTGATTCATATTCCAGCGCTCCTTCCAAAAGCTTGATTTTTCCGTTTTTGCCCGATATAAAGGACATCCCGCCAGCCCGAAGGCTGACTGATGTCCTTGATCAGTGACAAATCGTCTTATTTATTGTACAAGAGCTGGCATAGCCTCAGAGGAGAAGTTGATCGTTTGCAGCATGATCAACAGGGCACGGATCGTATCCAGTGAAGTCATACATACAATGCCGTTCTCTACCGCCTCACGACGAATACGGAATCCGTCACGCTGCGGGGTTTTGCCCTTGGTCAGCGTGTTGAACACAAAGTTTGCTTCGCCGCTGCGAATCATATCGAGAATGTTCGGCGAACCTTCACTTAATTTGTTCACCGTCGTCACCGGAATGTTCGCTGCTTCAAGCGCAGCTGCCGTACCTCCGGTAGCCATGATTTTGTATCCCAGTCTATAGAAACCTTCAAGCAGTGGAACAGCTTCCTCTTTGTCTTTGTCGGCTACCGTT
Organism: Paenibacillus sp. ALJ109b; assembly: GCF_010747435.1. Taxonomy (NCBI): domain Bacteria; kingdom Bacillati; phylum Bacillota; class Bacilli; order Caryophanales; family Paenibacillaceae; genus Paenibacillus; species Paenibacillus sp. ALJ109b. Next base: position 196,873 of record NZ_JAAIFP010000006.1, read on the forward strand.
ACCACGATTGCTCCGGTGGCTGGGATCTTCATGCCTGCACCGATGAGACCTTTGAACAACGCTTTAGCGTAATTCGGGTCACGACCCATAACCTCACCTGTGGATTTCATCTCAGGTCCAAGCGTTGGTTCCACACGACGCAGCTTCGCGAAGGAGAAGACCGGAACTTTTACGGAAACATGATCCGATTCAGGCCACAGACCGTCCACATATCCGAGGTCTTTCAGCTTCACGCCCAGAATGGCTTGTGTTGCCAAGTTCGCCATCGGAATGTTGGTTACTTTGCTCAGGAAAGGTACTGTACGGGATGAACGCGGGTTCACCTCGATGATGTACACTTCACCCTTATGGATAACAAACTGGATGTTAACCAAACCGATCGTTTTCAGTTCTTTTGCAATCTTGATTGTAATCTCTACAATTTTCTCTTTGAGATCCTGGGACAGGTGTTGTGGCGGATAAACCGCGATGGAGTCACCGGAGTGAACCCCCGCGCGCTCGATATGCTCCATGATTCCCGGAATCAATACCGTTTCACCATCACAGATCGCGTCAACCTCAACCTCTTTACCCATCATGTAACGGTCGATCAGGACCGGATGCTCCGGATTGATTTTAACCGCCTGCTCCATATATGTCAGCAATTCTGCATCGGAGTATACAATCTCCATCGCACGACCGCCGAGTACATAGGAAGGACGAACCAGTACCGGGTAGCCCAGACTTTGAGCCGTTTCAACCGCATCATCTACTGAAATGACTGTTTTTCCTTTTGGTTGTGCAATTTCCAGACGGGAGAGCAAACGCTCGAACTTCTTGCGATCCTCTGCCTCATCAATGTTCTCCAGATCTGTTCCGAGAATCGTTACACCAGCGGCACGCAGTGGTGCTGCCAGGTTGATTGCCGTTTGGCCACCAAACTGTACGATAACACCTACAGGCTGTTCCTGTTCGATAACGTTCATTACATCTTCGAAGAACAGAGGTTCAAAGTACAAGCGATCTGATGTATTAAAGTCCGTAGACACGGTCTCCGGGTTGTTATTGATGATAACTGCTTCATAGCCTGCTTTTTGCAGAGCCCATACTGCGTGTACTGTTGAGTAGTCAAACTCAATCCCTTGACCTATCCGGATTGGACCGGAACCAAGCACAACTACTTTTTTCTTATCTGAAGGAATGACTTCATTCTCAGTTTCGTAAGTAGAGTAGTAATATGGCGTTGTTGCTTCAAACTCAGCTGCACATGTATCTACCATTTTGTAGACTGGGCGAAGGTTTTCCTCTTCACGACGTGCTCTGATTTCAGCTTCTTTCGTTAGCGTACCTCCTGGTTGACCTTCAGCACGTAACTCAGCAATGGCACGGTCTGTGAAGCCAAGACGCTTCGCTTGATACAAGGTTTCGGAGGACAATTCGGATTCCTCACGAATGCGATCTTCGAAGCGGATCAGCCCTTCGAGTTTATCCAGGAACCACCAGTCAATCTTCGTCAGATCTTGAAGCTGTTGCAATGTATACCCTCTGCGGAATGCTTCAGCGATCAGGAAGATACGCTCATCGTCGGCTTTGACCAGACGCTCATTCAGCGTTTCTTCATCAAGGGTTTCGGCATCTTTCAGATACAGACGGTGTACGCCGATTTCCAGGGAACGAACAGCTTTATGAATTGACTCTTCGAATGTACGGCCAATCGCCATAACTTCGCCTGTTGCTTTCATCTGTGTACCCAGTTTGCGGTTCGCTGAGATAAACTTGTCAAACGGCCAGCGTGGGATTTTGCTCACGATATAGTCCAGTGTTGGCTCAAAGCATGCATATGTTTGGCCCGTTACCGGATTCACGATTTCGTCCAGTGTGTAACCCATGGCAATTTTGGCAGCCATCTTAGCAATTGGATATCCCGTTGCTTTGGAAGCTAGTGCCGAAGAACGGCTTACCCGTGGGTTAACTTCGATAACATAGTATTGGAAGCTGTGCGGATCAAGCGCAAACTGTACGTTACATCCACCTTCAATGTTGAGGGCACGGATAATTTTCAGGGAAGCTGAGCGCAGCATTTGATATTCCCGGTCAGACAACGTCTGGCTTGGTGCTACAACGATACTGTCACCTGTATGAACACCTACCGGGTCAAAGTTTTCCATGTTGCAGACTACGATACAGTTATCGTTTTTGTCCCGCATAACCTCATACTCGACTTCTTTCATGCCTGCGATGCTCTTCTCAACCAGACATTGACCGATCGGGCTATACCGAATACCTGCTACGACTGTCTCACGCAGTTCTTCTTCGTTGGCACAGATTCCGCCGCCTGTTCCGCCAAGCGTGTAAGCTGGACGGACGATGATTGGATAACCAATCTCATTCGCAAAATCAAGTGATTCCTCAAGTGTAGTTACGATTACACTCTCAGGTACAGGCTGTTCCAGCTCGCGCATCAGATCACGGAACAAGTCACGGTCTTCCGCTTTCTCAATGGAAGTGAGCTGAGTTCCGAGTAGTTTAACATTCTCACGTTCAAGCACACCGGCACGTGCCAGTTCCACAGCCATGTTCAGACCTGTTTGACCACCAAGGGTAGGCAGCAAACCGTCTGGACGTTCCTGACGAATAATTTGCGTTACAAAATCCAGTGTGATTGGCTCGATGTATACTTTGTCAGCCATGTTGGTATCCGTCATGATCGTAGCCGGGTTGCTGTTGATGAGTACAACTTCCACGCCTTCTTCTTTCAGTGCCTGGCATGCTTGTGTACCGGCATAGTCGAACTCGGCCGCTTGACCGATGACGATTGGACCTGAACCAATCACCAGGATTTTTTTGAGATCTTTGTTAATCGGCATGTTATTGTGCTCCTTTCACTGCGGCTGCCAGTACGGCTTGACGCGGCTGTTGCGGGTGAGTAATCTTGTGTTCCCGAATCATCTCGATAAAGCGGTCGAACAAATAGCTGTTATCATATGGTCCTGGCGCTGCTTCCGGGTGGTACTGAACGGAAAACGCCGGGAATGTTTTATGTTTCAGACCTTCGATGGTCTTATCGTTATTGTTGATATGTGTCACTTCAAGCTCCGTATTTTTCACGGATTCTTCGTTTACAGTGTAACCGTGGTTCTGAGATGTGATGAAGCAACGTCCGCTCTCCAGTTCTTTAACCGGGTGGTTTCCGCCACGGTGTCCAAACTTGAGCTTCTCTGTGTCGGCTCCTGCCGCAAGTGCGAACAGTTGGTGACCCAGGCAGATTCCGAAGATCGGATATTCGCCGAGCAGTTCACTGATCATTTTAACCGCGTGAGGAACGTCTTTCGGGTCCCCAGGGCCGTTGGACAACTGGATGCCATCCGGGTTCATGCGGCGGATTTCGTCCGCTGTTACATCATGCGGAACTACGACAACGTCACAGTTACGTTTGCTGAGTTCACGCAAAATCCCTGTTTTTGCACCGTAGTCAACCAATACAATGCGTTCAGCCGTTCCCGGGCTGTTGTAAACATGTTGAGTAGAAGTCATAGGAACCTGGTTACGCAGCTCAGCGATGCTGGTGTCTCCCATCATCTCCAGCAACTCTTCCACAGGTTTCGATCCTGTTGTGAGAATTCCTTTCATTGTGCCGTGGTGACGAATCCGGCGAGTCAGCATCCGTGTATCAATCTCGCTGATCCCAACGATGCCATACTCTTTAAGCAAATCGTCTACGCTGTATTCCGCACGCCAGTTACTTGGTGTCGGCTCATGACGGCGTACCACAAAACCGTGTACGAACGGACGAATCGACTCGAAGTCGTCACGCGTAATGCCGTAGTTACCAATCAGTGGGTACGTCATGGTTACGATTTGACCGCAATAAGAAGGATCCGAAAGCACCTCTTGATAGCCTGTAATTCCCGTATTAAAAACGACCTCACCTGTTGTTTCACCTTCAGCACCGAATGCTTTCCCGGTGAACAGCGTGCCGTCTTCCAACAATAATCTTGCCTGTGCCTGCATCCCATTTCACTCCTCTGTGTTTATCAAAGTTGAATATTTTGAGTTGAACATGGGGGACGTTACGTTTGGTGCGGCTCCGTGGGCAGAAAACCCTTTGATCGCTGTTATCCCCGGATTACTTTGATCCCATTCTTCAAATGGAGTAATCCGGTGATAAAGGCGAACGCTTTACTTCTTCGGGTTCTTTCTGCCCACTCCGCAGTTACGTTAGTGTCCATGTTCAAAAGCATTATTCAACTTTTCTTTGTTTCGTATATTGGACTCTCGGCATGGTCTGCCTCGAGTTAGTTTTAAAGATGTTATTGGTGTATAGGTTGTAGATTTAGAGTTATAAAGACTTGTTGTTGTAAAAGAATTAAAGATGTGAAATTTATGGATTTACTAAGTTACTGATTTACTGTTGTACCGTGTTGTTCCACACGCTTTTGCCGTCCACCCATGTTTGTGTGGCCCAGCCTTTCAGCTTCCAGCCTGTGAACGGTGTGTTTCTTCCTTTGGTTGCGAACGTTGCAGGATCAACCGCTTTTTCCTCGTTCAGGTCAATCATCGTGATATCCGCTGGTGCGCCCTCTTCCAGCTTGCCAGTATCCAGTCGGAATACCCGTGCCGGATCAGCTGTCATGCGTTTCACGAGGAAGTCCAGGCTCCAAAGCCCTGTTTCCACAAACTTCGTGTACAACAGCGGGAAGGCTGTTTCGAATCCGACAATGCCGAACGGTGCCAGCTCCATGCCTTTTGCTTTTTCTTCTTCGCTATGCGGCGCGTGATCGGTAACGATCATGTCCAGCGTTCCGTCCAGCAAACCTTCGATACAAGCTTGCACATCGCGTGGTGAGCGAAGAGGAGGGTTCATCTTCCAGTTGGCATCCATACCTGGGATATCCTCATCCGACAATACCAGATGGTGTGGGCATACCTCTGCAGTTACTTTAATACCGATGGACTTCGCCAGACGAATCAAGCGAACCGACTGCTCCGTGCTTACGTGGCAGACGTGGTAGTGAACTCCAGTTGCTTCTGCAAGCAGGATATCACGGCCTACGTGGATGGCCTCGGATTCATTTGGGATACCTTTGATACCGTGACGCTTCGAAAACTCGCCTTCTGTCACATATCCGCCAACTACCAATGAGTCGTCTTCGCAGTGAGCGATGACTGGCATATCCATGCTTGCTGCAAGGCTCATAGCATCTTTCATCATTTGAGCGTTTTGTACGCCCACCCCATCATCCGTGAATCCAATAGCACCCGCTTCTTTCAATGCGGCGAAATCCGTAAGTTCACGTCCAAGCTCATTCTTCGTAATAGCTGCATAAGGCAGTACTTTTACTAGGTCGGCTTCTTTGGCTTTATCCAAAACCAGCTTAACGACATCCGCGCTGTCGGTTACCGGTCTTGTGTTCGGCATACATGCAATCGTTGTAAAACCGCCTTGTGCTGCCGAACGGGCTCCCGTCTCGATCGTCTCTTTATGCTCGAATCCAGGTTCCCGCAGATGCACGTGCATATCAATCAAACCGGGAATGACCAGTTTGCCTGAAGCATCGGTTACGCTATGCGCTGATTGCTCTGCTTTCAGTACCGCTTCGTCTTCCACTCCAGCGATCTTTTGAATTTTTCCTTCATCTATAATGATCGTTTTCCGTTCAAGTTCCCCTTGTTGATTCAAGATGTTCGCGTTCTTTATAATCTGTAGCATAATTGCCCTCCGCTTCGGTTCTGTCCGACTTGCCAGACAAGCCGGATGATTTTCTTTATCGTGTACCCTCACATTGCTCTATAAGAACTTCCGTCCCGTCAGCCTATGACCCACAGCCAGACCCTGTTACAGTTTCATCGCACGTTCCATGACCGCCATGCGGATTGGAACACCGTTTGCCATCTGCGGGAAGATCCGCGATGCTGCGCTCTCCACTACCGCGTCATCTACCTCGACATTTCGGTTCACAGGAGCAGGGTGCATAATGATTGTGCTTGGTTTCAGGCGTGACGCCCGTTCTTCCGTCAATCCATAGTGTTCGCGATAATCCTCAGCCGAAGTAATCAGGCCATGTTTATGACGTTCCAGTTGAACTCGGAGCATCATGACTACATCCGCATCGAGAGCTTCTTCCAGACCTACATAAGGTGCGTGTTCTGCGAGCTCCGGTGCCTGCATCGTTTGCGGTGCGCAGAAGCGCACATCTGCACCAAACTTTTGCAGGGCCCACAGATTAGAGCGAGCTACACGGCTGTGTAGGATGTCTCCGATGATCGACACACGCAAACCTTTCAGCTCACCGAAAGCCTTCCGCATCGTGTAGAGATCCAGCAGCGCCTGTGTAGGATGCTCGTTATTCCCATCTCCGGCGTTCACCAGTGGAACATTCACTTTCTGAGCCAGTTGTTGCAGAACACCCGAAGGTTTCAATCGGATCACCCCTGCGTCGATGCCCATGGACTCCAGTGTGCGTACCGTATCATAGATGGATTCACCTTTCTCCACGCTTGATGCAGCCGCCGTGAAGTTCAGTACTTGTGCACCCAGACGTTTTTCCGCCATCTCAAATGAGAACCGAGTACGCGTGCTGTTCTCGAAGAACATGTTGGCTACGAAGTGGGATTCCAGTACAGGAACCAGTTTCTCCTTCTGCGCTTCCCAGTGTGCTGCTCTGTTCAGAATGGATTCGATCTCATCGCGACTAAGTTCCTTGAGGCCAAGCAAGCTCCGGTCCTTCAATGCTGGTTGTGTAATCATCATGCTTGTTCCCCCCGGTTCTGAATGATCTTGACTTCGTCCTGTCCGTCCGTTTCCATGAGCGCAACCTCGATCTCCTCTGATTTGGAAGTCGGCACATTCTTGCCGATAAAATCAGGTCGAATCGGAAGTTCCCGGTGTCCGCGATCTGCGAGAACCGCCAGCTGAATGTTCTGTGGTCTTCCACAGTCCATCAGGGCATCCATCGCTGCGCGAATCGTCCGTCCGGTATAAAGCACATCATCGAACAAAATCACTTTTTTGTTATGAATCGAAAGTGATTCAGGTGTCATCGTCAACAGTTCCTTGCGATTCGCTTTATTCTCATCCAAGCGATCATCGCGATAAGGGGTCACATCGAGCTCTCCCCAAGGGATCGGTGTACCTTCGATTTCTTCAATCTTGGCGGCGATCCGTTCTGCGAGGTATACACCCCGTGTTCGAATACCGATCAGTACACAGCCCTCAATGCCTTTGTTTTTCTCCAAAATCTCATGGGCAATCCGTGTTAATGCACGGCGGATCGCGGTTTCATCCATAATGACATGTGTCTCTGTGCTCATGCGTTCAGCCTCCTCAGGATTTACCTTTCAGATCATGGCCCCGTGACGAGGAGAACAAAAAAGACTCCTTGCCGTGTTTATTGGCAAGGAGTCTCCGAACTTCAGACCGCTCTGAAGAAAGTTTACTCTCGGGATGCATCGCTTCATTTGCCGCAGCAAAAAAACGATGTATCGTTCACGTTACCTTGCCAGTCTCACGGGACTGATTTAAAGGTGCTATTCATGTCGTTCATATTGAAGGACCTCACAGGGTTCTATACTCAATATGTCCGTTTGTCTTCATGAATTATGACAGAAAGACAACCCTCTGTCAACACCTCAACATCACAGGCGAAATTCCTCTACTGTATTCCCTTTAGAATTAGAATCAGCAGTTCGGCTGAAAAACATCCAAACACATCACATTTCATTCGTTATTCATAATTATACAATAATTCTGTATATTTATCCATAAGAAATTGCGGAGAACCTTACAACCAAAATAATCCTCTGACTATAATCCAAGTTGAGACAAAGCTCTCCCCCTTTGGAACAAACAATGAGTTTTGTCATAACTATTTTAAGTTCTAAAGGTATTTTCAATATGATCCATCTCTTCTAATTTTAGAGTTCAACGTCCCAGAAACACGGAATACATGAAGGCTCTGCATTAGTCCCCAGTGAAATGGGTAAAGTTTATAAACATGAAACAATTCATTGATGCTTCAATAAAGCCGATATACATAAGGATTTACAAATACGCGACATAGAAATAAGATAAGACCTACATTTATTTACATTTAGGAGGAAGTTATGCGTCACATTTGGCAAGTTTACAAAACAGACTGGTTGCATATTTTGAAGGTTCCCACAGGTATTTTTCTAATTGTGGCTATTATTTTACTACCCGGGGTGTATGACTGGGTTAACGTGAAGTCCGTATGGGACCCCTATAGTAACACCCAAGGGATTAAAATTGCGGTGACAACCGAGGACAAGGGTGCAACTGTGGCAGGAACTAATGTCAATATTGGAGACGAACTGGTGTCCAGCCTCAAACAGAACGAAAAGCTGGGATGGACTTTTGTGAGCCAGGCTGAGGCTGACCGTGGGGTGCAAACAGGAGAGTATTATGCAAGCCTGCTCATTCCTGGGGACTTTTCAACCAAAATTACAGGTATCGTTGACGGGAAGCTGGAGCGCCCAGAGGTAATCTATACCGTTAATGAAAAGGTTAATGCCATCGCTCCAAAAATCACAGGTTCTGGTGTATCTGCGATTACAACACAAATCAATGAAAATTTCACTGAAGCCGTCAGTCAGGCTGTTCTAACCAAATTGAAGGAAGCCGGAGTTGAGATCAATGCCCAGCTTCCAACTTTGCGCAAGATGGAGAATGGCATATTCACGCTGGAGAAAAATCTTCCGGATATACAAGCTGCAGGTCAAAAGGTACTGGAAGTAGAAAAAGCCATGCCTGGTATCGTAAAAGATGCTCAAAAGATCGTCGAAATCGAAAAAAAACTACCCGAAATCAATGAAGCTGCACAATATGTGCTCAAGGTACAGGAGTATTGGCCTCAAATTAATGATGCAGCATCCGAGGTGTTGGCTATTCAGGGGCGGATTCCCGATATTCAAAAAGCCGTAGAACGTATTCAAGATGTGGATGCGAACTTTGGTCAGGTATCTGGTGTCATCCAAACGGCCCTGGATAAAACCGATAAGGCTCTCTCTATCGTAACCGCCGCAGAGCAAGATCTGGACAAAGTATCCCAAATCGCTGGTAACGGGATTGAGCTGGCCGAAGGCTTGAATCAGTTTGTGGATTCCAGTGAAGAAGCATTTCAGGCCATAGGCCCGGCAATCCGGCAAAACCTGCTGTTGGTGCAACAAATCGCAAACGCTGCGTCAGACGTATTTGGGCAATTGCAGAATACGGATCTTACTAAACTGCCGACAGCAGAAGATCTGGACCGGATCGCTGCCCGCTTGGGGATTGCGGTAAAACTCGTCGACAGTATGGCAGAACTACTGGGCAAAATCGACAACTTGCTTCCAAGCCATCCACTTGCTAATAAAATTACGCAGCTGAACACCATTTCAGATAAACTTCAGTTGCAAATCCGCCTGGCTGGGATTATCAGTGATGCTCTGCGTCGCAATACAACTCCGCCCGCAGACGTCATCGCCCAGTTAAATGCTCTCTCCAAGGAGATTAGCAGCGGCATTGGCAATTTCATGAACACCTACGAGAGCGAAATATCGCCGGCTCTTGCGGCTGGTGCGGATAAGCTGAGGTCTATCCTTTCCACTTCAGCAGATACACTACAGGGAGCAAGAGATCGAATTCCGGATATTGCGGACATTCTTGCATCAGCCAAAGAAGGCATTACGTTTGGGCAGACTGAATTGACAAAAATCCAGAGCGAACTGCCTCAAATACAATCTAAGATTCATGAGATATCGGAGACACTTGCGAACAAAAGTGAAGGCTTCATCCAAGCTTTGAACACAGTATCTTCATTAATTCGAAACGATCTGCCCAAGCTGGGGACCAAGCTGAATGAAGCGGCTGATTTTGTTCGGAACGATCTGCCCAATGCCGAGAAACAGATAGGCAAGGCATCCGATTTTGTACAAAATCAGCTTCCCGAGGTCGAACAAGGAGTACATCGTGTTGCCACGCTTGTACGTGATGATCTGCCAGCATTGGAAAGTGCCATCAGCAAGGCAGCAGACAAACTTAGAGAAGTTGAAGGCAATAACCAGTTTGCCGAGCTCGCCAAGCTTTTACGCGGTGACATTGAAGAAGAGAGTGCTTTTCTAGCAAGTCCGGTGCAAATCAAGGAACAGCAGCTTTACCCGATTCCGAATTACGGATCAGCCATGTCACCATTTTATGGCGTGCTGTCCTTGTGGGTTGGCTCAACGCTGCTAATTTCCCTGCTTCGTGCCGAAGCTGAGAATCCAGAAGGCAAGTTCCGGGGATACGAGTTGTATCTTGGACGTCTTGCCACTTTTCTGACTATTGGATTGCTTCAGGCAATCTGTGTCAGCCTGGGAGATATTTTGATCCTCGGCACCTATGTCGCAGATAAACTGTGGTTTGTCCTGTTTGCCATGCTGGTGAGTGCCGTATTTGTCACCATAACGTACACCCTGCTGTCCGTTTTTGGGAATATCGGAAAAGGGATCGCGATCATCTTCATGGTGTTCCAGTTCTCCAGCTCCGGCGGTACGTTTCCTATCAGCATGACATCGCCCTTTTTCCAGGCATTGAATCCGTTCATGCCTTTCACGTATGCGATCAGCCTGCTGCGTGAGTCGGTCGGGGGCATCCTGTGGTCGACTGCCATCAAGGATATTCTGTGGTTGTGCATGTTCATCGCACTGAGTCTCATCGTTGCACTCGCTTTGAAACGTCCACTCAGCAGTCTCACCAAACGTTCAGCCGAGAATGCCAAGAAGACCAAAATTATCGCTTAAACTCGTCCGTGAGACCCTCTGCGTAATGAACGCAGTGGGTCTTTTGTTTAAACCAACATGCACATATCGAATGAATCATGCCAAACAAGACAAGGCCATTGGATTTACAGTCCAATGGCCTTGTCTCATTATATAGATAATTAAAATCTCTGATTAATTCACTGTACGTTCCTGTTCCAACTGATCATAGGACTGCTTAATGGTTGTTAATGTTTCTACATGCCGATAGATGTTGTTCCCTGCGGTGACGAGAATACATAGCATGATCAAGCCTATTAGCACTTTTTTACCCAGCCCCGGACGAAGATCGATGACGAAGCCCCCACCGAGGAGGAAAAACGCAAACAGATAGTGTCCTGCATACAGGTACATATCGTATTGAAATACCGCCAGCCCAAAACCAACAACGATATGAAGTAAAAATGCAAACAGAATGTATGGCACAAGTGTCCACACTTCCCGTTCACGGATGCCTTTAATAAACCCAGTGAGCGCCAGCAGCAGAATAAAAATACCCGTGAGCTGAACATAGATCGGATTGGAACGGGATAAATCCGTTACAAACGCGACCATGCCCGGGTCCAGCAAGTGCACTTTCGGTGACAGCATTGGATTAATCGTTAGTAAGCTTAAAGCCTTCCAATGAACTGCGAACTGGAATGGAGTGGCATAGCTTGTTCCCCCATTTTGAATACCAAGCAGCCAATTGCTGACCCAACTACGACCGCCAAACGCGATATACTGTATCCCTGTCAATACTACAATGAAGGCAACAGCCAGTGCCATAATCCCGATATACTTTTTCCAACCAGACTTGTTACGCCACGTACGCAAATTAAAAAACATGGCAGCCGCAAGCGGTACAATGTTCGTCGATGTCAGCCCAAAGTTGATGGATGCCAGCAGCGCATTCGGGATGTAACGAACATCTTTGCGTTCACGGGTGTACTGCATATACAGCACAGAGAATAGGATAACAAATTGTACGTACGGATACGAATCCGGAATCAACGCGGTAAACATCAGATAGGAGCTGAAACCGAACAATAAAGCGAAAAGTAACGGTGTAGTGATTTGTTTATCTTTTTGACTCAAAAACAGAAATACCAGTACAACCGAACCCGCATTCACAAGGGACTGCAGGACAAGAAAGAACCAATTTCCGCCCAACAGTTGAGCACCTGCTTCAAGTGTAACCGCCAGGAATGAAATTAACGGATGAATCACCGAAGAACTGTTATCTCCATAATACATGGAAGGATCGAAGTTAAATAAATTAAGTGGGAACTGTGTCGTACTAAATGGCGTGTATGAACCAAGAAGATCTGCTTGATTCGCAATGTACGTCACGTAAGGTCCATTCATGAGAGCGTAAAAAAGAGCAAAACCCGCAAACAGGCAAAATGCCGTCCAATTGGTCCTGCGATTATAAAATATGTAGTCCAAAAATTTCATGCGTTCACATCCAGTTTCAATTATTCTAGAAAACCAATAAGCACAACCCACCCATAATACAAGCGACACCGATCCAGCGCAAAGGACCCACTGTTTCCTTAAAGGCAAAGCGCGCTATAATGAGCGTCCACACATACGTTAACGCATTGGCAGGCAGCACAACCGTTAAGGGAAGAAATTTCAACAATACAATGTTCAGCAGCGCACCTGCACCATAGAATCCAAGCCCCATTAGAACATGCAGCTTTTTGCGGCTAATGGCGTAGGCTTTCAAACCCCCTCCCCCCATTGCTCCACACAGGGTCATTGCGATCAGTACAGCAATCATCCAGCTATCGATCAACACTGGTCAACGTCACCCCGATTCCAAGCAGCACAACAGCGGCCAGCTTCTGCACCGTAATTTCTTCTCCTAGCAAAAAGTATCCATAGATCAGCGCAAACACATAGCTCGCACACATCAAAGGATAGGCCACAGACAGCTTTTCCAAAGCAAAAGCCTTGATCATCAAAATGGCACCCAGTCCATAACAGAGAAAACCGATGCACAAATAGACCCACTCGGTCAGTCCCCACTTCCAGAACAGTTGGCCCGTCGCTGTAAGAAAAGCGGAGACAAGCATCAACAGCTTGCCTGTATGGCGCCCTTTTATCTCCCCCACGACAATGCCTCCATCTCTGGCACATGCTTGTTAATAAAGTATCGCTGACTCACCAACTGCATCACTGGAAGATCGGATAGGGAGTCGGAGTAGGCGCAGGATTGATCATAATCAATCACCATCTTTTTCTCATCCAGATAGGCCTGAATTCGGCGAACCTTCTCATCCCCTTTGCAATTGCTGCCTTCAATCCTACAGGTATAGCCATTCGAGTGACGAACCAGATCGGTACCAATGACATGATCCACCCAGGGAAAATTTTTAAAATATTTCATATAGGCATGCGGTGATGCGGTCACCAGCAAAACATGATAACCTGCTTCCTTACGGTGCTGCATCTCTACACTTGCCTCAGCAAAAATGGCAGTACGCAATCGTGTATCAAAAAAATGCTCCAGATCTTTTTCGGACATGCGCTCGATGCTTTTGAAATAGGAACGTTTGACACGCTCAACGGTCATCAGACCTGCCTTGAACAACGCGGTATGAAATGCAATTACAGGCAATCTCCATACCTGCCATGGGTAACGCCGAACGCCGTAATGTACAAACTGGAACATGGAATCTCTGCGTATAATCGTTTTATCAATATCAAAGATGGCGACTTTAGTGCTTTTCACCCTGATCCCCCTCTACCTTCCAAACTCAAACTTTTATTCAAAAATAGCAAAAATCGAAATAACACTTATGACATACAAAATAACCGTGATCAAGATGGGCTTGTCCTCAAATAGAACTCGATCAGGCGAACCACCTTGATTCTTCATATGAATCAGATACAGATAACGGAACATGCCGTATATGACCAAAGGAATCGTCCACATTAAATGAATGGTGCGATCGGATGTGAACGTAAAGAGCGAATAACTGATAATGGTCGCCGTTGTGACGATGGTATTGAACTGATCCAATAACGTAATCGAATAGTTATCTAATACTTTCCGATGGGAACCGGTATTTCCCTCAAGCAGGGTAAGTTCATTCCTACGTTTGCCAATGGCCAGAAACAGGGACAGCAACATCGTACAGATGAGAAACCACGGCGTAAATGGTACATGGATCAGCACACCGCCCGCAATCGCACGAAGCACAAACCCTGCCGCAATGGTCATCATATCCAGAATAACGAGATGTTTCAGTACAAATGAGTACGACACATTCAAAAGGAAATAAACAATACATAACACTCCGAATAACGGGTTCATTACGAAGGCTGTACCGACCGAAAGAATCAATAACAGAATTCCAAACAGCAAGGCGTGAGCCGGATTAACCTGTCCAGAAGCAAGGGGACGGAACATCTTCACGGGATGCTGACGATCTCTATCGCGATCTACATAATCGTTTAAAATATAAACGCAGCCTGCAACCAGGCTAAATAAAATAAAACCTAGTAAAGTCGATAGAATGGTCTCTGTGCGAATCTCCTCAAAAGAAAAAAGCAGAGCGGCAAATAACAACAAATTTTTGGTCCATTGTTTTGGCCTCAATAATTTAAGCAATCCTGAAATGGTATTGCCTGTCCCTGCAGCAGGTGTAGACACGGTACTGGTACGTGATGATAACAATTTCCATAACTCCCTTCAAAAGCAACTTCTGACTTATATAAATAACGTAAAGATCTAATCATATGTTGCTTGTATAATTTTGTAAAGGGATTACAGGAAGAATTTATATTTTTTTGCATAAAAAAAGAGACCGTTCTCGGTCTCTTTTTTCTCTACATCATTATGATTATGTGAACTCAATTAAAATTCGAATTGCACGTCGCTCAGGCGGCGTTTAATTTCAGCGATAACACGTTTCTCTTCCTCTTCCCCTTTAGCTTCAAAGGTAACGGAGAAACGAACAAAGTTACCGGCATCATCCCAAGGCACCGAAGAAATCAGTTTCTCACGGATCAGGAACTGGGAGAAGTCTTCACCTGATTCAAAGCGGCGGCCTCCAGCAATACCTTTTGGAGCTTCAACATAAAGGAAGAAGGAACCTTTAGGTTTCTCAGCCTGGAAGCCCAGCTCGTTCAGTGCAGCTACCAGCAGGTCGTGACGACGGGAATATTTCTCAGCGATTTTTTCCGTGATTTCCGGGTGGTTCAATCCATAAGCAGCAGCCTTTTGGATCGCGATGAACTGACCGGAGTCATTGTTGTCTTTTACGTCGCTGAATGCTTTAACAACAAGCGGGTTACCTGCAACAAAACCAATTCTCCAGCCTGTCATGTTATAGGACTTGGACAAGGAGTGCAATTCCACGCCCACATCCTTCGCACCAGGTACAGACAGGAAGCTGAACGGTTTTTTGCCGTCATATGTCAGTGCTGCGTATGGAGCATCATGCACAACGACTACGCTGTATTTCTTCGCCCATTCAACCACTTCCGTAAAGAACTCCACGGTAGCACTCGCCCCCGTCGGGTTATTCGGGTAGTTCAGATAGAGCAACTTCGCACGTTTCGCGATATCTTCTGGAATAGCCGACAGATCTGGCAGGAAATTGTTCTCCTTGGTCAACTGGATATTGAATACTTCACCACCCAGGTATTTGGTGTGTGTACCCATAACCGGATACCCTGGCACCGTCATAATCGTTACATCACCTGGATTGATAAAGCAAGAAGGCATCATCGCCAAAGCTGGCTTAGAGCCGATGGAATGCACGATTTCAGTTGATGCATCGATACCTTCAACATTAAATACATTTTTCAGGTAAGCAGCTGCCGCTTCCTTGAATTCAGGAATACCGTTATCCGCGTAACCACGGTTTTCCGGTTTGGAGGCTTGCTCCGCCAATGCAGCTACGATGCCTGCATCTGCCATCTCGTCCGGTTCACCTACGCCGAGGTCAATCAGTTCTACATTGGGAAAATCTTTTTTAGCCGAAGCTTTGGCACGTTTGATTTTCTCGAATTTATAGATGTTGGTGTCTTTACCATAGTTGGAGCCGCCAATACGGTCGGCAAAATTAGTCTGAATGTACGTTTCCTGATATTTATCGATACTCATGATTTTGTTCATCTCCTCATTTGACGCAAATTTCTACACTTTAATATGAAGCATTTGCGCGTTCAAAACCATGGACAAATTATCCGAACATTTGTACTTTCTCGAGCTGTCAGCGGCTACGCAGTGAGGCCAGAACATCTTCCATATCCTGCGGAAGCGGAGCTGTAAATTCAAGGTATTCTCCGGTCGTTGGATGTACAAAACCGAGAATCGCGGCATGCAGGGCTTGTCCCTGCATTTTGATTCCTTTGTTACGACCATACGTCGGATCACCAACAAGCGGATGACCTATAAATTTCATGTGAACACGAATCTGGTGGGTACGCCCTGTCTCCAGTTTCAGCTCCAACAACGTGTAGTCATTGATGCGCTCGGTGACGGTAAAATGCGTGACCGCATGTTTACTGTTACGCTCTGTAACGGTATACATTTTGCGATCATTGGTATCTCGACCAATTGGTGCATCAATCGTACCCTGATCATGGCTAAGATGCCCATGAACGAGTGCAATATATCGTCTATTCACACTATGCTCTTTGAGTTGAGCGGCCAGCGAGGCGTGAGCACGATCATTTTTGGCAGCCATAATTAGACCTGATGTGTCCTTATCAATCCGATGCACAATACCCGGACGCAGTTCGCCGTTAATGCCTGAGAGATCTTTACAGTGATACATCAGTGCATTAACAAGTGTTCCTGACGTATGTCCTGGTGCTGGATGTACAACAAGGCCACGCTGTTTGTTGATAACGATCAAATCACTATCTTCATATACCACTTCAAGTGGGATATTTTCAGCAATAATCTCTACAGTCGTCGGTTCAGGGATCAGAAGCTCTACCAGATCGCCTTCAGATAATTTGGTGTTAGCTTTGACTTTAGCCCCGTTCACCGTTACAAATCCGTCTCCGATCCACAATTGAACTTGGGAGCGCGATACGTTATCCATGGATTCTGTAATATATTTGTCAATTCGTTCTTTATTATGTTCAGCAGCAACCGTCCATTCCATACGATCATTGCCATTCAAGAGTTCATCGTCATGCGTTGACGTGTCTCCGTTAGTCTGTTCTTCATTTTGCGATTTACTCATGATGTTCATTCCCTTCGACCTTTGCGGCTGCTTTCTCGCGCCGTCCTTCAAGCAACGTTTCTACAATAATCAGTACCACACCGATACAGATCGCTGAGTCGGCTATGTTGAAAATGGGAAACGTATAGCTACCAAAATTAAGCTGGATAAAATCCACCACTTCTCCGGTCAAAGCCCGATCCAGGAAGTTACCAATAGCTCCCCCAAGTACCAAACTAAGCGCTACAGGCAGCAATTTGTGCGGAGTATCTTTTACCTTTTGTAAATACCAAACCAAAGCCACCACGACAACTAGTGTAACCACAATAAAGAACCAGCGTTGATCCTGTAAAATACCAAAAGCTGCACCTGAGTTACGATGTGATGTGATGACAAAGAAATTGCCAATCACCGGAATTTCATCTCTAAGTTCCATCCGGGTTGCAATTAGGAACTTCGTTCCCTGATCGACTAAAAATACGATAAAAGCGAGGATATAATACACCACGTTTGTTTGTCACTCCGTTCTTGTCTTTTCCAAACGATACCAGGCTTTACGCCAGACTTGTTCATTGTAGCACAGCTGTTTGGAAATCGTCCACGACGCGGTTAGCCGCAGCCTGGATGGCAAAAACGATAACATTTCCCTTCTGTAATTCTGCACCAAATGGTACATCCTACAACAGAGTTAAAATCCGGAGTTCATACGGAACAGAAAGGGGAAAATGATGTCACATTTCACTGCCAAACAACTGCAATCCTTACGTTCCCAATTGATAACAGAAAAGCGCGATATTGAACATAGACTGGAGCAGAACGAACATTATGGTCTTGGTGATTCCATGAAGCTTCAGACAGGTGAATTATCACCGATTGACAACCATCCAGGTGATGTAGCTACCGAGATGTATGAGCGCGAAAAAGATATTTCCCTGCTGGAGCATGATGAATTTCAATTGGAGCGCATCGATTCTGCCCTGCATTCCATCGAAGAAGGCCATTATGGAACTTGCGCTGTGTGTCAGCAACCTATCCCCTATGAACGCATGCAAGCTGTTCCTTACACCAAATACTGCAAAAAGCATCAACCTGAAACGGTTGTCTCTGAAAATCGTCCTGTCGAGGAAGAATTCCTCGCCCCTGCCTTTGGCCGCACAAGCCTGGATGAACGTGATGACCAGAACGGTTTTGATGGCGAAGACGCATGGCAGATTGTTGAAAGTTGGGGTACCTCCAATACTCCCGCTATGGCTGAGGGACGCGACATCGACAGTTATGACGTTATGGCGATTGAAGCCACTGACGAAGTGGAGGGATGCGTTGAGGCATATGAGAGCTTTGTTGCAACCGATATATACGGTCATGACGTTTCCATCGTGCGCAATCGGCAATATCGACAGTATCTGGAGAACCGCGAAGGCGAAGGTCTGTTAGAACCGGATGTCGAGTCAGATGACTCGTATTAACCTACGGGTAACCTAATAAGTGTTTAATTCCAACTGTCGCTGCACAATCCGTACAATATCTGCGATGTAATCACCCACGATGGGCAGATTAAGCGCGCCTAGCACTTGTAACACATAAATAATCGTTGCTGCAAAAAAAGTAAAACCGATGGCAATCCCCACGCCCCTTGCGGCGCCAGACAACAGATTAAGTCCGATCAGCTTCCACGGCCGGTTCAGTAATTCCGTATACTGTGCGATTCGTGAACGTTCAAGTTCATTCGCGAGCCGGTTAGTGAGCTTGTGAAGTTCTTCAATCTTGTCCTCCGCATTCTTGGAATGCGTCGTGGATTCTGAATTAGATGGCGATTGGGTATCCTGTTCGTTCATAATTTACTCAGTTCCTTTGATGTATATAGAATGGTCTGCACAATAGAAATCATTGCCCATTTGCTGAAAAACCAAACGAGCCAGGACACAGGATTGATCTCCTGCATCTGAGGCTCGTTGGCATGTCTGTCTCTATATACTGTCCTATTTGAAATAGAGTTACTCTGTCCCCGTTAAAGTCTGACAGAGCAATCCTTTCTCCAGGAACGCCTTACGTGAGAATTACTGCATTACCCCTCGATATAAACACCGATGGCTTTGCCTCCAGCTTCAATGCGTTGCATTAAAGCATTCGTTCCGAAGGTAACTTCGGTAACGAGCACATTCTCACGCAGCACATGATCGAAGGCCTTAATTGCTTCTTGTAAAGAAGAGTCTACATCCAGCGTCAAACGTACTCTTTTCTCAATCGGCAGATCCAGCTTCTTCCGTGTGTCTTGAACTGCACGAATGACTTCACGGACCCAACCTTCCTGTTCAAGTTCTGCTGTGATCTCCGTATTGAGAGCTACCGTCAGACCATAGCCGGATGCCGAGGCAAAACCGGATTTGGCTTGTTTCTCCACCAGCAGTTCTTCACCCGTCACTTGCAGCTCTTCACCTTCCGGAGAAACAACGTTCAGAAGATTTTCTGTCACCACTTTACGCGTCTCATCTGCTGACATTCCCTTGAAGAAATTCTGCAGGAAGCCTACGTTTTTACCGTACCTTTTACCCGCTACTTTCAAGTTCAGCTTCAAAGTGAAATCAACGAAATCCGCATCATCATGCTCGGTACGAATAGTTTTGACATTGATCTCATCCTTGATGATCTCTTCATAACTTGCCAGATCGAAGCCTTTATCCAGAGAAACGATCAGTTCGGACAACGGTTGACGTGTCTTGATTCCTGTTTCGTTACGGACATTACGGGCAAGTTCCACGATTCGGCGTGCTGTCTCCATATCCTGCTCCAGATTCAAGTCAATCAGCGTTTCATTGGCAACCGGATAATCATCCATGTGCACACTCTCACCGGTAGTCAGGTTCAGATAGATATCTTCTGCAAGCATTGGTGTGAATGGAGCCACGAGTTTGGCAGTAGTCACCAGCACCTCGGTAAGTGTACGGTAAGCGTCCAGTTTGTCTTCTGTCAATCCGCTACCCCAGAAACGGTCACGTGAACGACGGATATACCAGTTACTGAGTTCATCTACAAACGCTTCAATGGCTTTGGAAGAGTTCAGATAGTCGTTAACAGCCAGCGCTTTTTCTACAACGAGAATCAGGCTGTTCAGTCTTGACAAAATCCAGCGGTCCAGATTGTGTGAAGACAACTTGAACGGATGCTCCTGTGGATCAAATCCATCAATCGTAGCATACAGCGTCAGGAATGCATGGGTGTTGACCAGCGTATCCACCATTTTTGATTTCGCTTCGCCCACGATGCCTTTGGAGAAACGTTTGCTGTTCCAAGGTGCGCTGTCAGACAACAAAGCCCAGCGGAATGCATCTGTACCGTATTCTTCGATAACTTCCCAAGGATCGATAACGTTACCTTTGGATTTGGACATCTTCTGTCCGTTCTCATCGAGAACGTGGCCTGTTGCCATAACCGCTTTATAAGGTGCTTTGCCTGTCAAAAGTGTAGATACAGCCAGCAAGCTGTAGAACCAGCCACGTGTCTGGTCAATTCCTTCACAGATCATGTCTGCCGGATATTGCTGTTCGAATATTTCTTTATTTTCAAATGGATAGTGCTGCTGGGCGAACGGCATGGAGCCGCTGTCGAACCAGACATCGATCACTTCCGGTGTACGTTTCATTTCATATTTGCCACAAGAGCTCATGACTTTGACGTCATCTACATACGGCTTATGCAGCTCCAGATTCTCAGGCACGTCGCCGATGGCACGAGCACGCAGTTCAGCGATGCTATGCGGAGCGAATTGTTCACCTGTCTCTTCACATACCCAGATGTTCAGTGGCGTTCCCCAATAGCGGTCACGGCTGATATTCCAGTCTACGAGATCTTCAAGGAACTTCCCGAAACGCCCGTCACGAACGTGGCCTGGGTACCAGTCTACTTCACTGTTATTGGCGATCAGCTGATCCTTGATTGCTGTTGTTTGGATAAACCAGCTGTCCATTGCATAGTACAGAAGTGGGGTATCACAACGCCAGCAGAACGGATAGCTGTGCTCATATTTTTCTTTGCTGAACAAACGTCCTTTTTCAGACAGGTATCTTACGATATCAATATCGCAATCCTTAACAAAACGTCCGGCAAAATCAGTTACCTGTGGCACAAACTTGCCTTCCAGGTCCACCATGTTCACAAAGCTGATGCCATTCTCACGACATACACGATAGTCATCTTCACCATGTGCTGGTGCCATGTGTACAATCCCTGTACCACTTGCATCGGTTACAAAACCTGCACCCAGGATGATGTTTGCCTTCTCAGCCTGCACGTAATTGAACGGAGGATCATACGTTTTGCCAACCAGGTCAGAACCTTTCAACGCACCGATGATTTCATATTCACCTTTGGCATCCTTCATGACTTTCTCAACAAGGTTAGTCGCCATGATGTACACTTCATTGTCCTGACGAACACGGGAGTAGTCCATATCCGGATTCACGGCAAGCGCAACGTGTGAAGGCAATGTCCAAGGCGTTGTTGTCCAGGCAAGCACGAATTCGCCGCTGTCATCCAACTTGAATTTGGCTGTAGCACTGAGGTCTTTCACGTCTTTGTACCCCTGGGCTACCTCATGGGAGCTAAGTGTAGTCTGACAAGACGGACAGTAAGGACTCACACGGTGACCGCGATACAGCAGGCCTTTTTCATGAATCGTCGCCAGAATGTTCCACACACTTTCAATGTAATTGTTGTCGAGTGTGATATACGGATTATTCATGTCGGTCCAGTAGCCGATACCTTCCGTCAGATCGCGCCATTGTTGTTCGTATTCGAACACGCTCGCTTTACATTCGTTAATGAATTTTTCCACGCCATAATCTTCGATTTCCCACTTGTGGGAGATGCCCAACTTTTTCTGAACACCCAGTTCTACAGGCAGACCATGTGTGTCCCAGCCCGCTTTACGAACGACGCGGTAACCCTTCATCGTGTTATAACGTCCCACGAAATCCTTGATTACTCGTCCCAGTACGTGACCGATATGTGGTTTACCGTTGGCTGTTGGTGGTCCCTCGTAAAATACGAAATTCGGCTTGCCTTCCCGGTTTTCGATGGATCTTTTGAATGTATTCTCGGTTTTCCATTTGTTTAACACACGTAGTTCTCTTGCACGTGCTTTCTCTTTGACGTCAACTCGTTGCATGATAATCTTCCTTTCGAGATATAGTTGTGGACCGTCCACAAACAGCGTTTCAATCCCCCTAAATCCCCCTTACCAAGGGGGACCCCATAGGCGCTCCGCCCTCTGGACACCCGGAATGGGTTGTCTTTGGCGGGAACTGCGGCGGCGTTGGCGAGGGTGTGTATGGTGGAGTCGGCCCTCATGCGGCTGTCCCCTTCGGGAACGCCGCAGGGCCTTACCGCGAGAACGGAGTTGCCGGACGCTTCGCTCCTCAGGCTTGTCGGCTCTCTCCTTGAGGCACCTTCGGGCCTCATGGGCGTTCGCCTTAGCGAAACCCCAGTTGCCGGACGCTTCGCTCTTCCGGCGGCGGGCTCTCTCCTTGAGGCACCTCGGGCCTCATGTACTTTCGCCTTAGCGAAACCCCAGTTGCCGGATGCTTCGCTCTTCCGGCGGTCGGCTCTCTCCTTGAGAGACCTTCGGCCTCATGCACGTTCGCCTTTTTTTGGACACAAAAAAACCTCATCCCTGGAAAGGGACGAGGTTATGCTCGCGTTACCACCCTAATTCTGTTCATCACAAACCACATCCAATATAAATTGGGTATGCTCTGTCATCAACAGCGCTTATGCCCCGCTTAACTACAGCAGGGTGCCGATATAACGTTCGGCTCACGGTTTCGCTTACACACGGCCAATCCTTCACCGCTTCAGCGTCACTTCTCCGGGGAGATATTCGGCTATAACTCATCCATTGGCTTGCACCAGACGCCAACTCTCTGAGGGATGAGATCATAACGTACTGAACCCGTCATGGAATCACTATTCATTATGAATATAGTTATAGCCTCTTTACAGGCAAAAGTCAACCAGGCGGATAGACTAATAAATTTCCTTCATTTCCCGCTCACGGTCACGGACTTCCTGCTCCCGGCTCTCCAGCGCTTCCCAACCATCCTGAGTCAACAATTCAAGCTGTGCTTCCACAAGTGTACGGAAACGGGCACGATAGATGGACGCCTGCTTTTTCAGCTCTTCGACTTCCAAAGCAATTTTGCGTGATTTAGACAAAGATTCGTTTACGATCCGGTCCGCATTTTTCTCGGCTTCCTTCACGATCAACTGTGCTTCTTTTTTCGCATTGTTCTTCACATCATCTGCAGCTTCCTGCGCAATGATGATCGTTTTGCTCAGCGTCTCTTCAATCGTTGCAAAATGATCAAGCTTCTCCTGAACGGACAGCAACTGATTGCTCAGCTCTTTGTTTTCGCGAATGACGCCTTCGTAATCTTTGATGACTTGATCCAGGAATTCATTGACCTCATCCTCGTCATACCCGCGCAAGCGTCGGGAAAATTCCTTGTTGTGTATGTCCAGCGGCGTTAATGGCATGCTGTCCACCTCCTGTAAAAGTTCCTTCCCGGACTGAGAAGGTTTGCAGCATATGGGTTCCACCCAAGGGGCCGTATATGTGATGCCCAATCCTGGCACGAATACGGAATGCAGGACCAGACTCTGATCCTTTGGCGGTCATATCAACCTTTGCACTTTAATGTATATCGGAAACACCGAATGTTTTTTGCACCTTTACCTTAAACATTTCGACAAGAAAGCGGGTTTTCCTGCAACACACTTAGGCAAATTTGCCGATTTTTACGCGGCAGCGTCCCTTTTTAGTCAACCCATCCTGTTCCATCACCTTGAATCGACCAAATCCTTGAATGGATACCACATCTCCCGCCTTAAGCGCTTTGGACGGATCTTCCTCCACTTTCCAATTCACACGACAGCGGCCAGCCTTGATCGGAACGAGAACTTTACTGCGACTAAGCCGATACACATCTGCACAGATGCCATCCAAACGCAGTGAAGCGACAGTAATATCCATCGTCTCCAGTTTACTCTCGGACCATTTCAGCTGATCCAGTGCCAACAGCTCCGTAAACACATGTACCCGGTGCACCTGATTCAGTTGAAGCGATAAAAAAGCGCCGGTTTCCGACGCCACCACCGTATGGCATCCATCCTCCAGCACTTGAATATCACCGATCTTGCCACGTTTCATGCCAAGCCCGAGCAGGGCACCCATATAGTCCCCATGCTCCAGCTCTTTGATTTTCTGATCGTCAGACGTAATGCTCATCACCTGCATACCCATATCCTCATCGTCCAGATACCGATAATCCGGTGCAATCAGCGCACGCTTACGTTCAGCTGTTTCATAACCACCATCCAGACGAATCTGTACATCATCTCGACGGTTCACAAGTGTTTGTAAAATAAAGACCTGCCTGGGATCAAGAAAGTCAGTTAGCTTCATGTCATGATACTTACCTGCCCGTTCAACCCAGTCTGAGGCTTTATCCACAAAATCCCGCTCATCATGACTAAAATGCTCGTAAATCTCACCGCTCATCTATGTTCACCCTACCTTAATATACAAAGTATCGGAGGACGGAGATCAGCCCATTAAGCGCGAGTTGAAGAACGATCAACGCCACAATCGGTGAAATATCCAACACACCGAACAAAGGCGGAATAAATCGGCGGAAAGGTCTTAAATATGGTTCTACAAACTTACCTAGCCATTCACCGATGAAGCTCTCCCGTGCATTGGGAAGCCATGACATCAATATGTAGACAATGACCATGTAAAAGTAAATCTGGTATAACGTGTACAACACGCTTTCAATCTGATACAAAAGTGGCTCACCTCATTCTGTTATAATCTTGCTCGCTGTCAGCCAGTATTTCCGTAATTGAACCCTGAATTTCAACCGTATCTGGCGTACAGAGAAAAATGTTGCCGCCAATTTTTGAAATACCGCCGCCCAGTGCATACACTGTGCCACTCAAGAAATCAATGACGCGCAAAGCCTGATCCTGACGTACCCGCTGCAGGTTAACGACAACTGTACGATGGGAGCGCAGATGGTCAGCAATCTCCTGTGCTTCGTCATAAGAACGCGGTTCATAAAGGACGACTTTAACATTTTTCTGGGAATGAATGCTCACCACATTATTACCCCTTTGGTTTCTACGTTTATCGAGACTTGAGGTTTCAGCTTCCTGCTGATCAGGATCATGTTCCTCTTGTGCCGCCATACGCTCACGTTCCACAATCTCTTCCTCTTCCTGAAGCCCGAGGAAATTCATAAACTTATTCATTACGCCCATTGCGAACCCTCCTCTTTTCCTACGAGAATCGATCCAAGCCGAACCCAGGTTGCCCCTTCTTCAATCGCCACTTCAAAATCATTGGACATGCCCATCGACAACTCGGTCAATGGCTCCGCTGTCAAAGCTTGTCCATTCAAATGGTCTCTAAGCTCACGCAGTCCGCGGAATACGGGACGTGTAAGCTCTGGATCTTCCTCATGGGGTGCCATGGTCATCAGGCCGATGACCTTCAGGTTGTTGAACGAACTGATTTCACGCAAAAAGGAACTCGCCTGTTCAGGCTGCAAGCCATACTTACTTTCTTCACCCGAAATATTCACCTGCAATAATGTTTCCACCTGGATGCCAAGAGACGCCGCCTTTTTATCCAACTCCTTGGCCAGGGACAAACGATCCAGTGAATGTATGTAACGGAATTTACCGATGACGTCCTTCACCTTATTCGTCTGTAAATGACCGATAAAATGCCAGGTTCCCTGCTGACCGAATGCTTCCCATTTCGCTTGTGCATCCTGCCAGCGGTTTTCGCCAATATGCTCAAGACCGTGGTCCAGCACAGCTCCCGTTGTTTCAAGTGAGACGTATTTCGTGACAGCAATCACATTCACATCTTCACGTTGACGGCCACTGCGCTGACACGCGGCTTCGATCTTCTGATTTACTAGTTGTATACGCTCCTCCAATGACACAGAGGGTCACCTCTCTTCCAGCCCAATCCAGCTCGCCATTCTCCCGGTAATGCCATTTTCTTTACGATACGAGAAAAATAGCTCGGGATTGCAGCTTGTACACCAAGTTGTACATTCGATATGATCCGGCAATATTCCTGCTTTCATCATAATGTGTCGATTGCATTCTTTCAAGTTTAACATCGTTTTGCCATTTGCGGCAGGTCGATATACTTGATTGGATGCAGAGTTCTTGTATTCATCATTACCCGAGGAGTGGTCCAGCCAAACCCGTACATGCTGCATAACCGCTTCATCCACTTCATAACAGCAATCCCCAATGGAGGGACCTATTGCAGCATGGATATCCTGTCTGCGACTTCCATATTCTTGCTCCATCTTTTCGACCATCGACTCGGCTATACCGGCAACTGTACCTTTCCATCCGGCATGAGCAAGCCCCACCGCTTGTTGTACGGGGTCATAGAAATAAAGGGGTACACAATCTGCATAAAAGGAAGTCAGTAGCACACCAGGCACATTAGTGACCAACCCATCCGTATCCTGTATTGCAGACTGTCGATCCAGCAAACCTTTGCCCCGCTCTTCAGCCGTGATTACAGCGACATGTTTACCATGTACCTGTTCTCCACAAGTCCAGGACTCCAAAGGGAAACCCAGCTTTTCAGCCACAAGTTTGCGATTATTGAGCACGTCAGCCGGATCATCACCCACATGATATGCGCAGTTGAGACTGGCGTAAGGTGTGCTTCCGACACCACCCTGCCTTGTCGTAAAACCGGCTTTCATATGCTTAAACTGCAATTTCCACGGCTCCACATATAATAACAACGGGTCAGGACCCCAATTTGAGTTCTGGCTTCCCGACCGTATTTCCTTATCCAAAATAAACGGTTCCATCTTCTCACCTCACAACTTCCAGTGTACCAAATGAACCCCGTTCTGTCTCGGTTATATCGTTCGGCGCTGGTTACGATTCAAACGTTCAATACGTTCCACCCGGTCCATCCGGCCGTTCTGTTCGTCATACAAGCGGGCTTCACGGTCGCGCTCATCGTAGTTATTTTCCTTCATTTCATCCATTTTAACCAAAATCACATCCGAACCGATCTTCACAATGTTTCTCCAAGGGATGACCAGATCCGTCCCCCCGCCAAACAGCCCCATAAAACGACTGTAACCTGGCACAACAATCGCTTCAATTCGGCCCTGCTTCAGATCCAATTCCAAATCGCTAATCTGACCCAGACGTTTTCCATCCGTAATGTTAATAACATCTTTGGTTTGAAAATCCGAAATTTTCATCCCGCTACCCACCGCTTCACCTGTGTTCACTTTCATTTGGTCCCGCCCCCTGATTAATCCGCTTCTGCCCGTTCTCCGCTTCTATACAATATATGTTTCATACGCGAAAAATGTCCTCTTTTTCGAAGGAAAGGAAACCGAACAAATCCAAATATCTCTGATGTCGAAATCCAAAAAGCAAAAAGACGATCAAAGGAATGTCACTTCCCTTTGATCGCCTCTTCGCTAACCCCTTGTTACGACTTCACATGTTTCTGCATTTGTTGTATCGCTGATTTCTCCAGACGGGATACCTGCGCCTGGGAAATACCAATTTCATCAGCCACTTCCATCTGGGTTTTTCCTTCGAAAAACCGCATCGACAGAATCATTTTCTCCCTTTGACCGAGACGATGCATCGCTTCACGCAGTGCAATTTCCTCAATCCAGGACACATCCTTGTTTTTGTCATCACTGATCTGATCCATCACATAGATCGGATCTCCACCATCATGATAGATCGGTTCGAAGAGCGAAACCGGGTCCTGAATGGCATCCAATGCAAAAACCACATCTTCCTTCGGCACATTTAGTACCTCAGAAATTTCGAATATCGTCGGTTCACGGGAATTTTTATTCGTCAGGCTGTCACGCACCTGAAGTGCTTTATAAGCAATGTCCCGCAATGAGCGAGATACCCGAATTGGGTTATTATCGCGCAGGTATCGACGGATTTCACCGATAATCATCGGCACCGCGTAGGTTGAAAATTTGACATTCTGGGATAAATCAAAATTATCAATGGCTTTCATCAGGCCAATACATCCAACCTGGAACAGATCATCGACAAACTCTCCCCGATTGTTAAAGCGCTGAATGACACTGAGTACGAGACGCAAGTTGCCATTCACTAATTTCTCTCTTGCTGAGCGATCATGGTGTTGCTGAAGGGAATGAAACAATTCCCGCATTTCTGTGTTGGTGAGGACAGGCAATTTTGCGGTGTCCACGCCACAAATCTCGACTTTGTTTCGGGTCATCGTGATTTACCTCCCAAGGAGAAACATTAATGTACATTATCTCCGGGGCAGGCTTTTTTATTCGCACTTGGCATCCTTGCCATTAATACCCATTATGAAAAATGCTCCTGTTCAGACCATCTTGTTGAACTCCTTGCGGAGTCTTTTAATGATTCTTTTTTCGAGACGAGAGATATAGGATTGGGAGATTCCAAGCAGATCGGCGACATCTTTTTGTGTCTTTTCTTCCCCATCCGTCAAGCCAAAGCGAAGCTCCATAATCATTCGCTCCCGCTCGGTTAATTTTTCCAATGCTTTATGCAAAAGCTTCCGGTCTACCTGTTCTTCGATATTCCGATAGATTGTATCGTTCTCAGTACCGAGTACATCGGATAATAATAGTTCATTTCCATCCCAATCAATATTGAGTGGTTCATCAAAAGAAACTTCTGTACGAATTTTACTGTTACGTCTCAGGTACATCAAAATTTCATTTTCGATACAACGGGAAGCATAGGTTGCCAGCTTAATTTTCTTTTCCGGGTCAAACGTATTAACGGCTTTAATCAAACCAATCGCACCGATGGAGACCAGATCCTCGATATTAATACCTGTATTTTCGAATTTACGTGCGATGTATACAACCAGTCGCAAGTTCCGCTCAATTAACATGGCACGGATCGCGGAATCTCCTGAAGACAACTTTTGCAACAAAAACTCTTCTTCTTCACGTGTTAATGGGGGCGGAAGCGCCTCACTGCCTCCGATATAATAAATCTCTTCACTTTTCAACCCAAGCAGAAATAATAAACGATAGTACTGCAGCTGCGCCACCAGTTTCCATTTTACAAGCATGTACGTTCCTCCTATACCACATTCAGCGGCTTTTCTGTTGCTCCCGCAGAGATAGCCGTAGACTGCGCAGAAGCAGCGTCTTGCACAAGCTCAGGGTGAATCACGGCCTGGTATTTTCCATCGGATGACAGTACGCCCCCGTCCAACCCTATTAATACCTTTGTCGTCTCATAACACATCTCATCCATCGTTACCTTCACCCGGTCTGGCTTCATCGCCAGCATAAACGCAGTTCCTTTGTTAATGCCTCGATAGGGTACAAGCCTTAAACGATCCTGCCAGTGGAAGTCCTCCTGATCGAGCTCCATGATAAGGTTGTCCGGCGCCTCATCCTTCAACCTTCCCTTCCAAGCAGCAGGCAGCATGTCTTGCCATAACGATACTTCCATTACCATGACGGGCATACGTGAAAGGGGGTCTGTGAGTTGATTTCCTGTATCCAGAAGGCCTGTACAAGAAATAGTCACATCATCAATAAAAACCTCCACTTTACCCAAGTACGTTGTCATTCGGTCTGTTTTTCGTTTGGAGCCCTGTACGGCTTTGAATAGAAAAAGCACGGCAAAAAAGACGACAAACGTGAACCAGAAGGCAATTTTCAAATCAAAAGACATTCCACCTGATGCTGTAAACCAAATGCCGTTGAACAATTCCCCAGAGCTTTGCAGCATGTAGTGCACACCCAGAATTCCCCCTGCGGCGACAAAATTGATTACATAGAAGGTACCCAAGGTCCTCATAAATGCCTGAAGACCCTTAAACCCAAATGCAATACTCAGCATCACCAGAGACAATCCAAACTTGATCAAAAAGGTGAACATAAAATCAAACTCCGGCACAAACATCATGACAACGTACAGCGCACCCACGATCGCGGACAGCAACCATCGCCACCAGACCAGCTTCGTTTTGCGCATCCAGGCCGTCAGTCCGATGAGTGCACCGTCAATACACAGGTTCGTCAAAAAAATAAGATCCACATATACAACCACATTCTTCACCTGCCTGCGCGCAACATATCGAAATAACGTTATCCCGATATTCATGAGCATATTCACAAGTATAAGGAGCTCACTTTTCAAAGTCTGTCTAATCATGGGGGGATCGTTCCAACTTTTTTTGTCGGAATTACTCAGAGTAGTTGTTCAGAATTTGTTCAATACGATGTGATAGGATAATAAAAAAAACAAAAAAGACCCGGTTGCTCCATCAGGAGCACCGGGTCTTCAATGAAATCTATTATCGTATTAATCGTTGTTATTATTACGTGAACGATTGCGCAAAAATGTCGGAATATCCAGCTGATCATTGCTCGGCTGATTTCCGAACGGACGCAAGTTCGGGGAACGGTTATCCGCAGGCTCACTTGCTGGAGCGGGTTTACGTCCTGGTGGTGGGGGAGCAGGTTTATCTTCAAAGCCAGTCGCAATAACCGTGACTTTGATTTCCTCCTTCAGATCCTCATCAATGATGGCACCAAAGATCATGTTCACTTCCGGATCAGAAGCTGACGTAACAATCTCAGCTGCTTCATTGACTTCATACAGGGACAGGTTAATGCCACCTGTAATGTTCATGATAACCCCGCGTGCACCTTCGATGGATGTTTCAAGCAAAGGACTCATGATGGCTTTACGTGCCGCTTCTGCAGCACGGTTCTCGCCAGTCGATTCACCAATACCCATCAGCGCAGATCCACGCTCGTGCATGATCGTTTTGACGTCTGCAAAGTCAAGGTTGATCAGACCCGGTACAGCGATCAAGTCAGAGATACCTTGTACGGCTTGACGCAATACATTATCTGCTTGACGGAACGCTTCAAGCATTGGTGTCTTTTTGTCTACAATCTCAAGCAAACGATCATTTGGAATGACAATCAGCGTGTCCACTTTTTCCTTGAGAGCTTCAATACCTTGCTCTGCATGGCTGGAACGTTTACGTCCTTCAAATGTGAACGGGCGAGTAACTACACCCACGGTAAGTGCGCCGCACTCTTTGGCGATTTCGGCAATAACCGGAGCTGCGCCTGTACCCGTACCGCCACCCATACCCGCTGTAACAAATACCATGTCTGCACCTTTCAAGGTGTTCATGATCAAATCACGGGATTCTTCCGCTGCTTTTTTACCTACATCCGGGTTGGCACCAGCGCCAAGACCACGGGTTAATTTATCACCGATTTGCAATTTATGCTCGGATTTCGCGAGGTGCAACGCCTGAGCGTCCGTATTTACCGTAATAAATTCTACACCTTGTACACCGTTTTCGATCATACGGTTGACTGCATTGCTTCCGCCGCCGCCTACACCGATGACTTTAATTTGAGCCAAGCTCTCCATCTCGAAATCAAATTCCAACATATTATTCCATCTCCCCCTCAATGTGCATGGATGGCCCGTCCAATTTTTGATTGAACCGAATCAATTTCATATATCGACGAACGAAAGCGTTTATTTTAGAACCAGCGCATTCAGACGGCTTCAAGAATTGTATGAAATGGATTCAACCTTTTATATAAATTCGCTGAACATATTTTTCAGCCGTTCGAACAGACCTGGTTTCTGCTCCGATTCCTGGGCCGTATTCGGCTTAGGACGGTTGGTCGGTTTTTTGTTGTTATTATTGTTGTTGTTATTTCCACCGCCGTTGTTGCTCGAGGGACGAATACGCAAACTGCGAATTACACTGTGCAAAATGCCGACTCCGCTCGTGAAGCCAGGGTCACGCACACCGATATAATCCGGCACCGCAACTCGTACCGAAGCAGCAAGCTCATGCTGAGCTACCTGCAGAACACCCGGCATAGAGACCGTACCTCCCGTTAGTATATAACCTCCAGGAAGATCATTGTAACCAAGACGCTTCACTTCTTGAGAAATCATCTGGAATATTTCTTGAACCCTCGGTTCAATAATAGCCGCCAGATCCTCTTGAGAGAATTCCTTGTCTACGTTGCTGCCGATCCGTGTTACTTTGAACATGACATCCGCAGCAGCATCATCCAGCCATGCGCAGCCATATTTCAGTTTCACCTTTTCGGCTTGATCTGTTAATGTGCGCAGACCATAGGCAATGTCATTCGTTACAAACTCTCCGCCGATAGGCAGCGTTGAAGTTGCAACGAGACTGTCTTCTTCGAAGATGGCGATGGTTGTAGCCCCTGCTCCGATATCCACAAGCACGGAACCCATCGTTTTTTCATCCTTGGACAATGCCAGCTGACCTGCTCCAAGTGACATGAGTACCAAATCACTTACTTTCAAACCCGCTTTTTCCACGCAGCGCAAAAGATTATGTATCGCGGTTTTTGCACCCGTAATGATGGTCGCCTCTACTTCCAGACGAACACCAATCATACCACGGGGGTCCTGTATGCCCTCCAAGCCATCTACAACATACTGCTTGGCGACAACATCAATAATTTCCCGTTCCGGTGGAACCGCAATCACTTCGGCTGCTTTCAACACCCGTTCCATGTCTTCTTCTCCGATTTCACGATCCTCGTTAGACACTGCCACGACACCGTGACTGCTCATCAGTCCGATATGATTTCCCGAGATTCCAACATACACTTCGGATATTTGAATACCTACCATACGTTCTGCATGATCCACTGCATTGCGGATCGATTGCACCGTCTGATCGATATCTACGATTACACCTTTGCGAATTCCCTCCGAGTCGGCAGATCCAACTCCAATAATATTAAAGGTTCCATTATTCATTTCCCCAATAATAGCGCGAATTTTGGATGTACCGATGTCCAAACTAACAATGATGTCATTGTTGCTCAAGTCTGTGGCACCTCCTGACTCCAAATAGTAAAATACGTTCGGGTTTAAACACTCTTAAAATATATTCAACACACTTTAGGCTTTCCCTCTTTTTTCTACAATTTTTTTGGGTGCCAAGATCTGGTTGCGAGACATAAAACCTTGAAGAAAAAAGAAGGAGGCAACTCAAGTGCCATAAGTTCAAGTGTATCATTTTTTCTTCGTCTCAGAAAGAACAACTTTCACTGGATAAAAGGGGCTAAACCCCGATCCCGCCTGGTTTTGAATACTGCTCAACCGAATAAAGGCGGAAATCAGGGAGTTGCTCCTGGTTCAGCATCTTCTTCCGGGTTATCCGGAATGAAAGGCACGTACGTATCGGCCTCCAGCATCGTGATTTTCCCTGGACGTTCCGTCTCAATGACCTGATTGAGATACTCTACCTTATCGGACAATAGAGAAACGGTTGTAATCA
Organism: Paenibacillus sp. ALJ109b; assembly: GCF_010747435.1. NCBI lineage: Bacteria > Bacillati > Bacillota > Bacilli > Caryophanales > Paenibacillaceae > Paenibacillus > Paenibacillus sp. ALJ109b. The sequence goes on from NZ_JAAIFP010000006.1 coordinate 230,236, forward strand.
CTTCAAACTGTGACTTGGTATACATCCGAATCTGATCCGGGAAAGAAGGTGTAGGATTCGGAATAATCTCTGAAATATCCGTCGTTAGTTCATTCGGGATCTTGGCCAACTCTTCACTCAGCTTGGCCTTGAGCGGATCATCCGCCTTCCACTGGGTCAAAATCGGTTTCTCAACCGCAACGCCAATGGTGGCAGGGACCGTTAAGCTTGTCCCGCTTGCCAGTATGGCTTTTAGCGTACCGTCAGAACCAAGTTCATACGCAACCGTTGGATATTCCTGCACCTTGATAAGAATAGTCCCTGGAAATTGTTTATCCACAGTTACGGTTGATATAGCCTTGATCGTTTTCAGTCGCTCAATCACATCAGCAGAGGTTGTCCCAAAAAACTGTTCGCCCTCCTTCAGACCACTTTTCTCCAGCAGTTCTGAAGTCGTTGTGTATACATTACCCGTAATCTCAATTGCCGAAATCCGACTCATCGAAGAACGAAAAAAAAGTACTGCAAGTAATACAATAAAAAGAAGTAAGAGAATAAAAACAATTTTACGGCTTGTGTTTCGTTTGGGCCGATTCTTCTTCAGAACCGGAATTTGACTTTTAGGCATAGGTCGCGCTCCACAAAGCCTCCGGCCCCCTTCCCTTAAGAAGGGGACTCAAAGGACGTTAATTGGCAAAATCCAGCTGCTTCGAAACGGGGGACTGTCGCTCAACCGAAGCTCCAAGACTCTGAAAGAGCTTCTCGATACGATCGTACCCTCTATCAATATGATGCACTTGCTCCACAACCGTTTTTCCCTGGGCAGCAAGGCCAGCAATAACTAGTGCTGCACCTGCACGCAGATCGGTTGCTTCCACTGTAGCCCCGTACAACCGGGGAACGCCACGGATAAAAGCTGCATTCAGGTCTACCGAGATATCGGCTCCCATGACATTCAGCTCATCCACATGTTTGAACCGACCCTCGAATACCGTTTCCTTCATCACACTGAAACCGTCGGCCAGACTGAGCAGCACCATAATTTGCGACTGCAGGTCTGTTGGAAATGAAGGATACGGAGAAGTCACAATGCGGTCTACTGATTTGGGACGGCTCATACAGCTCACCGTCATTATATCATTGCAGACTGTGATTTGAACACCAGTACGCTTCAACACATGTATAAGGGAAGTAAGATGGGCCGGATTGCAGTGTGTAAGCGTTACATTCCCTCTCGTTGCTGCGGCTGCAATCATCACCGTTCCTGCAACGATCCGATCAGGTATAATTTCATAAGAGCAAGGCTTGAGTTTCTCCACACCATTAATGGTGATGGTATCCGTTCCAGCACCGATAATTCGTGCACCCATCGCATTCAGAAAATGTTGCAGATCCTGTATCTCTGGTTCTCTGGCTGCATTAAATATCGTTGTTGTACCCTCAGCTGTAACGGCAGCCATCATAATATTTTCTGTGGCTCCTACACTGGGGAAATCCAGATGAATGTCTGTTCCCACCAGCTTGCGCCCGCGGCATATGATCTGCTGATCCAGCTCTTCAATCGAAGCTCCGAGCGCCTCAAGGCCCCGAAGGTGAAGATCAATTTTACGTTCCCCAATGGCACAGCCACCTGGCTGGTACACGGATACTTGCCCAAACTTAGCCAGCAATGGTCCCATCAAAAAAATGGAAGAACGCATCTGCTTCATGAGATCCTCAGGCACATCATATGACCGGATGGACGATGTATCTATCGTCACTGTTCCCTGTTCATGCCGACACGTGCATCCAAGTCGTTCCAGGATATACAGCATCACTTCGATGTCCAGCAAGTGTGGAACGTTGTGCAGCGTAACTTCTCCGTCTGCCAACAAACTTGCGGCCATGATCGGTAAAGCGGCATTTTTTGCTCCATGGATGCGTATGGATCCTGAGAGGGGTTTCCCGCCTTCAATCACCAATTTGTCCAATGTATCACCTCCGGGGTTTACCGTTCACCCACTACGAAGACTTCCGGTACCAGGTTAATACCGTTTTGAGATGATATAGTGTTCTGAATCTGCTGCATTAGGGTGATAACGTCCTCTGCTGTTGCTTGGCCTGTATTGACAATGAAATTGGCATGCATGGTGGATACCTGTGCGCCTCCCTGAATCATACCCTTTAACCCCGCTGCTTCAATCAGGCGGGCGGCATGATCACCAGGGGGATTCCGGAACACGCTGCCAGCACACGCCATCTGCAGTGGCTGTGTACGGCGTCTACGGTCTTTATAAGCGGCCATCGATTCCGAAATGACTTTGCGTTCTCCCTGCTGTAGTGCAAATGTAGCCTCCAGCACGATGCCTCTCCGGTCATGCAGAACAGAGTGGCGATAGGCAAATTCCATGTCCTCCTTGCTGTAACGTACCAATTCCCCTGTCTCCAGTACAATCTCAGCAGATTGAAATATCCGTGACACATCCGATCCATGGGCACCAGCATTCATATATACGGCTCCGCCGACTGTTCCGGGGATGCCGCTGCCAAATTCCAAACCGGTCCACTCTTTCTTTGCAGCAACAACACTGAGTTTAACAAAGGAATGTGCCGCTCCGGCAGTTACCCCGCCCTCGTGAAACTCGGCATAATCAAAACCTTCTCCCGGTTTCACGACAACTCCGCGTATTCCCTTGTCAGACACCAGCATGTTTGAACCCCGTCCAAGCTGCATCCATGGGATCTGATGTTTGTGCAGCAATTGGATGAGATTGACCATCTGCTCCTTGTTTTCCGGTATGACCAGCGCATCTGCAGGACCGCCGATCTTCCATGTGGTGTATTTGGCTAGCGGCTCGTTTTCAAGAACTTTGCCGACATTGTTCTGGGATAGTAACGATATCCACTGCTGCATATTAATATCCTCCTTTACTTCAAAACCGATGAGCACGGCAGTTTTCGTTGCTGCAAGCCGTGTTGCGGCGCCATAGAACGATTGTCACGATTTATAGGGTATCTTATGTCAGTCCCGCCGTGTGTGTGACAATCGCCCAAAACGCACATTAACGCCCTGCAGCAAGACGCCGAATCTCGCTCACAAGCACTTCGGCTGCATCAGGTTTCCCCAGTTGCCGGGAGGCTTCCGCCATCCTTTTGCGCGCCGCTTCGTCATTCATAATTCCAGCAATCGCTTTATATAGCGCCTGGCCTGTCAGATCCTTCTCCAGCATCGTAAGCGATGCACCGCCACCCTCAAGCGTACGAGCATTCGCCTCCTGATGATTATTCGTCACGTTAGGTGACGGAATCAGAATAGATGGAATACCTAGAGAGGTAATCTCGGCAAGGAATGATGCCCCTGCACGATTTACGATCAGCGACGTGCATGCAAGAACCTCAGGCATGTTGTGCACATAAGGCAGCACATGTAGATGATTTGGCATCGTTCCAAGGGAACTGCGGATCGCTTCACGCGTTTCATCAAAATATGAGTCACCAGTCACGTAGACCACATGCACATCTTCAAGCTTGGCCAGCATCGGTGCCATATCCACCATGGCTTTATTAATTGCTTTCGCACCACGGCTACCGCCAACCACAAGAACAACTCGGCTGTCCATGGGTACACCCAATGTCGCAAATCCACGATCGCGGCTGGCTTGAGCTACCGTTGTAGCCCTTGGATTGCCGGTATACACAACTTTTTTAGCTCCAGAGAATGCTTTCTCCGAACCCTCAAAACTAACAGCTACCGTATCTACATACCGGGTAAGGAACTTATTAGTTAACCCGGGAATGGCATTCTGCTCGTGAATAACACTTGGAATACCTAGTTTGGCTGCTGCATATACGACAGGTCCACACACATAGCCCCCCGTACCGATGACAACATCGGGTTTGAATTCCTTGAGCATTTTCTTGGCTTTACGTACACCTTGCAGAAATCTCATCACAGTCTTCACGTTGTCAAAAGACAATTTCCGGCGAAAACCTGTAATATCAATCGATTGAAACGGAATATTCTCTTGTGGCACCAGTTTGCTTTCCAGCCCACGGGTACCACCGATATATAAAAATGTCGAGTCGGGATTCTCCGCCTCACATTGCCTTGCTATAGCAACGGCCGGATAGATATGCCCACCGGTACCGCCGCCGCTTAGAACGACTCGCATCGTACATTCACCTCGCATAACGGGATAAGTTCAATAATATGCCTAACGCTGTCAACATCAAGGTCAGAGATGAACCGCCATAACTGATGAGCGGCAGTGTAATTCCCGTAACCGGCATAAGCCCGATCACGACACCAATGTTGATAATGACCTGCACAGCCACCATACCCACAATGCCTACGCCCAAAAGGCTGCCAAAAGCATCTGGTACCGTCATCGCTACGCGCATCCCTCTCCACACCAGGACCAGGAACAGCAACAATACAATCATTCCACCAATGAAGCCAAGCTCTTCTGCCAAAATGGAAAAAATAAAATCCGTCTGTGGCTCGGGTACATAGCTGTATTTTTGCCGACTCATACCCAGCCCCAAGCCGGCAAGTCCTCCCGGGCCGATCGCATATAAAGATTGAATAATCTGATATCCGGCACCAAGTGGATCAGACCACGGATCCAAAAAAGCCGTTATTCGCTGCAATCTGTAAGGAGCTGCCGCAATCAACGCGGCAAATCCCGCTACACCGCCTAGGGCAAGAAGCAAGAGATGCTTCATCCGTGATCCTGCTGTAAAAATAATGAGCATTGATGCACCCAGCATTACTGTGCCTGTCCCCAAATCGGGCTGAAGCATAATAATACCAAAGGCCAAACCAATCAAACCGAGCGGTGGCAGAAGCCCCGTCGTAAACGTTTTGATTTTGCCGGGTTCCTTACTTAACCAATGAGCCAGAAACAGGATCATCCCCAGTTTCATGAATTCTGAAGGTTGTATGCCGAATGAGCCAATGCCCAACCAGCTTCTTGCCCCTCCGCGAACCACTCCGATGCCAGGAATCAGCACCGCAATCAGCATTATAAAACAGGCAATCAGTATAGGCTTTGCATACTTTCTCCAGACCCGGTAGTCCACATTTGCCGTAACAAACATGGCAGCAAGTCCAAGTCCGGCGAACAGCAGCTGTCTTTTGACAAAGTAAAATGAATCACCATAGTCATGAAAAGCAAGCACCGAGCCCGCACTGTATACCATAATAATGCCGATGGCAAGCAATGCCAGAATACAAATTAGGAGCCAGAAATCCGGCGCCGGTCGCGTCTGTTTCATCAGGAGGCCACCCCTTGCATGGAAGTAGGGGCTTTTCCACCCCCCTACTTACAAGTTATGCGCCGCCTCTTTAAAAATGCGTCCCCGCTCTTCATAGGAAGCAAACATGTCCCAGCTTGCACACGCCGGTGATAACAAAACAACATCACCTGGAGCTGCAAACTGTGAAGCTTCCTGCACGGCAGCGGTTAACGTCCGGGCAGCGTCCTCCTCATTATCGACGACCTTAATTTGCTTTAATCCCGCCAGTTCCGCGACCTTGGCAATTTTCTCTCGTGTCTCTCCAAGAGCAACCACAGCTTTCACCCGCTCCTGGAACAATGGCAGCAATTCCATCATGTCTGAACCACGATCCAGTCCTCCGGCAATGAGCACGACCGGTTCCTTGAAGGAGTTCAGCGCCATTACAGTTGCCTTGGAATTGGTCGCTTTGGAATTGTTATAATAGCCCGCTCCATTATGTTCAAGTACATACTCAAGACGGTGTTCAACCCCCTTGAAGTCAGCCAGAGGCGCAGCAAGTACAGATGGGTCGGCGCCAGCGGACACAGCAATAGCTACTGCTGCCAATGCATTTCCCACATTGAATCGTCCTGGTAGTCCGATGTCTTCCACATCAATAATGACATGATGGTTGCCCTCACCGTCTGCATAGATCACCTGGCGCTTCACATCATCCTCTTCCCCATCCACGTATGGAGGATCTGCATATACCCCTGCTTCAAGCTTCTCTGTCAGCGAGAATGGGAGCAGTCTTGCTTTGATATAAGGAACAAGTCCGCGGCATACCGGATCATCCCAGTTCAGGATAGCCACATCCTCCGGTTGTTGGTTGGAGAACAATTTGGCTTTGGAAGCCACATAATCATCCATGTCCCCATGGTAATCCAAATGAGTCTCCGCCACGTTTAGCAAACTGGCAATGCGCGGACGTAAATCGGATGTGCCCTTCAGTTGGAAACTGCTAAGCTCCACCACCATCCAGTTATCCGCAGAAGCCTGCTCTGCCGCCTCACACAATGGCGTTCCAATATTACCGGCAACGATTGGTTTCAATCCGGCAAGCTCCAACATGTTGCCTACCCACGTTGTTGTGGTTGTTTTCCCGTTAGAGCCCGTGATCCCGATCATAGGCGCAGCGCATAGATGGTAAGCTACCTCCACCTCAGTCACCACTTCTATGCCTAAGGCAAGTGCCTGTTGCACAGGAGGTGCCTGATAAGGAATGCCCGGATTTTTGACTACAAGCTTCACATCACTATGAATCAGGTCGTCCGGATGTCCTCCGCATACAACAGAAATTCCCAAAGCCTCCAATTCGGATGCTTCGGGACACTGTTCTCTCTCTTTTTTATCATTAACTGTAACGATTGCGCCGGCACGATCCAGTACTTTGGCGACCTGCACGCCGCTCTTGGCCAGTCCAAGCACGACCACTTGTTGTCCACGATATGATTCAGGATGATTCATTGTTTACAACCCCTTGTTGAGATAAAGTCCGAGAGCGGCCAAAATGGCACCTACCGCCCAAAAAGTAATGACAACTCGCCATTCCGACCAGCCACTCAGTTCAAAGTGATGATGAATCGGGCTCATTTTGAATACGCGTTTGCCACGAGTTTTGAAAGATACTACTTGAATGATAACGGACAGGATTTCGATGACGAAAATACCGCCAATGATGACAAAAAGAAGTTCTGTCTTCGTCACAATGGCGACGGCACCAATCGCACCACCAATTCCGAGTGAGCCTGTATCTCCCATAAACACTTTGGCCGGGTGTGCGTTATATACCAGGAATCCAAGTACCGCACCAATCATCGCCGCCGCACATACTGCTGCTGGCATGGATGTTGCCTGCATCGCCACAATGGCAAATGCCCCAAATGCAATGGCGCTCACGCCGGACAACAAACCGTCCAGACCATCGGTAAAGTTAACTGCATTCGTGATGGCAAGCATCATGAATACCACAAACGGATAGTAGAACCATCCCGTCCAGTCGAAGGAGACTGATGTACCCGGAATCGATATGGCTGTACTGTGTCCATTCTGGATCAGTAAGTAGCACATCACTGCACTGAAGAACAACTGACCAATCATCTTTTGTCTAGCCGTCAGCCCCAGTGAACGTTTGAATACAATCTTGATGTAGTCATCCAGGAAACCGATCAGACCGAAGCCGAGTGTAGCCACCAGCAGGACATAAAAGTCCGTGTTTTTGACCGCTGAAAATTTCAAAAAGGCCAATGTGAACGCGAGTAAAATAACTACTCCGCCCATTGTAGGTGTTCCGCTTTTTTTCAGATGGCTCTGTGGCCCATCTTCCCGAACCTGCTGTCCGAACTTCATTCGACGCAGCAATGGAATCAAGAGCGGTGCAGCAATCACCGCCAAAATAAATGAAACACCGATTGTTAACAGTAATACCTGAAAATCCATGGGTTCACCCCTCTAGTCTACTCTATTCTGTAATGGATCTATTTTTAGCGCTTCGACCACATCCTCCAGTTTCATGCCCCGGGAGGCCTTAAACAAGACAACATCTCTGGATTGGAGATTCTCCAGTAGATATCGGGTCAATTCTTCCTTGCTCTCAAAAGTGTGTACGGCTTCTGCTGGCATGTTTTGTCTTGCTCCTTCTGCGATACTCGCAGATAAAGGGCCATAAGCCAGCACCATATTCATTTTGTCCGGTGTGATATATTCACCGATTCCCCGATGGAGCTCATGCTCCTGAGGCCCCAGTTCTAGCATATCACCGAGCACGGCGACTTTGATCCGATACCCCTTGAGACCCTCCAGCACATCCACAGCGGCTTTCATGGAGGTTGGACTAGCGTTGTAAGCATCATTAAGCATGGTCAAACCACTGACGCCGTTAATAATCTCGATGCGCATGCCGGTTAATTTCAGACGTGACAGTCCTGCTACAATCTGTTCAGTAGCCACTCCAAAATGACGGGCAACCGCTAATGCAGCAAGACAGTTGACCACATTATGTGTTCCCAATAACGGCAGTGTAAGAGCGCCCTCTCCAGACTGCTTGGTGGTAAACGTGACCCCACTCTGTGCATTCATAATTCCAGTAGGATAATCATCGTTATCCGTCTGCAAGCCAAATGTATACCGCTGAAGTCCTTCAGGCAGCTTAGTCGCTGGCTCTGCCAGAACCTGCTCAATCAACGGTTCGTCGCCGTTGTATATCAGCAATCCACCTGGTTTCATACCAGCAGCAATTTCAACTTTTGCCCGAGCAATCTCCAATCGAGATCCCAGTTGAAGTAGATGGGATTCTCCAATATTCGTGATGATTGCGACATCCGGCTGGGCAATTAAAGATAATTCTTCAATCTCCCCTCGGCCGCTCATACCCATCTCCAGAATTACAATCTCAGTGTCCGGTTCCATGCTAAGTACGGTAAGTGGCAAACCAATATGGTTATTGAAGTTGCCTTGGGTCTTATGCACTTTGAACGTTGTAGACAGAATGGCATCCACAATGTCCTTTGTTGTTGTTTTACCATTGCTGCCTGTAATGCCTACAACGGCGGCCTTGTTTTCTCTTAAATAGGATGATGCAAGCTCCTGTAATGCAACCAGGGTATCCTCCACAATAATCACAGCACCTTGAGGTGCAATTCCGTGATCCTTTTGCCATAATGCCCCGGCAGCGCCCTTCTCTACACAGGTTTGCACAAATTCGTGTCCGTCAAACCTTTCGCCAACAAGAGGGATAAAGAGACTGCCTTGAACCGGCTTACGCGAATCTGTAAATACACCTTCAACACCAACATCACCATAAGCAGCAACGTCAGTTAGTGTTCCTCCACACATCTCGGCCAATTGTGCCAATGTTCTTTTTATCAATTGGATTTGCCCCTTATCGCTTCTTTCGCTATGATCCGATCGTCAAAGTCCGTCTTGGTTGTACCGATAATTTGATAGGTCTCATGCCCCTTGCCCGCAATCAATACTACATCGGCAGGGCTTGCCATTTCAATAGCTTCATGAATCGCCTGGCGCCGATCCACAATCATCGTATAACGATCAGGTTGAATAGCATCTTCAATGAGGCCCTGTTCAATATCCTTGAGAATCAGATCGGGATCTTCTGTCCGCGGATTATCGGAAGTGACAAATACGATATCGCTATACTTGGCTGCAATTTTGCCCATTAGAGGCCGCTTCGTACGATCTCGGTCACCACCACATCCAAATACACAGATCACACGTCCTTCAGCAAATTCCTTCACCGTCCGCAATACGTTCTCCAAGCCATCTGGGGTATGAGCATAGTCAACAATGACTGCAAACGACTGTCCTTCGTCAACAGCCTCAACACGTCCATCTACGCCGGGTACCGTCTCCAAACTACGTTTGATCTCCTCCAGCGGAATGTCTTCAACCAGAGCAGCAGCGATGGCAGCCATTGCGTTGTATACATTGAATTTGCCTACCATGCGTAAACGAATATCAGTACTGCCTCTGAATGTATCTACATGGAAAGAAGTCCCCTGCGAGGTAATTGAAATCTGGGATGCGCGAACATCCGCATTTTCCTCCATGCCGTATGTAATGACTTCAGCTGCAGTTACAGATATAAAATAGGCAGCAGCTGGATCATCTGCATTGATCACTGCAAATTTGCGCATGGAAGCATCTGCGGTATATCCATTACCCAACCGTGCAAAGAACAGTCCTTTGGCTCCGCGATATTCCTCCATGGAATGATGGTAATCCAGATGATCCTGTGTCAGATTGGTAAATACAGCCGTACGGAATTCCGTCCCCTTCACCCGACCTTGCTCCAAAGCGTGGGAGGAAACTTCCATAACACAACAATCCGTGCCAGCTTGAACCATATCATTCAGACTGCGCTGCAGATCAAGTGCTTCCGGTGTAGTGCCTGACATCGGGTACGTGCGCCCGTCATAGCGCATTTGAATGGTCCCGATTAATCCTGTTTTTTGACCAAAGTCACTCATGATTTTTTCAATTAAATAGGTAGTCGTTGTTTTTCCGTTAGTTCCCGTTACACCAATCATATTCATCTTGCGGCTTGGCGAGTCAAAAAAGCAATCTGCCAGTACAGCCATGGCGAAACGGCTGTCTTTTACCAGCAACTGCGGAACAGGCAGATCCAGCTCTCGTTCCACAACCAGAGCAACAGCTCCAGCGTTTACAGCCTTCTCAGCATAGTCATGTCCATCAACTGTATGCCCTGGAAGACAGATAAACAGATCTCCCGGTTGTACCTGGCGAGAATCTGTCTGTAGGTTTTGACATTCTGTATTCGGTTCGCCAATGACACGGGCGGTTGTCAGCATTGATGAAAGTTGTTTTAAAAGCACATGAATAACCTCACTTTTTCCAAGTTTAATTCAATTTCAACAGTTCTCTGTATTCATTAATATCGTCAACACAGCCAATTAATGAAACGCAACTCAGTGCATTTTGTTGCGGTGGGGATCAAGAGCCCCATCAGGGCTCTTGTCCTTCCTCCTTGGTGTGATCATGAATATCATTCAGAACATCACCCATATAGATGCGTATAGTAGAACCCTGATCAACCCGTGCTCCTGGTTTTGGAGCCTGGTTAATGACATATTTCCCACTGCCGGATTTAGCCAGCATAAAGTTCATATTCAGATCCTCATACAGGTCTTCGACCGTAGCTCCTGTCAGATCGGGAACCGTCACGATTTTGGTTTCTCCATACTTGTATTCTTTAGCTACCTGATCCTTCCGAACCGGAACATTCATATAATGCAACGCATCCTCCAGAATGTTCTGTACGATCGGTGCGGCAACCACGCCACCGAACTGAATTCCTTTCGGATTATCCACCGCAGTATACACAACAATCTGCGGATCATCCGCCGGTGCAAAACCGATAAAGGATACAATATGCTCGGTAGAGGAATAACGTCCATTGATTACCTTCTGGGCTGTGCCCGTTTTGCCACCAACCCGGTATCCATCAATAAACGCCGGACGTCCCGTACCCTTGGCAACGACACTCTCAAGTGCTTCACGTACTTGCTTGGACGTATCTTCTGAGATGACTTGTCGAACCAGTTCCGGCTTGGCCTCTTCCATCACTTCACCCGTTTCCGGATGAACCCAAGCCTTTGTAACATATGGCTTGTATAGTTTACCACCATTAATAGCTGCTGACACAGCCGCTACTTGCTGAATCGGTGTAACGGATACCCCTTGACCAAAAGCAGTAGTCGCAAGCTCCACAGGTCCGACACGTGAAAGTTTAAACAAAATCCCGCTGGCCTCACCACTAAGATCGATGCCTGTTTTGGTGCCGAATCCAAAGTCTTTAATATAGGAGAATAATGATTCTTTGCCCAGTCTCTGACCCAGTGCAACAAATCCAGGGTTGCAGGAGTTCTCCACGACTTGCAGGAAGGTCTGACTTCCATGGCCGCCCTTTTTCCAGCAACGAAGGCGAGCGCCTCCAACTTCAACAAATCCGGGATCATAGAACTGATCCTGCGTCAGATTTACTTTTTTCTCTTCAAGTGCTGCTGCGAGTGTAATGATTTTAAACGTTGAACCTGGTTCGTACGTCATCCAGATCGGTAAATTCCGGTTGTATACATCGGCCGGATATTGCTGATAATCGGCTGGTTCATATCCGGGTCTACTGGCCATGCCAAGGATTTCACCCGTCTTAGGGTTCATTGCAATGGCAAGCGCCGAGTTGGCCTGGAACTTGACCATAGCCTGATCCAGCTCGCGTTCCATGATGGACTGAATCGATTTATCAATAGTCAGCTTGAGGTTCAGACCATCCTTCGGTTCCACATACTTCTCAGATGAGCCCGGCATTAGCCTTCCGGCCGCATCGGACAAGTAGGACACACTGCCATTCAAACCGTTCAGTTTATCATCATACTTTTTCTCTACACCCGTTAAGCCCTGATTATCAATGCCTGTAAAACCAAGAATATGAGCCGCCAGATCATCATAAGGATAAAAGCGTTTATTATCCTCAGCAACAACGATACCCGGAAGCTTCAAATCACGGATGTTCTGAGCCTTCTCCATCGTAATTTTGCGGCCACCGGGTTGTAGTCGTACAATCAGTTCTCTTTTCTTGATGGTTGCCAGCACTTTCTCTTCGGTCATTCCCAGCAAAGGAGCCAGTGCTCTTGCTGTTGTCTCCGCTTCCTTCACCTGGGCAGGAATCGCCATAATGGTTGGTGTGGTTATATTGTAGGCGAGAGAGGTTCCATTTCGATCCAGGATCTCTCCCCGTTTGGCTGAATAAGGAATATTCCGCCGCCAGGACTCTTCCGCTTTCGCAGATAGTTCCGGCCCTTTCCCTAACTGTACATAAGCAAGCCTAATCACCAAGGCTGAGAATAACAGAACTAAAATCACTAAACTCCATAACAACCTGCGCCGCAGATTTACGCTTGACCCCTTCACGAAAAGATCCCCCCACTCGTCCCAAAATCATGATTGTGTTCAATTCATGAATATTCAGGACAACCGGGGGTTAGAACAAGCTGTCTGTGATCTCTATGGAAGCGAAGCCCCATCCGATGTGTTATCAGACGATTTTGTCTCATTTAAAGGTGGATTTGTAGTATCGGTTTTGCCTGTTTCTTCGGTGTTCCCCGTTCCATCAGCTTCTCCCTGATTGTTAGTCTCGTCCCCTAATGCTGGATCAGAAGACTCAGGAGCTTCATCTGCTATACCGGTAACTGCCGCTTTGGCCGTCTGCAGCACAAGCTCAACCGTTCTCTGTTCGCCTGCCACCTGCTCCGTTTGCTTCACCACATATCCTTCACCTTTAACGGTCACGCCCACTTTCATGAGGGAGAGCACTTCAAGTGCATCTCGTAGTGATTCGCCAGTCAGATCAGGGATCTTCATCTTGCTGCTTTCTTCGGTTAACAGGTAGATTCGTTGGCCAGGATTCATGGCTGCACCCGCCACAGGATACTGGCGAATGACATTTTCACCCTGACCAAGCGTCTCATAGGCAATTCCTGCGTTCAATAGTTGGCTTCTGGCCTGTTTGGCAGTCTTACCTGACAGATCAGGAGCTTTAGCTTGAACGACCGGCGTTGTTTTTGACTTTTTATCAGTGGTCTTTACTGTATCTTTGGGAACTCCCATGTACTGAAGAGTCTGGCTCACAATCTTCTTGAACACCGGAGCAGCTGCAGTACCTCCGCCAATATTGGAACCATCTGGCTGGTCAATTACAATCAACATCGCGATTTTGGGATTATTAACGGGTGCAAATCCGATAAATGAAACGACGTCTTTGGATTTACTGTATTCCCCGTTCACTACTTTTCTAGCAGTACCCGTTTTACCAGCCACGCGGTATCCTTCGATATAAGCATTGCGCCCTGTACCAATCGTTTGGTCAGCTACAACCTGTTCCAGATAACCGCTCACCAGTTTGGAGGACTCCTTGGAAATGACCTGACGAACAACCTTCGGCTTGATTACTTCTGATGTACCATCATTCGGGTTAATAATTTCCTTCACCAGATGAGGTTCCATAAGTTTGCCGCCGTTGGCAATAGCCGAAATGGCTGCTACCTGCTGGATTGGTGTTACCTGTACAAGACCATGACCATATGCTGCTGTGGCAATTTCCGATTTATAAACCAGCGGCTTGATTGGTGAAGCCGATTCACTCGGCAGATCGATGCCCGTCTTCTTACCAAAACCGAATTGGTCTATGTAATGACGCAAACGTTCACCGCCAAGCATGTTATAGCCCAGATTAACAAACGCAATGTTACTTGAACGTTTGACACCTTCCAAGTAGGAAATCCGGCCATAGGCGTGACCGTTATCACTGATTGGGTAGCCACCGATATAGACTCGCTTGGATTCAAACGTAGCATTCGGATCAAACAGCTTCTCTTCAACCGCCCCCGCCAGAGTAACAATTTTAAAAGTAGACCCTGGTTCATAGATGGATTGTATCGCATGGTTGATAAAATTTTTCTGATCCGGCGTTTCCGCATACGTATTAGGATTAAAGGTCGGCCAATTGGCCATTCCTAAGATTTCCATGGTGTTAGGATCTGCTGCAATGACAGTCATGCTCAGTGGATTGTACTGGGCTACCGCTTCTTTCATTGCATCTTCGATGTAGTACTGAATTGTATCATCAATCGTCAGCTTTAAGTTACTTCCATTCTGTGGTGGAAGGTAGTTGTCCTGGGAATCAGGCAGCTTGTACCCTTTGGCATCATTCTGATAATTCAGATAACCATCTGTACCTGTAAGCTGTTCATCATAGGAGACTTCAAGTCCATTAACAGCCTTCCCATCACGGCTCATGTATCCCAGCAAATGAGAGGCGAGCGTTTCTTCCGGATAATATCGCTTCGACTCTTGTGTCATGACAATCGCATTTTGACCCTTGTAGTCATCTTTCAGTTCTTTGCGAAATTCTTCTACTTTGGCAGCCAAATCAGGGTTAATTTTATACCCTTCACTTCGCACTTCACGTTGTTGAAAGAATGTCCCATCTTGCTTTTTCGCTGTTACAAGTGCGCGCATTTCACTCTCGCTTTTACCCAATAAACTAGATAATTTGTCTATAACCACATCTTCAATCCCAAGTTGATTAATTATCTTTGGGTTTACGGACACCGTGTAAGCAGGCGCATCCGTCGCCAAAATGTTACCATTACGGTCTGTGATTGTCCCGCGACTCGCCTTGATGGTTTGTTCGCGTTCAACCAATCCAGCTGCTCTTTCCTGCCAAATACCGCCATTAACAACCTGAATAAAAAAGATTCGGGTTATTAATACAAGAAAAAAGAGGGTAATACATCCCCCTATAAGCAGCGTGCGCATCTTTATTCTTTTTACCATCGGTACACCTCTTTTGCTTCAGCACTTTGTAAGGATTGATACAAAATGTTCTACTTATTTGCTGTATCCGAGGACGATTCAGTACCTGTCGAGTTCGTTGTACTTGTTGAGCGAGGTACAAAAATGACATCCTTGCCGGAAGCCTCAACGTAACCAAGTTTGCGAGCATTCTCGATGACCAGATTGTTCAGTTTTTCTTTTTCCACTTGCAAATCTGCAATCGTTCTCTCTGCTTCTCTCACGTCAGACAACGTTGTCTGTGCCTGCTTATTCAGATCATAGATGTGAGCGTAACGCGACATCATAACACCACCCACAACAATGACTGCAACCAGAGTAATCAGATACAAAAATTTCTCGCGTGCCGGAAGACCGGTACGACGGGTCACCACTTTGGTGGTTTCCTTGTACCGCTGCTGGGTCACACGTTCTTGGGACGCTTTTTCTTTCACTGCCAGATTACCACGTGTATATGCCATACTCCGACTCTCTCCTCCGCTCTTGATTTACAGTTTCTCGGCTACGCGCAGCTTCGCTGAACGAGCACGGGAGTTTTCGGCCAGTTCCGTTTCCGTTGGAATCAGCGGCTTTCTGTTTACTAAACGCATGGCACCCTTACCGCCGCAAACACACAACGGGAAATCGGGAGGGCATGTACATTTCTCCAGATAACTGCTAAAAATCTGTTTGCAAATTCGGTCCTCAAGTGAGTGAAAAGTAATAACAGATACACGTCCGCCTGGTGCCAAGCACCGAACGGCCTGATGTAACGCTTCTTCGAACGCGCCCAACTCATCATTAACGGCAATTCGCAATGCCTGAAAACTGCGTTTTGCCGGATGTCCTCCGGTACGACGAGCCGCCGCCGGAATACCTTCCTTGATTAATTCCACCAGTTCGCCAGTAGTCTCAATTGTGGACTGCTTCCTTTTTTCAACAATGACACGAGCAATTCGTCTTGAGAATTTCTCTTCACCATAGCGATACAAAATGCGGGCAATCTCCTCTTCCGTCCATTCGTTAACAATCTCTTTGGCGGTAAGGGATGCGTCCTGATCCATACGCATATCCAACGGAGCATCGTGATTGTAGCTAAATCCACGTTCTCCTTCGTCGAATTGCGGCGATGATACCCCCAAATCGTACAAAATACCATCTACCTGTGGCACGCCATCTTTCATCGGTACATCCAGTTCTTTCAGTACCTGTTCCAGATCACGGAAATTGGTTTTGACCAATGTAATCCGATCTCCATATGGAGCCAATTTTTCACGCGCGTTATCCAAAGCCCAATCATCCTGATCCAGTGCGATCAGACGTCCCCCTGGACCGAGCTTGGATGCAATCACGGAGCTATGTCCGCCACCGCCTAAAGTGCAGTCCACGTATATACCGTCCTGCTTGATGTTTAAACCCTCTGTTGCCTCTTCTTTGAGTACGGTTATGTGGTGAAACAACCTGCACCCCTCCTGACTTTATAGATCAAAATTAAAATCGACCAGCTTTTCGGCAATGTCGTTGAATGCTTCTTCGGATTGATTGAAATAACTCTCCCATATGCCTTTGCTCCAAATCTCCACCCGGTTCGACACGCCAAGAACAACGCAATCCTTGTCCAGCTTGGCATACTCTCTAAGATTGCCCGGCAAATTTACCCTGCCCTGTTTGTCCAATTCACATTCGGTGGCACCCGAGAAAAAAAATCTGGTAAACGCACGTGCATCAGATTTCATCAATGGCAGTGCTTTGAGCTTCTGTTCCATGACCCCCCACTCCTCCATGGGGTACACGAAAAGACACTGGTCCAAACCCCGTGTGACAACGAAAGACGGTCCCAGAGATTCGCGGAATTTAGCCGGAATAATAACCCGACCCTTGTCATCAATGCTATGTTGGAACTCCCCCATAAACATTGGCCCACTCACTCCTCACCCGTTTCTCCCACTTTGCCCCACTTTCCACCACCTAAGCATAATAGATTCGCACAAAAAAATCAAAACCCTTCTTACGGGGTTTACTTTTTTTAATTTCGCAACCGCAAAAAAACGTCTTTGATCCTGTCACTCAGGATCAAAGACGTTTCCCGCTTACGGGCAATCGCACGTACACCCGCATATGAGCCATATCATTAATAAACCATTTTAAACCCTTTGAAGCACTTAATCAGCTTGTAATTAATGGATGCCTCTTAGAATTTCCAGCTGTCCAGATATTTTACCTGCTCGGCGGACAAGGAGTCGATGGCAATATTCAAGCTTTCCAGTTTGTAGCTGGCAACCTGTTGGTCGATGTCATAAGGTACATTAACAACGGTTTTACCCAATTCGGCATAGTTCTCGCTCACATAACGCAGACCCAGCGCTTGCAATGCAAACGTTGTATCCATAATCTCGGCAGGGTGTCCATCGGCAGCACCCAGGTTTACGAGACGTCCTTCAGCCAGCAAATACATCTTACGGCCATCTTTGAAGCGATATTCTTCAATGTTGCGGCGTACGGTACGAATCGAATCGGAACGTTTAGCAAGTTCAGGTTTGTTTACTTCCACGTCAAAGTGACCCGCATTACTCAGGATTGCTCCATCCTTCATCACATCGTAATGCTCTCCGGTGATCACATCTTTATTGCCAGTAACAGCGATGAAGAAATCCCCCAATTTTGCAGCTTCCACCATCGTCATGACACGGAATCCGTCCATATGTGCTTCTACGGCTTTTATAGGATCAATTTCAGTTACGATAACATTTGCTCCGAGCCCTTTGGCACGCATTGCTACACCTTTACCACACCATCCATAACCCGCCACAACTACGTTCTTTCCTGCAACGACCAAATTGGTTGTACGGATAATACCATCGAATGCAGACTGACCTGTACCGTAACGGTTATCGAACAAGTATTTGCAATAAGCGTCATTGACTGCAACCATTGGGAAGCGCAATTGTCCTTCTTTCGCCAAAGCTTTCAAACGAATGATGCCCGTTGTCGTTTCCTCTGCTCCGCCACGAATCGTGGCAGCTAGATCAGGACGTTCAGATGCAATAATAGTGGCAAAGTCTCCACCGTCATCAATAATCAGATCAGGTTTCACTTCAAGTGCACGGAGTTGCAGTTCTTTGAACTCTACAGGGTCCGGATTATGTTTGGCATACACAGTAACGCCGTCTTCCACCAGAGCAGCACAAACATCGTCCTGCGTTGACAATGGGTTGCTGTGTGTAATCGTCACTTCTGCACCACCAGCTTGAATGACTTTCGCCAGGTATGCTGTTTTGGCCTCAAGGTGAAGGCAAATGGCTACCTTCAAACCTTTAAACGGGAGATCCTGTTCAAATTGGCGACGAATGCGGTTCAACACTGGCATATGTGCTTCTACCCAATCAATTTTCAGATGACCTTCCGAAGCGAGTCCCATATCTTTAACAATACTGTTTTGCAATGCAGGGGTAGTCATTCCTCATCCTCCTCAATTATCTATTCCTTCTATTATAAAAGGTCACTACAACGTGATCACTTGGTGTTGTCCACGGAATTCGTTCTGACTTTCAATCAGTTGTTCAATCCACTCGGTTCCATAACGGTTCAGGTAAAAGAGCACGTTATGCACTCGTTCCTGCGGTTTGTTCATAGGAAAGAGTGAGTTTTGCATCCCGTTCCAGTGCCTTAGACTCACATTGTGTTTATCTTTGATGGCTTTGTGGGTCTGTTGTTGCAGATACTGCATCTGTTCGCTGATCTTGCCTACATTGGTATCTCCAATTCGGTCCAAACCAGAGTGGATCTCTGCGATCTGATCGAGCAATGGACGATATAGATCGGCAAATGCTTGCTGAACGCGCTCGAATTGTTCATCGACCTGGAAGGTCTCCTGCTGTGCCAGCCATTGTTTCCTCTTTTCATCCATATGATATTGAACGTCCTGGAAAGAAAGACCGTACTGTTTCATATGTTTGTGATGAACATCTTCCATAATGGTAAAGGACAGACGTGGAAGTAAGATAGGCATCTGCAGCCCAAACCGGCCAAACGCTTCACGTGTCAATCCCCAGTACGCGATCTCACCTTGACCCAAGATAACAGCCACTACAGGTAAAATGGAATCTTGCATCAATGGCCTGGTCAATACATTGTTGCTAAACCGCTCGGGATGTTCAGCCAGTTCCTGAAGCAATCGCTCTTCTGTAAATGAAACCAGACCTTTACGGTCGCTGTACAAGCCGTCTTTCAACATCAGAAGCAATCGTGCCCCATCATGTATGTAAAACAGATTGGCCCCATCTTCCGCGACTTCAGCTGGCATGGCATATCCGGCTTGTTCCAATGCGGAGGCACCTTGTGCATATGCTTGGCGTAATGTCCCATTCTCACGAATCAAACGTTCAAATACAGGCTGCTCAAGTCTGCGCAAGTCTGGATCTGCAGCATCCATCAGAATAAGTCCACTGCTGCCAAACAACGCTGAGATTAACCGGGCAAACGCATCACTCAAGTTCGAACTCGACTGATGGATCTCCGTAACCAGCTTCATCAAACCTGGTTTGTGCACCGTATCCGGTAACAGATGTTCCACCTGCTCCAGCACGGTCATCCATTGTTCCGTTTCCACATGGACAAAACTCACGGAATCCCTGCCTGCAAACCGCCCTTGTAACTTGATCTTTGTCATGTCACCGTTAGCGTCAGGCAAGTATGTGTGGTTCACTTCATCCCAGTCATGGTCTTCACCTGCAATCCAAAAAACGGGAACGACCGGCCGTTGTAGCCTGTTCTCCGCTTCCCGCGCAGCTGCAACCACACTTGCTGCTTTGTAAATTACAAACAACGGACCTGTAAGCAGGCCGCTTTGCTGTCCTCCCGTAACAACCAACGCATCTTGTTCCGCGAAACGTGTGATGGATTCATGAACAGCACCATGATCGTTCACCCGTTTATTATATATACGTAGATACTCTGCCAGACGTTGACGAGGAATACGTGTGTTCTCCGATTGGTCTAGCCACTCGGCACGCGTATGAAGCCCCGATTCCCAGCGAATGTCATACTCGTAAAGGCCACGCGCAGCATCGCTTGAACAGACATAGTCTTCTGCAAGTCGAGTTCCGCTGCGGAGTGCCTCGGTAATACCTTTCATGAGGTCTGCCTCCTATTCTGCTTCAAAGAGCCTTTCTTGATTGTACCGAATGAAAGCCCTCTTCGTCAAAAGAAAGTGCATCAAAAAATAAAAAACCGCCGAACAAAGTCGGCGGTTTGATATTCATGGATAAGTCCAAATGAAATTTGTACTTTTTATACGTAAGGTTCTGCAACCCAGTGACCTTTGGATACCTCAATCAATTGAGCGTTCTGCAGGTTGTATGGATCATTTGCAGGACCACCCGATCCATTCTTGAGTGCTTGTTCTTCCGGTAACAAAATGCGACGTTTGCTCGCTTCTACTTCCGGATCAGGTACAGGGATCGCAGACAGCAATGTTTTGGTGTAAGGGTGAATCGGATTAGCATAAAGTTCTTCACTTTCTGCCAACTCGACCACTTTACCCATGTACATTACAGCTACACGGTCACTGATATGTTTAACCATGGACAAGTCATGCGCAATGAACAGGTATGTCAAGCCGAGGCGTTGCTGAAGTTCTTCAAGCAAATTAACGACCTGAGCCTGAATGGAAACGTCCAATGCTGACAATGGCTCATCACAGATGATGAATTTAGGATCTACGGCCAATGCACGTGCAATCCCGATCCGTTGTCTTTGACCACCTGAGAATTCATGTGGATAACGGAGTGCGTGGCTAGGATTCAGACCTACAAGATCAAGCAATTCTTCAACACGTCTCTTCCGCTCTGCCCGACTTGATGCCAGACCATGAATATCAAGAGATTCACCGATGATATCCATAACGTTGAAACGTGGGTTCAAGGATGCATAAGGATCCTGGAAAATCATCTGCATATCTTTACGCATTTCTTTCATCTTGCGTGGGGACAGCTTGTAAATATCCGTTCCATTAAAGTTAACATTTCCGCCTGTTGGCTCATAAAGGCGCAGAATTGTACGGCCTGTTGTGGATTTACCACAGCCAGACTCCCCTACAACTCCAAGTGTTTCGCCTTCAAAAATATCAAAGCTAACATCATTAACCGCTTTGAGAATGTTCCCTTTGCCCAAATTGAAGTATTGTTTCAGGTTCTTCACTTGAACCAGCGGCTTGTTGGCACCTTTGATAATACCAACTGGAGTAGGCTTTTCTTT
Organism: Paenibacillus sp. ALJ109b; assembly: GCF_010747435.1. Lineage (NCBI taxonomy): Bacteria > Bacillati > Bacillota > Bacilli > Caryophanales > Paenibacillaceae > Paenibacillus > Paenibacillus sp. ALJ109b. The sequence continues at coordinate 251,596 of NZ_JAAIFP010000006.1, forward strand.
TTTAGGCTCGTCCAGACGAGGAAGAGCATTCAGCAATTTAATCGTGTATGGATGTTGAGGATTACTGAAGATTTCAGCAGTTGTTCCTGTTTCAACAACTTCGCCTTCCTTCATAACGACAACACGATCACACATTCCTGCAACTACTCCAAGGTCATGCGTGATAAGCATGATCGAAGTTCCAAGCTTTTGCTGCATGTCTTTCATAACATCCAAGATTTGTGCCTGAATCGTTACGTCGAGTGCAGTTGTTGGCTCATCCGCAATCAGAAGGGATGGACGACATGCCAAGGCAATTGCAATCATAGCACGCTGGCGCATACCACCGGAAAATTGGTGTGGATAATGGTTCATACGCGATTCCGCATTTTTGATGCCTACAAGTTCGAGCATTTCCAATGCGCTTTTTTCAGCTTCTTTTTTGGACATATTCTGATGCTTACGCAGTACCTCGGTAATTTGCTTACCAATTTTGATGGTAGGATTCAAAGAAGTCATTGGATCCTGGAAGATCATGCCGATATCCTTACCACGGATGGCTTCCATCTGTTTATCTGTCTTATTCAGCAGGTCCTGCCCGTGAAAAGTAATTTCTCCGCTTTTGACCTTCGAAGGCGGGGAGGGAATCAATTTCATGATGGTTTGGGCAGTAACACTCTTACCACTACCGGATTCACCTACGATCCCCAGCGTCTCTCCTTTGCCAAGTTCAAAACTCACATTTTTAACGGCATCAAACTCACCAGAACGCGTCGTAAATGACACACTCAGGTCTTTGACTGTTAAAATCGGCTCCATAATCCCACCTCCTATTTCTATTTACGTAATTTCGGATCAAGCGCGTCACGCAAGCCGTCACCAAGCAAGTTAAATGCGAGCATTGTCATAACCATCAAACCTGCAGGGAACCACATCCGCCAAGGATACAGCGTCCAGCCTGTAAGTGCATCATTGATCATAGATCCAAGAGAGGATTTAGGTGCAGATACACCCAATCCGAGGAAGCTCAAAAATGCTTCTGCGAAGATGGCATTTGGGATGGACAACGTCAATGTAACGAGAATTGGTCCGACAGCATTTGGCAACAAATGACGGAAGAGTTGACGTCCAGTGCTTGCGCCCATGGAACGAGCAGCAAGGATAAAGTCTCTGTTTTTGAGTTGCATAATCTCACCACGCACAATCCAGGACATACTGATCCATCCTGTAATGGTGAGTGCAATGATAATCGTTGTTAGACTTGGCTCCAATACAACCAGCAACAGGATAACAACGAGCATGTATGGCAGGGAGTACAAGATCTCGGAGAACTTGTTCATGATGCCATCAACACGTCCACCGTAGAAGCCCATAATGGCTCCATAAATCACCCCGATGACAAGGTCAATCAAAGCAGCAGCCAAACCTACAGTAAGAGACACACGTGCACCTACCCAGGTTCTTACCCATACATCACGACCAAGTTCATCTGTTCCGAACCAGTGTTCAGCACTCGGTGCAGCATTGGCATTTAACAAATCATTGGAATAATAATTATAGCTTGAGAACAACGAAGTTGGACCAATCATAGAGAAAATGACAACAAGGACTAGAACAGCCAAACTAATCATAGCGGCCTTGTTGGTTGCAAGTCTGTACATAGCGTCTTTGAATAGCGATACACTCTCTTGCGATTTCAACGCTGCCTGACTATCCAGGCCTGTGTTCGCCGTTTCATTATTGTTGTTATTCGTGCCAGACAACGTTATGCCCCCTTCCGGCTTTCTAGCTTAATTCTAGGATCAATCAACACGTAAGCGATATCCGTCAGGAAACGTGCAAGCATCAAGAGAATACCATAGAAGATTGTAATCCCCATGATCATCGTGTAATCACGATTCGTAATACTCTCTACAAATACTTTACCAATTCCACCAATATTAAAGATTTGCTCAATAACAACGGAACCCGTGATAATATTTGCTGTCATCGGACCAACATAAGTAACGACTGGTAGAATACCGTTCCGTAAAACGTGTTTAAACATGATAGCAGGCCATTTCAAACCTTTGGCTTTGGCTGTCTTGATGTAGTCTGCATGCAACACTTCCAACATGCTTGAACGCGTCAAACGTGCGATAAAGGCAATTGGAGATGCCGACAGTGCGGCAACCGGAAGCACATAGTCGAGTGGGCCATCGAAGCCCATAACATTAAACCAGCCGAGTTTGAATGCAAAAACATATTGCACCAGGGATGCGAGCAAGAAACTCGGTACAGCAATCCCGATAACAGCCAGAATCATCGTAATATCATCAATCAACTTGCGATGGTACACTGCGGCAATAAGCCCCAACAAGACACCCACAACAATTGAGATAATAATCGCAAAGATTCCTAGCTTCAGCGATGCTGTAAACGTTTGAGTGATCATACCCGTTACATCTTGATTCAGGTATTTCATAGAAACCCCGAAATCACCTTTGATGATTCCACCCATATACTTCAGGTATTGTTCATACATCGGTTTGTCCAAACCATACTTCACTTCCAAAAGTGCCCGGATTTCAGGTGATACTTTTTTCTCGGATGTAAAAGGGTCACCCGGAATGGCCTTCATCAGGAAGAAGGTTGCTGATGCGAGTATGAAAAGCGATAGCAGCATAAATAGCAGTTTTTTCAGCACGTACTTAACCAACCCTTGCACACCTCCACAAACAATATTTTGTATACAAATCGATTGTAGAATTAGACAAGAATAATGTCCAATCCATTTATCGGAAATTTCAAGAATTATAAGGAAAATCGGTGCACATACAAAAAAATCGGGATATATATGGAGTTCCACATATATATCCCGAAGTAATCATATAGACTTCAGAACAACTTATTTCTCTTCCAGATATGCACGAGTGAAGTCAATAGCTCCACTGAAATCAAGTTGTATGCCTTTCAGGTAAGGCTTAGTCAAAGATACGTTAGTGTAGTAATAGATCGGCAATACGCCCATTTCATCTTGAATCAGGATTTTCTCAGCGTCAGCAAAAGCAGCCATACGAGTAGCTGGATCTGCAGATTTTACAGTCTCTTTAACATCTTTGTCATACTGTTCATTGCTGAATTTGGAATCATTGTTTGTGTTTCCAGTAGTCCACATTTCCAAGAAGTTGTACGGATCGTTGTAGTCAGCAGACCAGCCCGCACGAGCGATTTGGAAGTTTTGGTTTTGACGGTTCTCAAGGAATACGCCCCACTCTTGGTTTTCCGTTTTCACGTCAACACCAAGGTTTTTCTTCCACATATCAGCAACAGCAAGAGCGATTTTCGCGTGACCGTCACTAGTATTGTAGATCAAAGTTACTGCTGGCAATGTTGTGTAGCCTTCTTCTTTCATACCTTCAGCAAGCAATTTCTTAGCTTCTTCTACGTTTTCAGTGAAGAAGTCATCTTTGTGCTCATCACGGAATTCGCCGTTTTCACCGCGGATACCTGGAGGTACAAAGCCGAAAGCTGGAATTTGTCCACCTTGTGTTACTTTGTCAACGATCAATTGACGTTCAATTGACATTGCAAAAGCTTTACGGATTTTAACGTTGTTAAATGGAGCTTCATTAACGTTGAACTGGTAGTAGTACGTACTTGCAATACCAGTAGCTTTAAACTCGTCCGGCAATTCCGCTTTTACAGAAGGAATTTGGTCGGAAGGAATTTCACCGTTAGGTGCGCCTGTGTAGTCCAATTGTCCAGACTTGTAAGCTTGCAGTTCGGAAGCACTGCTGTTTGTCAGGGACATGTTAATTTCAGATAATTTGATGTCAGAAGCTGCATGGTAGCTTTCGTTTTTCTTCACGACGATTTTTTGACCTTTAGCGTATTGATCCATTGTGAATGGTCCGTTAACGATCATGTTTTTGTAGTCTGTGAAGAATTTGTCATTCGTATCAGCAGACTTGTGTACTGGGTAGTACGTGTAGAATGCTGTCAGACCCAAGAAGTAAGGTGTTGGGTTTTCCAACGTTACTTCCAGCGTGTGCTCATCAGTAGCTTTAACGCCTACTTGAGAGAAGTCTGTGATTTTAGTACCTTTATATGTTCCGTCTTTGCTCAGGTTGTAACCCTCAGCACCTTTGATGTAATACAATTGGTAAGCATATGGAGAAGCTGTTTCCGGTTTCAAAGCGCGTTCCCAAGAACGTACAAAGTCCTCGGCAGTGATTGCATCACCGTTGCTCCATTTAGCATCCGGATTCAGGTTGAAAACATATTTCAGACCATCTTCGGAAATTGTCCAGTCTTTAGCAACTCCTGGAGCTTCTTTGCCATCAGAGTCGATACGCACAAGACCTTCATACAAGAATTTCAGTACAGTGTTGGTTTGGCTGTCTTTTGCTTGAGCCGGGTCTAACGTAGGAGGTTCAGCTGACAGGTTAATTTTCAGGACTTGATCTTTAGCAAGACCATTTCCTTCGGTTGCAGAACCAGTATCGGTGTTACCTGTGCCTTCGTTTTTCGATCCGCACGCTGCAAGTACGGTACCGAACGCCAAAATCAGCGTCAAAAGGACTAATAGACTTTTCCTTTTCATCTAACACTTTCCCCCTAAATTGATGTGGTATATGTTTATAGATTATACAACCACCGGTCAAAAAAATCTACATTACTTTTTCAGAAAGTAATGTTTTTTTCAGTTTTCGACAAAATCGACACATTTTTTAGCCCATTTGCGTTATGTATCCTCACATCTGTTTCATGAAGTATCTAAATAATCCAAATATAGTAAACAAAACATACCCAAAACTCATTATGACAAAAGCCATGCGCCAAACGGCCCGGAACATTCTACCCCCATCGACCTTACCTTTGAGCCGATTTTGTGCACCTCCGATGAATCCAAGCGCTATTAGTATGAGTATTAATGTTAAATAAAATCCAAAATTCGAATCAAATGTTAAGTTGAATAACGCCGATACAGAGAATATAAGGAATAATGTTGTTACATCCATTGCCGAGCGCAGCGCCACACGCTTATCTTTTTTCCATCCATACATGATCCAATACACAAGAAAAAACGGAAAGAACGGCAGTATGCTCAGCACAATAAAAAATCCCATTAACTCACTCCTTCCGGTTGCATACCTTCAATCAGATGAAGCAGTACTTCATGCGTTGGAGCAGACAGGCCACACCGACACGCCATGCTTACAATTTGCCCATTAATGGATTGTACCTCCGTTTCTTGTCCTTGCAGAACATCTGACAGCATGGAAGATGTATTCGAGGCTGTGGAACGACAGACGGAGAGAATTTGTTCCCACACATCCATATCAAGAAGTATTCCGCTTGCTCTGTATACCGCCAATGCCTCATCGTACACCTGACGCATAAACATGATTCGCTCTTCCTTTGTAATTAACTCACCGTTAGGAATACGCCATATCGCGGTAAGTGGGTTAATGACAGCATTGATTAACAACTTCCTATAAATCAGCTTATCGATTTCATTCGACACTGTACAGCCAAATCCTGCCTGCTGCAAAAGTCCCTGTAAACGAACGGGTTCATTATGATCCATTGGCGTTAAAGATGAGATATGTACATCTGCACTTTTGCCCAACCAGGTCTCTCCTATACCTGCACGGATGACTCCATCTTGCTGACGTTTCGCCCCTTCTGTGGTTATGACACTGTATACATTGGAATGCGGCATATTGGATTGCACATGATCCAGATGCCCAACCCCATTTTGGAAACATGCAATATTGAGCACTTGCTTCTTCAATGAACCAATTTCACGTATAACATCATGTATCGCTGTCTGTTTCACCATTAATAGTAGCCAATCTCCAGGTGAGTGTTCCCATACTCGGATTAACTCCGTAATCGGCTTGGCCTGGGTATGATCAGGTGTAATCTGGATGGTTTTCTCCTGTTCAATGACCTTGAACCCTTCGATACTCAGTTTATTTGCCTGTTCGGCCGTTCTGGTCCAAAATCGAACCTCGTTGCCTGCGTCCTGAAGCTTACCTCCATACAAAAGACCCAGTGAGCCTGATCCTACAACGTCAATGATCATGCTGCATCCCTACCTCTGCTCCAATAGTTGCTTTTATCTATAATAGAACAAAAACAGCAAACAAAAAACCCATCATACCTGCCGTTATGTAACGGAGGTGTGATGGGCCCTAATCTAATGCTGATCATCAGACATCGTTTGCTTTTATTCAATTCGTTCCAGATTCCCGTTGGCATCCATTTTGAATCTCGTTTTGAGTTCCTCTTCTTCTTCTGTCAGAAATGCAAGTCTGCGAGCACGATCCATAATCTGAATCAGTGCTTTATAATCGTCGTTTACAACACGATAATCAGTCTGTACTTCATTCACTTCCTTAGACAGACGATCATTCTCGCAACGCAGTTCATGAAGTTCATCCTCTTTTTCACGAAGCTCTTTCTCAAGCATTTTGAGCTGGCGACCGTTTTCCTGTACAGTTCCCTTCCATTGCCGCAAGAATCGTATAACTGCATCGATGGATAGAGAGTCTTCCGAAATCCCATCCGCCTTGTACAGATTTTCTTCTGTATCCAAGGTGGACAAAGCTGCTACTTGTGGTCCAAGCAAAGCCGGTTGTTTGCGGAGATAACTCCGTTTTTGACGTTGAGCCTTAGCATTGCTAATGGCAGACTCATACTTCTTACGTACACAGCTGTTCCAGCGAAAACCGCAAGCGGCAGAAGTTCTGCCTATTTTTTCGCCAACCTCTTCAAAAGCGGCCAGTTGTGTACTTCCTTCCCGAATATGACGCAAAGTAACCTCAGCCAAGATCAAATCGTCCTCTGTACTCCAAGCATCCTGTCTCACTGCAGTCATGCTATAATACCCTCCTAACAACATCCTAAAATAACCGTCCCCATAACCGAGTTCCCGGCATGTGAATTAGGTATAAAAGCTGCTTTATTCATTCTTATGCCTCTCATAGAGTTCATAGAATTGATTTCATACTAAAATGTATTTCCACATTTATGAGTACTCATACGTTACATATGCAAAACAAACCATACTTTAACTCTTTTAAGCTAAAAAAAGAATTCGCTTTCATATCCAATTTTGTTTACACCTTTTTCCTTTCCCGGTATAATGTTGTGTAGACAATCTATGATCGTACATAGGAGAGGAGGACTTACCGTGGCGCGCATGTTTCGGGTACTCGGGTTCTTCACGCTAGCGATTGGCCTGATGGCTTTTGCGGGAGACCTGGTCGAAATGGCTTTGCTTTTTTTCCTGCAGACTGCGTTTTTTGTCATTTTGGGATATTTGAAATTTACGGAACGTACGTACATATTGCTCTTCTGGGGTTATATGATCGTGACATTCACAGGGTTCAGCTATTGGACCGTATTCCAAATGGATTTGCCGCTCTAATCCGCCAGCAGCATTAAAGCGATCCGGCTAATGTCGGATTGCTTTTTTGTTGTTTTCAGATTAAATGACTATTCTTTGTGTTATGTAACCACTACGGATATTTCACGTATCTATTTCATATATTGTCTGGAAGAGATAAGCCTGTTGGCATCATTGTAGATATGGAAAGGAGAATGATGGGTGAAACGTCGATACGGCATTCCCGGCTTCATCGTATGTATTATATTTTTGATCCAGCTACCTTGGACTTATGCCTATGGAGAGCCTTCATCTGAGGAAACACGCGAAATACTGCAACAAAGCCTATCCATCGTCGAAATCGATCATGAAATCGAGCGTATTACAGCAAGACAAAAACAGTTGGACGAACAGCGTCAGACATTATCCATTCAGCTTCAGGAACAGGAAGACCAGATACATACTCAGCAAGACCGAGCGGGTGCAGTTGTAAGATCCTACTATACCGGGGAGCGTGATAGTCTCTTGATGACGGTACTGGGAGCAAGATCCATTAAGGACCTGTTCATTCTATACGATTACTATCAGATTATTATTGGCAGAGATCAGGCTGTTCTGGACAAGTATCAGGATCGATATCGCACCATGCAGCAAACGTCTGCCCAGATTAATCAGACCTCTGCAGAGCTGTCTGAACTCAAAAATAATCTTCAAAATCAACGTGAACGGGTACTTGCATTGCAGAAAGAAGTGGACGGAAAAGTAGCTGCCAGCGGGGATGCTGCAGCCATGCAGAAATTGATGGATGAGTTGACCATCTATTGGGAGAACATCGGCATATACGAGGTCAAGCGATATTTCAAAGCATTGGCATCAGCTATGCAGAACCTGCCACAGTTTATCCAGGAACAAAACGGAGGAATCTCCACTACCGGAACATCGTACACCATTCGAATCGGACAAGATGAGCTGAATACATTTCTTCGATCACAGAATCCGATCTTTGAAGACTTCGCCTTTCAGTTCGACAAAGATCGAATCACTGCTTCTGGGCAGCGGGATCAGTTACAATTAAGCATTGAAGGCCATTATACGGTCGAAAATGAACCACAGAATTCAATTCGATTTCATGTCGATAAACTTATTTTTAATCAGTTAGAACTGCCCGATACCACACGTCGTATGCTGGAACGAGAATTCGATCTCGGATTTTACCCCCAGAAAATTCTGTCCTTTGTCAAAGCCACAGAGGTATCCACAAGCGAAGGCATACTTGAAGTAAAGCTCGCCATTTCATTTTGACGAGCTTTGCAAAGCAATAATGCTTTTGACATATTGATTAGCCGTAATCTCTCCCGCAAGAAGTTGTTGTATCTTCTTTTGAAAGGCAGAAGTTAGTATAGGACTTTCCGTCATTACGGCCTGTGAAGATTCAGCTGGAAACCAGGATTTCACATCAGTCGTATCATATTTCGTTATTAGTTTCTGTGACTCAAGATCTAGTTCCTGTTGCTTTGCTGGTAAATAGTTAGCCTGTTGGTACCACTCCGATTGCACGGTAGAGGAAGTCATTCCTTCAATCCAGCGGCTGGCCTCTTCGGCCTCAAGTGAGCCAGCTGCGATAACAAGACTTCTTGATCTTAGCGGTTCTAACGCACTGAGTGCTATCTTCTCCGATGGGCTCTGTTCGCCTACCACGGCTTTATCTCCACTCAACAAACGGGAAAGCAGCGTTACTACCATAGGAGTTCCCGTCTGCTCATCAGAAGAAGAGATCATCGGATTTATGGATTCAGCTGTAATGTACGACTGGATCTGATCCAACAGCTGTATGATTTGTTGGTACGCCTCCGTTTGCGAAGAAGTTTGCGCTTTCTTAATTTTGTTGGGGCCCATGCCTGGCTCAAACTGATTCAGCCACGCACTTACCGCATGAAGGTCATTTGAATTTATACTTATCAAATCCGTTCCATCTTGTGTTGCTTGTTGTACAAGTTTGATCCATTGCTCCTTATTTTCGGGTAAACCTGCCAAACCGGCTTCGTCTAGGAATGGAGAGCGGGCTGCGAGTACATAAGCGTCAAAATCAAACGGCATCCCCCATTGGTAACCATTCCACTCTGTCATTTCACGTAAGCCAACCACAGTTTCTCCCAAAGACTTGGACAGTGTTGTACCGTTTAACGGATACAGATGTCCTTTTTTAGCATGATATTGAACTTCCGCGCTATCCAGAAGAATAATATCCCCGCTCTCTCCTACCGAAAACTTATTATCAAGCACTCGCTTATATGTAACTGGCTCCAAATTCCGAAGACTGATTTCCACATGTTGAGTAGTTGCTACTTCATTAGCCATCTTTTTAAACGATTTAAAGTCGGTCTCAGACATCGAGACTACAATCTCTAATGGGGCATGTTGGTCTTCACTACGAGATGACGTGTTGGGAAATGCATCTTTTTCCGGATCTCGTTCCTGATTAAGCTGTGAACCTCTAAAATCAAAGCTGGGAGACAGAATCGTTAACGAAAGCAGTAGCACTGCGAACAAAACAACCTGGTGTCCACGCTTCATTAACTTCCCCTCCTTGCTCACCTAATTTTTTCCTGCAACACTCATTGTAACAAATAAGTAGTGCTCTTGTCCTATCCTGCCAAAAAACAGTTTTCCGATATTTTGCATACCTCGAGCATATCGAGTTCTGTGCAATAACTGATTTTTATTTTTTCAGCAAAAAACCGGCCCTAAGAGCCGGTTCAATAGAAACATTTTCCGGGAAATAAACTTCCCGTTACCTTACAATAAATCCGCTGCAAGCTGAGCCAACTTGGAACGTTCTCCTTTTTCCAGCATAATGTGTCCACTGATTCCCTCTTGCTTGAACCGCTCCACAATATACGTCAGACCATTACTTGCTGAGTCCAGATAAGGATGGTCTATTTGCTCAGGGTCACCCATCAAAATGATTTTACTGCCTTCGCCCACCCTTGATACAATAGTCTTCACTTCATGTCGAGACAGGTTCTGCGCTTCATCAATAATGATGAACTGTCCTGGTATAGACCGTCCACGAATATAAGTGAGTGCCTCAACCTGAATACTGCCAAGACCCATCAGAATTTTATCAATGTCGCCTGCTTTTTTGGTATCAAACAAAAATTCCAAGTTATCATAAATCGGCTGCATCCATGGTCTTAGTTTTTCTTCTTTCTCACCAGGGAGATAACCGATATCTTTCCCCATCGGCACAACCGGACGAGCGATCAATAATTTTTTGTACTTATGGTCATCCTCCACTTTAAGCAAACCCGCAGCAAGCGCCAACAAGGTTTTCCCCGTACCCGCCTTTCCTGTAATCGTGACAAGTGGAATATCATCATTCAGGAGCAGTTCTAGGGCCATACGCTGTTGCGCGTTACGTGCACTGATGCCCCATACATTATCATTACTCAGGAAAAGTGGTTCCAACTTCGTTCCTTCTGTATTTACTTTGAGTAAAGCCGATTTATTGGTTCCCATCTCATCCTTGAGAATTACAAATTCATTCGGGTAAAGCGAATAAGACAACTGTAACGGTTTGATCGGTAGGAAGCGATATGTGTAAAACTCATCAATGACCGAAGGATGAACCTTCAGGGCAGTATAGCCTGGATATAATTCACTAAGACCTGCCGTTCGATCTGATAAGTAATCCTGTGTGAAAAGACCGAGTACATCCGCTTTGATACGAACAAGCACATCCTTGCTGACCAGAACCACTTGTCGCTCAACGACCTCTTTCTCATTTTCCTCGATCTGATAATTCAGTGCGACGGCCAAAATCCGATTATCGTTGGACACCTCTCCAAACATTTCCTGTACTTTTACAAAACTACGATGATTCAGTTCCACTTTCAGATTGCCTCCATTAGCTAAAGGGACGCCACTGTGCAGATGTCCCAATTCACGCAACCCATCAAGAAGTCTCGATACATTACGGGCATTACGCCCAATTTCATCAGCATTTCTTTTTTTGGAGTCGATCTCCTCCAGTACAACCGCGGGAATGATTACCTCATGTTCCTCAAAGGCAAATATGGCATTGGGGTCATGCAGAAGCACGTTCGTATCCAATACAAAAATCTTTTTCATTCAATCCCCTCCAAAGCGGCGTCGTTAAAGGCATGGATAAGTTTGATCTTTCAGCAGCGACATGGACAATCATGCTCCCATACATAAATGTATTCGACTAGGACAAAATAATTGTCAACCATTCTGAAAAACTCCAGGAAAGGATGAACATTTATGAAATATTGGGTTTGCACGCTGCTTCTGATCTTTATACTTACAGGCTGCAACAGTTCTACACGTAATGCCTCGCAGCAACAAGGTCAGCATGCCAAAGGTTACGGAGGAAATGTTACAACTCAGCAAGACCAAAGGAAAGGATCTCACATGCTCAATACTCAGGAAGATCGGTTGCACCCTTCAGCTGTGGACCATCTGACCGAAAATACAGGTGAGGTTCATGAGAAAAACGTCATGGACAACACCAAGGCCGATCGGATGCCAAATGAAAAAAGGGTTACCCACCTCAAAACACTTGCCAAGCAAGTGGAAGGTGTCAAAGATGCCAACTGTGTCATTCTTGGCAATACAGCCGTAGTTGGCATTGATGTTGACGGTGAACTGGAGCGTGCACGAGTAGGTACAATTAAATACTCTGTAGCCGAAGCCCTCCGCAAAGATCCGGAAGGTGTGGATTCCATTGTTACCGCAGATGCTGATGTCACTGAACGCATTAAGGAAATTGGTGAGCATATTCGTCAAGGTCATCCAATATCCGGTTTCGCTTCAGAACTTGCTGACATGATGGGCCGGATCATTCCCCAACTACCCAAAGATGTCAAAGTCCGTCAAAATCCGGATGAACATGTTGAGCGTGAACAACAAATTCAGCAGCTGCATTCTTCAGACAAAAGACAACAAAAAGCCCAGTGATCTCTCACTAGGCTTTTTTCATTGCAGTAAAAACCTGCTCATCTAATTTCTCAGCAGCACGCTGATCATATATTTTGACAAATTGAGGCACAGAAGATAGCTGGGCTCCATAAAAAAGGGCGTTTCTTACCGCTTCAATGGAAATGTCGAAACAGCACATATTAAACGGAACATCCTGTAACGGATTTTGTCGTACGGAAGCACGTCCGTTTACCGCATACACCATCTCTTCTCCAAAAATGGTGACGGTAATAGCCGGATTCTCGATCATATTGTTCACGAGACGTGAACGATGATCAATCGCCACACGAAGGGTAGAAGCATTCTCCGCATAAATCCAGGAGATTGCTGTTGATGTCGGACCTCCAGATTCAATGTCCACGGTGCTCAAGAGCACAAAGGTTTCGTTCTTGAATTGCTGTAAAAGAGATTCAGTCAATTGTGTGACGGCTTCGGACATCCAACCAGCCCCCTAATCTTCTTTATGCAATTCTTGATTCGTTGTTGGTGATATTATAGCATACCATCAAACTTGCTTCCAATCCCAAAAGAATCAATGTTACTCAGCTGTTGGAGATGCTGTTACTTTGCCTGAAAGTGTATCCTGCAACGCCTGTTTGGCATTAGCCAATTCAGTTTCGTTGATATAAACATATGGACTTCTCCACTCTCCGGTTACAGGTGTGTAGTGCACATCCGATTTGGAAATATTCCAATAGGTTGAAATGAAGTTCTTCATTTGCTCTGATTCCACATCTGTTGTCATGTTATCGTCAACAGCGCCTATCACTTTACCAATCTTCGTTACGCCTCCCAGTGATTTCAACTGATCCAACATGGAATTCAACACTTGATTCTGACGTTTATTTCGGTCAAAGTCGTTGGATTCATCTGTCTTAGGCTTACAGTTCGATTTACGGTAACGAACAAAATCAAGTGCATCTTTACCATCCAAATGCTGTGCACCAGCTACCAGGTTAATATCCGTGCCATCGGCCGTATCTTTGTAACACATGTTTTTATCCACTGTCACATCCACGCCACCTACAGCATTAACCGCATCACGGAACGCTTGAAAATTCAGTACCGTTGTATAATTGATATCCACATTCAGATATTTGCCCATCATTTCTTTCATTTGATCCTCCGCATTTTTGCCAGAGGTTTTTTCTTGGGCTTTAAATTTAGGATAATAGGAATTCAATTTATTCGCCTTATATCCATCCAACTGAATACGGGTATCCCGAGGTAAAGATACAATGGTTGCCGTCTTGGTCTCCGGATTCAGAGAAGCTACCATAACCACATCCGAGAGATACGTACCTGTTTCGGGACGGTTATCCGTACCTAGCAGCAACATCGTAATGGGTTTGGTTTTGGCTGACATTCCAGCCGGTACTGGCTTGTCAATGCCCGTATCAGCTACCTGATTGTATACCCAATAGAGATATCCACCGCCAACCACAATTGCAATAACCAATAAACTTAAAATCAGTCTGCCAAAGGTTCGCATCTTTTTCTTCTTCTTTGGTTGCTTGCCTTTGCCGTTCTTCGATCCAGAAGCGCCGGATTGAGTCGGTGCCTGTCTCCGTGGAGGCAGTCCGTTCGAATTCGAGTTCATATCTTCAACACCTTTATCACATCTGTTTTGGCCTATATATAAGACAACCGCTTTCCCTAAGGAAAACGGATGGTCTATACTATACAGAATTTATGAGTTTCGAGCGGCAGCTTCCGCTTTTTTCTTTTGACGACCTTCAATAAAATAGCGCACTCTCACTAACAGCATCAAACCAACAGCCACCAGCAAACATTGAATTATTGGCAACTTGTCGATTTGAAAAACAAGAAGCATGAATGTGCCCATCGCCATCAATATATAGAGAACGATTTCCTTACCAAGTGGCAATTTCTGACGTACCCGAAACACCTTGTTATATACGTAAGTAATCAATACAAAGATGACGATGTAGGCTACGATCGGGTTTGATGCGAACCATGCTTGCATGCACAGCCAGCTCCTTTCGTGTTCATGCTAAGATATAAGTTAACTATTGTGAAACCCTTTCGATAACTCTGAATAAGACACACATCGGAGGTGACCGTTCCGGTATCGGATCGTTCTTTTGATCGCTGTTATCCCCAGATTTTTTTGATCCATTTACTCAATGGTAAAATCCGGGGATAAAGGCGAACGCTTCGCTTCTGCAGAATCGATTCCGATCCCTTCACTAATTCCATTGTGCATAACATCGTTAACTTCTGTGTTCCATCAAATGCTAACTTATATAGTTTATTTTGTTGTTATTAGGCTTTCGAAGCCATTTTACGTTGTTTCTCTGCACGCTCACGCTCGGATTTATTCAGGATCTTCTTACGAAGACGAATAGATTTCGGTGTAATCTCACAATATTCGTCTTCATTCAGGTATTCAAGCGCCTGTTCCAACGAGAAGATAATCGGAGTTTTAATTTTAACCGTATCATCTTTACCTGAAGAACGAACGTTAGTGAGTTGTTTTTCTTTGCAGATGTTAACAACGATATCATTGTCACGTGTATGTTCACCAACAATCATACCTTCGTAGATTTCAGTACCCGGCTCCAAGAAGAGCGTACCGCGATCCTCAACGCCCATCATGCCATAGAACGTAGATGTACCAGTTTCAGTTGAGATCAGCACGCCTTGGTGACGTCCACCTACTTGACCGGATACTACTGGAGCGTAGCTGTCAAATGCATGGTTCATTACACCGTAACCACGAGTCAATGTCAGGAAGTTGGTGCTATATCCGATCAAACCACGTGCTGGAATCAGGAACTCCAGACGAACTTGACCACTACCTGTGTTGACCATGTTAACCATCTCTGCTTTACGTGCGCCCAGGCTCTCCATTACGGAACCCATGCTTTCTTCAGGAATATCAATCAACAAGCGCTCTAGAGGTTCCATTTTCTTACCGTCAACTTCTTTAACGATAACTTCTGGTTTGGATACTTGAAGCTCATATCCTTCACGACGCATATTTTCAATCAGGATACCTAAGTGAAGCTCACCACGTCCAGAAACGACAAATGCATCCGGGCTATCCGTTTCGTCAACACGAAGGGAAACGTCTGTTTCCAATTCTTTTAACAAACGCTCACGAAGTTTACGGGAAGTTACCCATTTACCTTCACGACCTGCGAATGGACTGTTGTTCACGAGGAACGTCATTTGCAGTGTAGGCTCATCAATTTTCAAAACTGGAAGTGCTTCAGGATTGTTTGGATCAGCGATGGTTTCACCAATGTTGATGTCCTTGATTCCTGCAATCGCAACGATGTCGCCTGCTCCTGCTTCTTCCGTCTCAATACGTTTGAGACCCTGGAAACCGAACAGTTTCTCGATACGTGCAGTTTTGCTCTTACCATCACGCATAATAACCGTTACCGATTGTCCTTGACGGATCACACCGCGGTTAACACGACCAATGGCAATACGGCCAAGGTATTCATTGTAGTCCATCAAAGTAACGAGGAATTGAAGTGGTTCTTCAACATTTTCGGTAGGGTGTGGGATATGACTAACGATGGTATTGTAAATCGCCATCATGTTGTCATCCTGTTTTGCAGGATCATTATCCATGCTGGATGTTCCGTTCAATGCGGAAGCATATACAACAGGGAATTCAAGTTGTTGATCGTTGGCACCCAGTTCAATGAACAGGTCCAGTACTTCATCAATAACCTCAGTCGGACGAGCCGCTGGACGGTCAATTTTGTTTACAACAACGATTGGTGTCAGGTTGTGCTCCAAAGCTTTACGAAGTACGAATTTCGTTTGCGGCATACATCCTTCGTAAGCATCAACAACGAGCAAAACGCCGTCAACCATTTTCATGATACGTTCCACTTCACCACCAAAGTCGGCGTGTCCTGGTGTATCCACAATATTGATCAGGTAATCTTTATAGGTAATAGCTGTGTTTTTGGCCAGAATCGTAATACCGCGTTCACGCTCCAAATCGTTGGAGTCCATTGCGCGCTCCTGTACCGTTTCGTGATCACGGAAAGTACCGGATTGCTGGAGCAACTTGTCGACGAGCGTTGTTTTCCCGTGGTCGACGTGGGCAATAATCGCAATATTGCGAATGTGTTCTCTTGAATGCATGGTTTGTATCCATATCCTTTCCAATTTCAATTCTTATCTACTAAACTTCCCGCAAATTCGCAGGTTACTCACCCAAAATAAGCGTCGGTGATATCCCGACGCATGCCTATATCCCTTATATTATAGTTGATCATAGGTAAAAATCAAGATATTTCGCTTGAAAGACCGCTGGGAATGTTACCAGCCTCTCCCTTGGCGTCCTCGGCCAAACAGCAACCACATCCCGCCTACAATCAAAATTACCGCCAGCACATAGATAATACCGGTGTGAAGCAGTGTAAATCCGAATAAAATAATTGAAAGGATGCCAACGCCCAATGCAACCGGAAGTACCATTGCAGGTCTTCGATGATCAGCCAGTGCATATTCAAGCAAACCAACGGCAATTCCAAGCAAAAAAGCAGGCCACAGGTTGCTCATCAATCCGTTGCCCCATGTATTGGTGATTCCGAACAACAGACCATAGACGGTTAACGTTCCTGCTGGAACGAGTGACCATGATGGCGTAAGCCTTGCATAATATAATGCATGAAGAGCAATACCAGGCAACAAGATGAGCAAAGGCCAGAAGTGCCGTCCAATAAAGCCAAACACACCTAGTTTACCGAGTAAAATTATTAAACCTGCAACAAAAATAAATATTCCGATTGCTTTTTCATTTCTCATCCTCATCTACAATCACCTCTTATAACATTTGGCTATGTACCCCGTAAGATAAACTATAAGCTTACCATGATGACTGACTGTTCCCAGCCTTCTTCTAGTGTAGCCGATGTGTATGCAAAAAACTACACTTTATGTCGTACTTCGCCTCTCTCCATTATCCTGTATTACCCTAAAATGATCGGTCTATGACTTATTCAAGTTCGCCCATTTCTTAAGAACAAATAAATACAGCAAAAAACTGCCCGAAAAGGGCAGTTCGCCAGAAATTTCACATTTCCATTTGCTCAAATTAACTTACGCGTTTCGACGAACGAATTTGTGTGCTCCTCCAATCGCGATTACAAGACAAGCCATAGCTACAGGCAGCAGTGTATGTGCCTCAGCTGCCAAGCCACCAAGCCACTGTCCCAGCTTCGGATCATTCATCACCATCTCACCCGCTGTGAAGGCCAGAATACCTGAACCGGCAAATACCAGAATCGGAAACCGCTTCAACAAACCGACAATCAATCCGCTGCCCCACACCACAATCGGAATACTTATGGCAATCCCGATGACTGTGAGCGCCAAGTCCCCATCCGCCAGAGCAGCAATCGCGAGAACATTATCCAGACTCATGACGAAGTCAGCAATCAAAATGGTTTGGATCGCTTTCCAGGTCGTGGACGCCTTACGAATATGTACTTCATCTTCATTCTGAAGCAGCAGCTTGACAGCAATCCAGAGCAACAGCAAACCGCCAGCCGCCTGAATAAAAGGAATACCCAACAGTAGTACGGCTGCAAAGGTTAACAAACAGCGCAAAACTACAGCGCCGAAAGCCCCCCACCATACCGCCTGCTTGCGCTGTCTCACCGGCAAATCCTTGCTTGCAAGCGCAATAACAACCGCATTATCTCCACTCAGAACCAGATTGATCATCAATATTTCGGTCAACAGCCATAGCGTATCCATGCTTCTCCCCCCCACTCTAACTTGTATGTCAAAGTTGTCCATGCTATTCTTAAACGTTGAACAAGCATTCTCAGGTTTGGATATATAGAAGGAGTGACATCGTATGGAGCTGTTTAGCCCCGCTTTTTGGCTAGCTTTGTTGAACGTTGTATTTATTGATCTAATTCTGGCTGGCGATAATGCCATCGTGATTGGTCTCGCGGCTCGAAATTTGCACCCTTCTGTGCAGAAAAGGGCGATTCTTTACGGAACAGGCGGCGCACTTTTAATTCGTATTGTAGCCACCGTGATTGTTCTCTGGCTGCTTAAAGTGCCTTGGTTGCTTCTTGTTGGGGGATTACTCCTGATCTGGATTGCGTACAAGCTATTAGCAGATCAAGGGGAAGAGCATTCGGATATCAAGGCTGGCAGTTCTCTCTGGGTAGCGGTGCGAACGATTGTCATTGCTGACGCTGCGATGGGACTGGATAACGTCATCGCCGTTGCTGGTGCAGCACAGCAGCATTTGGTACTGGTTATACTCGGACTGCTGATCAGTGTACCTATTATCGTGTGGGGCAGTACGTTGTTTATCAAATTAATTAACCGTTTCCCTTGGATTATTTATCTTGGAGCTATCGTGCTGGGATATACGGCTTCAAATATGATCACAGAGGAACACCGCCTCGTGCCTTTCTTCACTGAGCATCCTGCACTTAGAATCTTATTTATCGTCCTCGTCACTGCTGGTGTCGTGTTTGCAGGATATCGTAAACGTGCAAGCAGTAATAAACCAGGTGGAGAGCGACAGCATTCCTATTCCTAAGCTTTATTAAGTGAAATTCCCATCAGCCACAATTATAAAAAAAGGACTGACCGATAATACATCGGCCAGTCCTTTTTCTTCATGCAGATAACATAGTCCTTATTATGTTATTCAATCCAGAATACGGTTCCTCAGAACCACTCTTCTTTCATGTCATTAACTTTATCCTGCTGATTGGTTATCATAAAGTTTTCACCTGCATGCAGCGTAATTGTTTCTGTCTTCTCCACCGCCTGCTCCACCCATTCCGGTAGTTGACTCATAGTCGCTTCGATTTTGTCCACAATGCGAAGATTCGGGTTCGTTGTTGGGGATTTCGGTATAAAAAGAGTACAACAATCCTCATATGGCAGAATCGATATATCATACGTTCCGATCTGTTTGGACAGAGTAATAATTTCCTGCTTGTCCATCATGACAAGTGGTCGCAGCAACGGCAGATCCGTCGCACGTCCAATGACATTCATGCTTGGCAGGGTCTGGCTTGCTACCTGACCCAGACTATCTCCGGTAATCAGTGCAAGCGCGCGCTCACGTTCAGCTAGCTTGGTTGCAATACGTAACATGGAGCGGCGCATCAGTGTGATGATCAAGTTATCCTGTCCCAGTTGGGTAAAGGCTGTTTGAATTTCCGTAAAAGGAACTAGATGCAGCTTAATTGTGCCTGCATGATCAGCAAGTGCACGCGCCAAATCAATGACCTTTTCTTTGGCACGCTGGCTTGTGAACGGATAACTGTAAAAATGTACACATTCCACTTCTAGGCCTCTACGCATCGAAGACCATGCAGCTACAGGGCTGTCTATGCCACCCGATAGTAATAGCATCGCTTTACCATTTGTACCCAGGGGAAATCCGCCTACGGCTGGAATGACTTCACTGAAGATATATGTGCCCTGATCCCTGATTTCCACACGTAGTTCAATGTCAGGTTGACGCACGTCTACACTTAACTGCTGGAATTTCCGAAGAATCGGAGAACCCACTAGATGGTTCATTTCATGCGAAGAGTTGGGGAACTCTTTCCATACACGCCGTGCATTAACTTTAAACGTGGTACCGTCTTTGAATTCAGACTCTCTCTCATCCATAAAAGCAACGGCTGTCTCCACGATTTGATCAGTTTCAGATGGAGTCACTTTAACGGGACTGATCGACGTAACGCCGAATACTCGTTTCAGCACAGCAATCAGCTCTGTATGAGATTCGCCACCCAGATCAACATACAACCGTCCAAACTCCTTCCGCAGACTTGCACCTGGATAAGGTTTGAGCAGGGAACGTACCTGGGTGATGATCGTTTTTTCGAACCGGGCACGGTTTTTTCCTTTTAACATAAACTCTCCGAAACGGAGAAGCAGCATATCATATTTCATCTAAAATCACATCCGCCTTTCCAACGGGCGCAGCTGCGCCACCATCTGATGTAAAGCCTGCTCCAGCAGTGCCACATCTTCTTCTGTATGTTCATCTCCAAGACTAATACGCAATCCACCAGCAGCACAAGCATTATCCCTGCCCATGGCAAGCAATACCCTGCTGGGTTCAGCCGATCGCGAAGAGCAGGCAGATTGTGTAGAAACAGTTACTCCAAGTTGTTCAAGGGTATGCAGCGCCACTTCTGCCTTCATTCCAGGATAGGAAAAATGAACAATGTGCGGAGCTCCCTCTTTACGACTATTTAATACAAGTCCGGGAATCGTATCTATGACCTCCATAATACGATCTCGCAAAATGGTTGTACGCTGCGCAAAGTCAGCCTGACGTTCCGCAGCGAGACGCATCGCCTTCGCCATACCCACAAGCAAAGGTACATTTTCAGTACCCGCTCTTAGTCCCTGCTCTTGGGAACCCCCTGACAGTAAAGGCGTGAGCTCGACTCCACTTCGTACGTAGAGAAGTCCAGCTCCTTTGGGACCACGAATCTTGTGAGCAGACAAGCTGTACAGATCCGCGCCCCATGCCGCAGGTTTAGCTTCCATCTTGCCAAAACCCTGAACACCATCTACATGAAAAAGCACCTTTGGTGCTTCCTTTTTCAGTCGTGCACCGATTTCAGCAATTGGATGTATCGCTCCTGTTTCATTGTTCACATGCATCAGACTCACAAGCACCGTATCCGATCTTATGGCATCCATTACCAACTGGGTGCTAACCAGACCATCGGAATCCACGGGAAGCCAAATGACCTCCCATCCCCACTGCTGTAGCTGCACAAAACTCTCGTAAACTGAAGCATGTTCCGTTGCAGTTGTAATGATGTGTTTGCCCCTAGACTGATACTGTAATGCCGCCCCTTTAATGGCAAGATTGTTGCTCTCAGTTGCGCCTGAGGTAAATACGATTTCTTCCGGTTTCACATCAATTGCGGCGGCGCAACCAGATCGCGCCCGGCGCAAGAGTTGATGGGCTCGCTCACCATATCCATGTATCGATGACGGATTCCCATATTGCGCCTCCATAATCTCGGCCATTGTACGAACGACATCCGGATGAGGAGGCGTCGTTGCTGCATAATCAAAATATTTCAAATGAGGTTCCCCTCCTTGTCTCTTCGTTGTGGAATCTACAGTGAGCATTGTAACACGATCCCCGCTCAACACAAAAAGACCAAACAGGAACTAAGCACATTTAAGGCTGCTGTTCCCGCGTTTGATCTCTTCCGGGGCGTTCTGTTGTGTTGCCACATCTTTGGTCTATACCATTTAAACCGTATATTTCGACTGTGCTTTCTCCACTTTGGAGATATAAGCCTGTGTTTCCGAAGGGAGGCGGTTAAGTACACTCATCAGTTCAGCGTCACTCGATACACCCAGACTCGAAACCCGTCCCGGTCCGGCATTATATGCAGCAAGTGCCATCTTCACCTCGCCACCAAAACGCTGGAGCTGGAGAGACAGGTATTTGGTTCCACCATCTATATTCTGAGCGGGATCGTAAGCGTTGCTTACTCCCAACCCTGCTGCCGTTCCATCCATCAACTGCATTAGTCCTTTGGCACCTGCGGATGACACTACATTCGGATTGAAGCCGGATTCTGTATCAATGACCGCTTTGATCAAAGATTCAGGCACCCCATATTTGGCGCTTGCTGAAGCAATCAAAGATTCAAAATCTGTAGGTACAGATACACCCGAATCGACTACTCCAGTATTTAACAGAGAAGATAAAGAAACCACATTATTGTTCGAGGAAGAAACGGAACTTGCATCCGGATTATACATGCTTCCAAGCTGCAGCCACAACAGGCCGTCATTCGATCGTTTGGAGATCGTAGCAGAATTCACGTCTTCGCCAACGGTATCAGTATTGTTCAAAGTATTTGAATTCGTCCCGAGCAACCCGTCCATCATACTGGCAAAATCCACTGTTGAAGCGGAGTTTCCATCTGATGCATTTGTTTCGTTGAGACTATTGGACAATTGCAGTTCCAGCAACTGCCGCGACGCGCGCGGATCAATCTGCATGAGTTATATTCACTCCCGTATAATGTAAACGTAGATTATGACTTTATTCTACATTATTTTACAGGGAGGTTCCATTGTTTTCAAAAAAATAGACCGATCATACAACTTTATTTCGTAAATGCGAAAAAACCTTCTGCAATCCCCATTTAATTAAGGTGAGAGCAGAAGGCTGCAAATAATAAGCTCATATCCTGTTTGGTTAAGCACTTGTGTATTGCTTATTACATCATGTTTGTGCTTTATTAACGGGCGAATGGAATCATGAAGAAATAGCTGAGTGTTGCCACTGCGCCAAGTCCGATGGACCACGCACCCGCCGTTTTCCGGCCATTGACGTAAGCATAGTAACCAAGTACCGCTGCAGCTGGACCAAGGACAATGGACCACATAAATAAGGATGCGATACCAAAGGCCAGCCCCATATATCCGGAGATACGGCCAGTAGATTTCATAACACCGTCATCTTCACGCTTCACAGGGGTATGATCTGTTCTTTCCGTAGGTTCTGTTCGAATAGAACCTGTTGGGGGCGCTACCTCTGCGCCATATTCTTCTCTGTGGCTACGTCTTGGATAGTCTACACGCTGACGCTGCTTTTCATCTAACGGAGTCGTTTTTGGACGTTGGAACGATTGATCATCTCTACGGTCATTATTCATTGCAAAGCACCTCCATATAAATGGGAATGACTGCTCATTTCGGTTTGAATGTGTGACAGCAAGT
Source organism: Paenibacillus sp. ALJ109b (assembly GCF_010747435.1). Taxonomy (NCBI): domain Bacteria; kingdom Bacillati; phylum Bacillota; class Bacilli; order Caryophanales; family Paenibacillaceae; genus Paenibacillus; species Paenibacillus sp. ALJ109b. Next base: position 274,700 of record NZ_JAAIFP010000006.1, read on the forward strand.
CGCAGATGAAGTACGAGCATGATCGTGATGATCGGAATCAAAGGTCTCTCCTGCAAATTCCTCATGTAAGCGACGGGTGGCATGTTGGTCGATGTCAATCATGATGGCATCAGCCTGGCAGAAATTGTTTTCTCCCCAGAAGTGGCAGTTAGCAACACTGCATTTGACGATCGGCTTCTCTTGGCTCATTTTTATCACCTCGACATCTATTGTCTCCGCACCGCAAATCGGCTATTCTCCAACGAAATGCCAGATGATGACATGATCCTTTATCTACAATGCCAGTTAAAGAAAACGCAAAAAAACCGCCACAAGGGCGGTTTTGTACAATTCGTATATAAGTTGAAAATGTAATTACGCGTGATTGCGTTGGTTTTGCATCCGACGCTGCGTTAGGTAGTCACTTTCATAAAATGCCAAATCATCGCGCAGTTCTTCGTACGTTTTGGATATCTCAAGAATGACATCACGTACTGCACGAATTGGCTTATCACGGAAACGGATTGCATCCTGTCCAGTGTAAGCATATCTTCCATCTTCGGAGTAACATTCATTTTTAGGATAAAAAAAGCTGTTTATGCTTTGATGGTATGTGTTATAGAGAGCCTTTTCGGCAAAATCGACATCAAAATTGGCACGACGCAGCACAACGCCAAGTTTTTCGTAAGAAACTTCAGAAAAAACGAGCAAATGACGGAGATCCGAAAGAAATCCTTTGTAGAAGGCTGATGACTCTTCCGTCTGATTCTGATCCAGTTCAGGCAAGGCATTTTCATTCAAAAATTTTTCGATCCGATCGATAGCCGGTTTTAACTTTTCCCTAGTTGACTCACATGTTTTCTGTACATTGGCTGCTGACATAAAGGTAGCTCCCCCTTAAATAAGTCCTTACATATAGATCGGCCAACGGGAGGTTCTCCCCTAGCCTTGAATTCTCAGGTACTATCCTACCATAAAAAGATGACGAGCGGTATCCCTTAATCAGGCTTTCCCTTTCTGTTCCTGAACATGCCCATTACACACAGCTCACCTGATGTTCACCTGCATAAAAATAACCGCTTTTCCTAACGATAGATATATCCAGTGACAACGATGAAATCAGAGCACTGTAAGATGATTGTCAAAATAAACGAGGAGGTTCCATCCTTATGTCCAGACCGAAATGGGTTAACTGGGCCATTGCCGCGGGTGCGGGCGCACTTGCCTTGACGCTTTTGCTTCCAACGTCCAATCGCCCTGTTCCTGCTCCAAGTGCCATGCCCGATTCTCCACACGAGGAACATGCGAGCAAACAACGTCTTAAAGTCCAGGATGTAAAGTCAACCGATCTGCTGACCCGTGCAGATGCCAAACAGCACCTTAGTATCATGCTTGAGAAGACCTCCAAAATGAATGATGTGCAAATAAGCCAATACGTTAAAGAGCTACAACAAACACATGATCATATACGGTCTATTGATGTAATGAATACCAAGGGATCACGCAGTCGGCACTTTGACAAAACAACAGCAAAAGGAAGTAAAATGGAACAGCAAAAGCTGGAACATTCTCTCGCCCTAGCCAAGAAAGCAGTGAGCAAACGTCAAAGCTTCGAATCTTCTTCCTTTCCTCTAGGCAAGGAAAAGTTTTTTGTTATGGCGCAGCCCTCCAAGGATGGAGAACGTGCCGTCATCGCCCTATTTAGCCAAAATGTACTGAATGCCGTGGAACAGCATCAGCGCAAAAATTTGCGCATGATTCCTTATCCGCGTGAAGGTAAATTCAAAATCGAGTCTGTGCACCCCGACACCCTTAAAGAAATCACTGTAAAAACAGGACATGATAATGCCAATGCCAGCCATTTTTACGAAAATGAAATCGTCATTCGTTTCCGTCAGGATCCAGGTGAACGGGATATGCGCATCATTAAATCTGACCTGCGGACGCAATCGGCACGCAAGCTGGGGTACACGTATGTTTTTCGGTCGGAACATATGAATTATGAACAATTACATGCTTATTTCGAACGTAAATGGAATCCGCTGTATATGGAACCCCACTACATGTATTTAACCAATGAGACCGCTCCTGAACAAAAAGATGTAACCGTGCCCAATGATATTTTGTTTTCCGATTACCAATGGAACTTGCCCGCAATTGAGACTAACCGCGGCTGGAATATTACGAAGGGCAACAAGGATGTTATCGTTGCGGTGGTAGACACCGGCGTTGATCTGACTCATCCCGATCTGAAGGGTAAGCTGCTGAAAGGTTATAACGTTGTCGATCCGGCGAGCCAACCGCTTGATGACGTAGGTCATGGTACACATGTAGCTGGCATCATTGGCGCTGTTGTGAATAACAACGAAGGTGTAGCAGGCATGAGCTGGTATAACAAGGTACTACCTGTTAAAGTGCTGGATAATTCGGGTTCAGGCACAACCTATGCTGTGGCCGAAGGCATCATTTGGGCTGCTGATCATGGAGCCAAGGTCATTAATATGAGTCTGGGTAACTATGCGGATGCCCAATTTCTTCATGATGCTATCAAATACGCTTTTGATCGCGACATCGTATTAATTGCAGCGACTGGTAACGATAATACGGAGCGTCCGGGATACCCTGCCGCTTATCCGGAAGTATTTGCAGTATCTGCTACGGATCCGGACATGAACAAAGCTTCCTATTCCAACTACGGGGATTACGTCGATGTGACGGCTCCAGGGTCTAGCATTGCAAGTACGTATCCGAACAACCAATATGCAGCCTTGTCCGGAACGTCGATGGCCAGCCCCCATGTAGCGGCACTTGCAGGCTTGATTCGCTCACTCAACCCTGATCTGACCAATACAGAAGTTATGGATCTCATGCGTCAAAGCGTCATAGATCTGGGAGACCCAGGTCATGACAAGTATTTCGGTTATGGTCAAATCGATGTGTTTAAAGCATTGGAGGCGGCCTCTGGCAACAGTGCCCCACTTCAATTTTGGCCGCAACATGTGCGACAGCAAATGGACAATACAATGAAAAAGTACATCAAACAATAACTGTACACTGGATATAAAAAAACAAAAGCAGCTGCGCCCCGGGGCGTATGCTGCTCTTTGGTATGTTCACCTATTTCCCCGGGGCACCCGCTGCACTAGCGTTTGCGAGAAGTTGTGCGGGATTTGCTTGATTTTTTCACGGATTTTTTCTTACCGTTGTGGCTTGAAACATAACAAGGATCTTCTTCTTTGACCACGACAGGATACATGTGATGATGGATTGGCACACAGTGATGTTTTTTGATGACTTCGATCGGGTGAATTACGGGTACGATTTGTGGGATGTAGTAATCTTCAACAACCTGGATTGGGTCACATACAATCGGACAAAGCGGTGGACAGAAATGGTTCATTTCAAACCAACTCCCTTTCAAGTGATACTATAACGTATTGCACTGGGTCCGATGTGGATTGGATGTATGTCCGTGTTCCGAAAAATTATATAAGCGGGAGCCTGTCCGCCGTTGCCCCACCCTGTTGCGGTGTAATGTTCTTAATGACCATGCATAATACCCGCAACCCTTCACATAACAGCTCCTGATTCGTAACCGTGAAGCAAATCCGTAGACTCGCCGTATCCGTTTCCCCCACATAACACGCAGAGCCCGGCAAAAAAGAAACACCTGCAGCAAGTGACTGGCGGTGCAGCTCACGCATATCCAAACCATCTGGCAATTGCAGCCACAAGTTTAGTCCTCCATCAGGCAAAATCCAGTACATCCCGGGAGAACCATGTTCCTCCAATACCGCTGATGCGGCAAGCAGCCGGGAATATAACTCATCCCTCAATCGCGCTGTATACGCACTGTATTGATGTTGTATAAACGATTGCAACGCCTTTTGTGTAAGCAGCGGACTTCCGAGATCCGCAGTGGATTTGGCGGCAACAAGTCGGGTGAGCACACTTCCGTCTGCAACCGCACACGCCACACGACAGCCGGGAGATAATACTTTGCTGAAGCTTTTGATATATATCACATGGCCCGTCCCATCCATCGATTTAATGGAAGCAGGGGGAGGATCACGGAAATACAGATCGGCGAACGGATCATCCTCCAGGATGAGACAATGATAACTTTGAGCAAGGTTAAGTAGTTGCGCACGCCGTTTGGCACTCATCGTAATCCCCGTAGGATTGTGAAACGTAGGAATCGTGTATATCAACTTGGGTGGGTATGTATCACATAATCGGGTTAACAGATCAATACGCATACCATCGTCATCCATTGGCACCGTAATAATCTTCGCTCCTCTGCTTGTGAACACATCAATGGCTCCCGTATAGCTCGGTGCTTCCATGTAAACGACATCACCAGGACCAACAAACGTACGCGCGACAAGATCGATTCCCTGCTGGGTACCGCTCGTAATCAGCATCCGTTCAGGCATTACCCGCAAACCTCTTTCTGCAAAATGCCCGGAAAACGTCTGACGAAGTTCCCGGTCCCCCTGAAAGGACCCGTAGGCTGCCATGCGCTCTGGATGATTCGAGGAAAGTCGGTATGCACTGTCAATGATCTCTCGCGTTGGCAACAATTCAGGCTGAATCGCCGACATGTGCAGCTCATATCTAACTTGTGGAGATGCATCAAAATGTCTCCAGAGCTGAGCTCGGGGCAGATAATCCACAAGAGCCATCTGCCAGTTCCAAGGTGTGCTGGATTCATTCTTTGCATGAGTACGGTGAGTTCTCTCCGTATCCTCCGTTTTCTCCAGCTCTTGCGCGCCACGTACATAACATCCCTTCCCCTGGGAACATGTAATCAGCTGTATAGCTTCGAGCTCGGCATAAGCTTTGGACACGGTGACCAGGCTGACGCCCAGATCAGTCGTCATTTTACGAACCGACGGCAGACGGGTTCCAGGCTCGATTAGTCCAGACCTTATTCGGTCAGCAAGTGTAAGGGCAATCTGAACATACAATTTGGTGCTGCTTCCCCGTTTCAATTCAATATGCACACATGCACCCTCCCAACTGTTATGATCAGCATTTTACTGTTATACTGCATTCCGTCTAATATAGTTTATAATATCAGTATAACAGTGAATAACAGGAGATGAGAATAATATGAATATCCCTTGGTCCAAAATGGCACAAAATACCCCGTCCTCTGTCGTTCGCGACATGTTACAGGCTGCACAGGCGCCTGGAATGATTTCTCTAGCCGGAGGTTTACCTGCCCAGTCATCATTCCCGCTTGAAGCCATCCGTGACGCATACGAAAAAGTATTCATGGGTGGTTCAGCTGCTCTTCAATATGCAGAGACAGAAGGTTTCCGACCATTACGTGCCAAAATTGCAGAACGTCTTGAATCCAAGGGCATTCCCGCTTCACCTGATCATATGCTTCTGACTACCGGTTCCCAGCAATCCATCGACCTGGTGTGCCGAATTTTGCTCGATCCAGGCGACAGCGTACTGGTTGAATCACCAACCTATCTGGCTGCCCTTCAAGTCATTCATTCCTATCAGGCTGAGGCGCACGGTGTTACTTGTGATGATGACGGCATGTTGCCTGAATCACTGGAGGAACAGCTGCAACTGCATCGACCAAAGCTCGTTTACATTAACCCTACGTTCTCCAACCCGTCAGGTAAAGTATGGAGTCGCGCCAGACGTCAACAAGCCGTAGACCTGTGCCGGAAATATGGCGTACTGATCCTGGAAGACGATCCTTATGGTGAAATCCGCTTTAAACCAGAACAACTGGATGCCCCTGCACTGGCGCAACTGGATGCGGAATCCCATGAGGGTCCATCCAATGTCATCTACACCAGCACATTCTCCAAAACAGTAGCTCCAGGTCTCCGCACTGGCTGGATACTGGCAGCTCCGGATGTTATCAAAATAGCTGCCCGCGCCAAACAGGGTGCTGATTTGCATTCCAGCAGCATCGACCAAAGAGCACTTCATGCGCTATTGGAGTCTTTCGATCTGGACGGGCATATTCGCAATATCTCACAGGATTATGAACAACGGATGAAAAAAATGACCACTCTCATGGCTGCAAAATCGTGGGAAGGTATCTCTTGGAACTCACCGCAGGGCGGAATGTTCCTATGGCTGCAACTGCCTGAGGGCATGCTGGCCAGCAATCTGTTTACCTATGGAATTCAGGAGAAAGTATGCATTGTACCAGGGGATTCGTTCTATGCGGGTACACCGGAGCTGAACCGTATGCGGATCAACTTTACTCATACTGATCCAGATCTTCTTCCCGAGGCTGTAGAGCGTATGGATCGTGCCATTCAACGCTGGCATGCATCATTACAGTCCGACAGTGTAGTTACACTGTAACGAACTGTCATCCACTGTATCATTAGGAACAATTTCTCATTCCAACGAATAACAACAAAAATAAGGCGTCAGACCCGAGAAAGCTCAAAGTCTGACGCCTTATTTATATGACCTGCAAGTGCAGGAATTCTTTTGAAGTTTAATCGCGTCCTTCTGATCAGTCAGGCACATCAGGTACAATCGTTCTGTTTGCCCGTGACTGATAGTGGACTGCACTTGTTACTGTTTGTGTTGTAGTTAGGAAAGCTTACCGTAAGCCGGGTTCTGTGCTCTTCGTGGTTCAGACGGGAACTACCCTCCCACCACAAGCGACAATCATCTATCTAGGCCATACATTGCTGCACAGCTCAAGCGACCAACCTAGACACACCTCGGGCTAAGGCTGCCTTCTCCGAAGAGTCGACTGTGTCCCATTAGGTCTTGCTCCAGATGGGGTTTACCAGGAACGAAGTCACCAGCGTTCCTCGGGGTCTCTTACACCTCGGTTCCATCCTTGCCTGTGCCGGAAAATCCGGCCATCGGCGGTCCATTTCTGTGGCACTATCCTTCAACTCGCGCTGACTGGACGTTATCCAGCATCCTGCCCTGTGGAGCCCGGACTTTCCTCTCGTGGCAACGAAGGCCACCAGCGATTGTCTGTCAAGCTTTCCGAACAACATTACATAGTATACAGGCATTTGAGTTTACAAACAAGCTTAATCTTACTGGAAGCAATGAACCCGAGTGCTTTTAGATAAACTGAAATACTTCCGTGTTCACCTCGGATGCAGTCACTTGTGTGTCATAACGTTTGTCTTCCAAACGTGAACGAAGCCAATCCGCAGTTTTCGGTTTCATGATTTTCTCGGCATTATGCCCGGCGTCGATGATACACATACCCGCCATCAGCGCATCGTGAGCCGTATGATAATCAATGTCTCCAGTTACGATGACATCTGCACCTTTGAACCGTGCCGAAAGGGTATAACGGCTGCCTGAACCGCCAAGCACTGCTGCTTTTTTGATTTGCCGATTGAAATCACCTACTACTCTAACGTATGGCACATCCAGTTGGGCCTTAACGACCTCCACCAGCTCACCGAGTGTCTTTGGTTGTTTGAGTGGTCCCAAGCGCCCCAGACCCAGCGTACGGCCTTTTAAATCCATTGCATACAAGTCATAGGCCACTTCCTCATATGGATGAGCCTTAAGCATCGCTTGTACAACCTTGCTGCGCAGACTCTGAGGTACGATGGTCTCAATCCGCATTTCCTCTACACGCTCCATCTGTCCCTCTGTACCGATGAAAGGTTGTGTCCCCTCTCCCGGTACAAAAGTACCTGTGCCCTCCGTATTGAAGCTGCACTTGTTGTACTGCCCGATACTGCCAGCGCCCGCTTCGAGAATCGCCTGGAGCACCTGCTCATGATGAGTGCGAGGTACAAATACAGCCAGTTTGAACAAATGATCTGTATGTACATCCTCAAGTGATTCCTTGCTCTCAATTCCGATGGCCTCGGCCATCCAGTCATTCATGCCGCCTTCAGCCACATCCAGATTGGTATGACTAATATACACCGCAATATCATGCTTGATCAGCTTCTCGTACAGTTTCCCCATGGGTGTATCGGTATTCAATGACTTGACCGGACGGAAGATGATGGCATGGTGCGCAATAATCAGATTGGCTCCAATCCGAATGGCCTCATCTACAACTTCGTTCGTCACATCAAGCGCGATAAGAACATGCGTAATTTCCTTTTGCAAACTGCCAAGTTGAAGACCAATCCGATCGTCCGGCACGGCCAGATGTTTGGGAGCAAGCTGCTCCATCAATTGAATTACAGTTTGACCTTTGGCAAACATGAGAGTACCTCCTTCAAGTTCACAATAAGACGCTCCACCTCAGCCGCCTTGTCCCGTGAAGACTCCTGATCTGATTTGGAGATGGAATGCACAACACTTTGCAGCTTGACGATTTCGCTCTCCCATTTGGCAAAAAACACATCCGTTGGACGGTCAGTTAAATAAGGCCCCATGCGCAGCAGCAAATCTGATGTCAATTCCACTCCGCCTTCAAGCGGACGTGCACGATACACTTCCTCATTGGCAATCGGACTGAGTTCTTGCGGCATTGCTGTAATAATCTCGTACACTTTGCCATCTTCCTCAAGCAGCTGTTCTGCAACCACCACCCAGTGATGCTCTAGCAGCCAACGTCTGAGAATATCCTCACCAACATTAGGCTGCAAAATAAGAAGCTTGACCTCATCCAGTTTGGAGAGGCCACGATCCAGAATGGAGGCAATGAGTGCTCCTCCCATACCGGCAATGGTGATAACATCCACTTCTCCTGCAGAGATGACATCCAAGCCATCTCCACGACGTACTGTTATTCGTTCCTTCAGGCCTGCATCGCTGACTTGCTTGCGTGCAGCTTCATAAGGGCCGGGGTTGACTTCTCCGGCTACTGCACCTGCTGCTTTCCCGCTGCGTACTGCTGCTACCGGAAGCAAAGCGTGGTCTGAGCCAATGTCAGCCAAGCGGCTTCCTTCGGGAATTTGATCATGTATCCGCTGTAATCGATTCGAAAGTTTCATGAAGCACCTACACCATTCATTTAATTTATTGATTTGCATTGAACAACGAAAAGCGATAAAATGAAATCCAATAAAACATTTCAAGGATGAATTACCAAAACCAAGAAATTTAGTTATTCAATTTAAAAATAAAGGAGACCCCGCCGCCGCTTAAGCGTCTTGCGGAAAGTCTCCCATAGTGATGTTATTCGAGGAAATCTTTAAGCCGTTTACTGCGGCTAGGGTGACGCAATTTGCGAAGAGCTTTGGCTTCAATTTGACGAATACGCTCACGCGTAACACCAAATACCTTGCCCACTTCTTCCAGCGTTCTTGTACGTCCATCGTCCAGACCAAAACGCAGACGAAGCACGTTCTCTTCACGCTCAGTCAAAGTATCCAGGACATCTTCGAGCTGTTCTTTCAGCAACTCATAAGCAGCAGCATCCGCCGGAGCCAATGCTTCCTGATCCTCGATGAAATCACCCAGATGGGAATCATCTTCCTCACCAATCGGTGTTTCCAGGGAAACCGGTTCCTGAGCAATCTTCGTAATCTCACGAACTTTTTCCACACTCAGATCCATCTCGGCAGCGATTTCTTCTGGTGTCGGTTCACGCCCAAGTTCCTGCAACAGCTGACGGGATACCCGGATCAGCTTATTGATCGTCTCCACCATATGCACAGGGATACGAATCGTACGTGCTTGGTCCGCAATTGCACGGGTGATCGCTTGGCGAATCCACCACGTCGCATACGTACTGAATTTATAACCCTTTTTGTGGTCGAACTTCTCAACCGCTTTGATCAGACCCATGTTACCTTCCTGAATCAGATCCAGGAACAACATTCCACGTCCAACATAACGCTTGGCGATACTGACCACGAGACGAAGGTTAGCTTCAGCCAAACGACGTTTCGCTTCTTCATCCCCGTTTTCAATCCGTTTAGCCAGTTCTACTTCGTCATCCGCAGACAACAAAGGTACACGACCAATTTCTTTGAGATACATACGAACAGGGTCGTTGATTTTGATTCCTGGTGGAAGGCTGAGATCATCATCAAAGTGGAATTCATCGTCTCCCTCTCTGGTGTTGTTCTCGGAATCTTCACTAGGGCGAAGGGTTACCTCTTCATCATTTTCGTTCACGACATCAATACCCAGGTCGCTCAGTTGTTCATAGAACTCATCCATCTGCTCTGCATCTTGCTCAAATGGGGAGAGTTTTTCTATAATTTCCTTGTAGTTCAACGATGCTCTTTTCTTACCTGATTCAATCAATTGATCCTTAACCTGATCCAGTGTCAATTCTGTTTCTAGTTCAGTATGCTGATCATTCGCCATAACTCGACTCCCTCCTCCCTAGAAACATCCAACATTCAGACGTTCACTGTCTCTCTAGGGCAATCATTTCAATTGCAATTTGTGCCGCGCGTACAGAATCACCTGCCCGCTCTGCAGCAATCATTTCTTCTTTTTTCAGATCGTACTCTTTCTTACGCGGATATTTCAGCACTTCTCTGATGCAATCGTCGAGCACTTGAATACTCCATTCACCTGGACCATCCATCATCGAGATTGAACTGACTGTCTTTTCCAGTCGGTCATCATGCAGTGAAGACATAAAACGGCTTGTATCCGACGGTTTGCCTTGCGCATAATAGGCATATAGATAAGCAGCAATAGCTGCATGATCATCCAAGTTAAAAGCTTCACCAAGATGCTCATTCACGTACTGGGCAGCCTCATCATCCTGAAGCATCCAGGCGAGCAGTTTGCGTTCAGCAGCGTGGTAAGCCGGCAACAGATTGGGTGTAGGCACCTGCCTATTTTGTTGCCTACCATTATTCCACCTTTTCGGGTTATTATCCCCATACTGGAGGTTATTTTTCATGGCCTCCCGTTCTTCATTACACTCCTGCTTCAGTGTTTCAAATGATACATCCACTTCCGCAGCCAGTTCCCGAAGATATACTTCCCGTTCTGTAGGAGAAGACAATGGAGCAATAAGTTTCACCGCTTCCTTGGAATAAGCGATTTGTCCGCCGCCTTCTAGCAGTATATGGTTTTTTTTTAGGTTTATAAGCTTAAATTTTGTAGTCGTTACGGCGCCGTCCACAATCTGGTTTCGGAACCGCTCGCCACCATGCTTGCGGATAAAATCATCCGGGTCGAGCCCATCCGGTATCAGAGCAATTTTGACCTGCAATCCCGCTTCCTCAAGAATAGGGAAGTTTTTGAGTGCTGCAGCCTGTCCAGCTCGATCGCCGTCATAACACACAATGACTTCATCACACATGCCTTTAAGCATCAATGCCTGATTCTCAGTGAGGGCGGTGCCCATTGCTGCTACACCATTCTGGATATCCTGATCCCAGGCGGAGATAACATCGCCATAGCCTTCGAACAATATGGCCTGCCTTTGTTTGCGAATTGCATTTTTGGCATGATGCAGATTGTAGAGAACACGGCTTTTGTTAAATAACCGGGTTTCCGGTGAATTTAGGTACTTCGGTTGCCCGTCTCCCAAAATGCGACCTGCAAATGCAATCGGCTTTCCGCTCCTGCCATTAATCGGAAACATGACCCTGTCTCGGAAACGGTCCACATACCCCTGACCTTCGTTTCGCGGTGACAGTAATCCACCCTTCTCCATCTCTTCAAGCGGAAACTCGCGTTTTTCCAAAAATTGTACCAAGGTATCCCAGCGATTAGGCGCATAGCCAATCTGGAATTGGTCAATGAGTTTGTCGCTAAACCCACGTGAGCGTAAATATTCCATAGCCACTTTACCGTGCTCTGTATTTTTCAATAAGAAATGATACAGCTTCGCGGTAAGCTCATATGCTTCCAATAAACGTTCTGTTTCTGGATTAACATGAGCCGATTCACGCCCTTGCCAGTCCCCCATTGAAATGTGGCTTTCTTCTGCCATCGTCTTGACAGCCTCGGGAAAGGATAACCCTTCGATTTCCATCCTGAATTTGATGGCATTTCCACCCGTGCCGCAACCGTAGCAATAGAAAATTTGTTTCTCAGGCGTAACTGTAAACGAAGGCGTCTTCTCAGAATGAAAAGGACAGAGGCCTTTCATATATTTCCCCTGTTTGGTCAGATGTACAAATCGGCTCACCGTATCGACGATATCATGCTGCTGTAACACCGATTCAATAATGCTTTCGGGTATACCGCCTTGTCCGGTACTCATCTTGGTCCACCTTCATCTCTTTAACACGTAAATATTATTCGATAAACTTACACATTCTCCTGCAAATCTTTCAAAAGTTTTGTCAGTTTATGTTGAAAAATTTCCCGATCCTGCTCTGTGAAAGGCTTTGGGCCTTTTCCATAATGCCCTCTTTTTCGTGCTTTGGCCGCAGTATGACGGGAATCCAGCATGAAATCAATGTCACGATCATTAAATTCACGACCACGAAATGATAAAACATAACAACGTTTGCCAAGTGCGAGCGCCGCCAGTCCATAATCCTGTGTAATGACCACATCGTATGGCTTGATGTGATTGGCAATGTAAAGGTCTGCACTCTGATCACTTCGATCTACCTGAACGGTGCGCACTCCTTCTCCGCCCTGAAGAAAATGGTCAAATGAAGAAACCATCAATACAGGAACTTTGAATCGAAGAGCTGTTTCTGCGATCTCAGCCTTGACCGGGCAAGCATCACCATCCACAACAATATGGCGTACATTCAACTCACTCAAAGCCAGACCACCCGGTTTCATAAAATATCTGCATATTGTAATATACGACCTCAGCCAGTCAAAATCCTTCTGACCGGTCTATGGAAATCAAAGGCTAAAATACGGAACGGCTGTAAATATAAATTTTTCACAATCCGTTCCGTATATTTATACCCTCATATATCCTTCTTTAATACTGAATTTATGGTTTGCCGCAGATCTATCTTCTCGGAGTAAAAACGAACCCGACTACCAGACGAGTTTGGAGAAATCAGCAAAAGCTTTCAGATCACGGTCAATGGCTGCAAGCAGTGCCAGACGATTCGCCCGCACAGCCTCATCTTCAGCCATAACCATAACCGAATCGAAGAATACGGTGATCGCTTCCTTCCAAGCCGATGCAATCGCGAGCGCTTCAGCAGCAGCATGCTGAGACAATACCTGACGATACTCCTCATTGGTTTTGCTCCATGCCTCATGCAGCTGGCGTTCTCCTTCTTCTGTGAAGAGTTCTGCATGAACCGAAGCATTGGATGCTTTAGCAGCCAGATTACCGACACGGTTGAAGGATTCGACAGTTGTTTTGAAGGCATCTCCCGTTTGGACAGCTGCCATGAGTGCCTCACCTTTTGGAACTACCGCGCTGATATCATCAAATCCGGAAGAAATCACTGCGTCCACAACATCATAACGAACCGTTTCCGACAACAGTTTTTTCACTCGAAGACCGAAGAAGTCCTGTAAATCTTTACGCACCTCTTCATCCGCACGTTTCAACAGGTTCATCTGAGCATGCACTTGAAGTGCAACACCGAATACATCGGACAATGTCAGCGGAAGATTGTGATCCAGCAAAATTTGTACGATACCTGCTGCCTGACGGCGCAGTGCGTATGGATCTTGAGATCCTGTAGGAATGATATTGATCGAGAAACAACCTACAATAGTATCCATTTTATCCGCAGCACTCACAATAGCTCCAACGAGCGAAGCAGGAGATTGATCTCCGGCGAAACGTGGCTGATAGTGCTCAAATACCGCTTTGGCCACTTCTTCTTTTTCACCAGCTTTACGGGCATAATCTTCACCCATCACACCTTGCAGTTCAGGGAATTCTCCCACCATAAGTGTAACAAGGTCGAATTTGCAGATATCCGCAGAACGATTCACCGCTTCGGCTACATCAGCTGGTACTTGCAGCTTGCTAGCCAGACCATCCGCAATTTTGCGAATACGGCGAACTTTATCTCCAACCGTTCCCAGCTCTTCCTGGAAGACGATACTTTCCAATTTCGATAATGCATCCTTGATCTCCAGCTTCTGGTCTTCCTCGTAGAAGAACTTGGCATCAGACAGACGTGCACGAAGTACCTTTTCGTTTCCTTTTGCAATGACATCCAGTGAATCGCTGCCACCGTTACGAACCGTAACGAAGTATGGCAACAATTGTCCATCATTATCAAGCACAGGGAAATAACGTTGATGCTCACGCATCGAAGTAATCAGTACCTCTTGTGGAATATTCAAAAATGAAGATTCGAATGTTCCGAACAGCACCGTTGGTGTCTCAACCAGGAACAGAACCTCTTCCAGCAAATCTCCCTTGATCGCAATATCCCATTTTTTCTCAGCAGCAAGTGCCTGGATCTGGGATACAATCATCTGCTCACGTTCTTTGATATCCGCAATGACGTGCTCGGAACGAAGCACTTCTACATACGAAGCGGGATCTGAAATAACCGCCTCTTTTCCGAGGAAACGATGTCCACGTGTTACATTGCCAGACTTTACGCCTGCAACTTCCAACTCAATAACATCGCTGCCCAGCAGAGCGACAATCCAGCGAATCGGACGTACAAATTTGAAATCATACGAAGCCCAACGCATGAATTTCGGGAACGTCATGGCATGCAGTATAGCCAGCAAACCCTGACCGATTACAGAGGAAGTTTCCACGCCTTTGCTGCTCTTGGTAGCATAGATATATTCCACGCCGCTCAGTTCCTTGAATGTGAACTGATCCGGTTCAACACCCTGACTACGGGCGAATCCGAGTGCAGCTTTACTCCAGTTACCACTGTCATCCAATGCTATTTTACGGGAAGGTCCTTTAACTTCTTCCTCCACGTCTTCCTGTTTCTCGGCAACATCCTTGATCAAAACAGCCAATCGACGCGGTGTGGCATACGCATTCACTTCACCGTAAGCAATGCGGGATGCATCCAGCCATTTCACAACACGATCTTGCAGCTGTTCAATTGCTGCTCGCATGAAGCGTGCAGGCACTTCTTCCAGACCAATTTCAAACAACAGATCCTTAGACATGCTCAGCTCCCCCTTTCTTGATCAGCGGGAAGCCGAGCTTCTCACGCTCTTCCACATATGTTGCAGCCACTTGACGAGCCAAATTACGGACACGGGTAATGTACCCGGTACGCTCCGTTACACTGATTGCTCCGCGTGCATCCAACAGGTTGAACGTATGTGAACATTTCAACACATAGTCATATGCCGGGAAAACCAGATTCTGTGCCATAGCCTTGTTTGCTTCCTCTTCATGCATGTTGAAGAGCGTAAACAACATTTTGACATCAGATACTTCAAACGTATATTTGGAGTGTTCGAATTCAGGCTGACGGAACACATCACCGTATGTAATGCCATCTACCCATTCCAGCTCAAACACATTTTCTTTTTCCTGAATGTACGAAGCAAGACGCTCCATACCATACGTAATTTCAACTGCTACCGGATTCGTCTCGATTCCACCGACTTGTTGGAAATACGTAAATTGGGTGATTTCCATACCGTCCAGCCATACTTCCCAACCAAGACCAGCACAGCCGAGGGAAGGATTCTCCCAGTTGTCTTCAACAAACCGAATATCATGTTTGAGCGGATCAATACCCAACTGTTTCAGACTTTCCAGGTAAATCTCCTGAATATTGTCCGGAGAAGGCTTGATAATAACCTGGAATTGATGATGCTGATAGAGACGGTTTGGATTTTCTCCATAACGACCATCCGAAGGACGGCGGGACGGCTCTACATAAGCTACTTTCCAAGGCTCGGGTCCAAGCGAACGCAAAAAGGTCATCGGGTTCATCGTACCTGCCCCTTTTTCCGTATCATATGGTTGAACAATAATACAGTTGTGTTCGGCCCAGAATTGTTGCAGCGTGAGGATCATCTGCTGAAAATTCATAATCATGCTCCTTTTCGATGGTTTGTGATGAACAAGCCTAGAACGGTACAGACAATAAAAAGCCCTCGTCCTACGCCTGTTATACAGACATAGGGACGAGAGCTATTCCCGCGGTTCCACCCTACTTGGCTTAGATATAAACAGAAGATCCTGTTCATTCAAGCCCACTTTTCCGTGTCATTCATGCTCCCGAGTGCCATTTCACAGACCGATTCAACCCGGCTCCCACCATCCCCGGCTCGCTCACACAAGATTAGTAAGGTCAACGACCTTTCTGCTCCTGAATGTAATAAATCAAGTCTCTTACTTTCTCGTTCAATGCATGTCTCCAAAAGAGAAATTATAGTTCATAATATATAAAAATAAGTACGAAGTCAAGATATATTACTTATTTCACATGAAGACGACTCAAATCCCGTACTTTTCCATTTGATCAAGAAAAGAACGGGATTTTAAATTCAAGCCAAGCTGATGATCCATAAAGGTCCGCATGATCTTTTTAATCTCATCCCGGGTGCCTTCGCTCACCGATATATTACCAAGCCTTTGCAGATCCAGCTGTGCAAACAGACGTAACAGTTTCAACGCCTTCGGACTCACGGACATCGCCGGAGGATCAAAGTGTTTGCAAGCACGGCACAGAACGCCCCCAAGTCTGGGACTAACAAATAATTGTTCATCCGGACGCTCGTGACCACAAGAAATGCAATCATCAAGCTGAGGTCCATACCCGGCTGCCTGTAATATTTTCATTTCATACAGGCTTGTGATGACGACCGGATCTTTCTCTTCCTTCAACGCCTGAAGACAGGCTTTCAACTGTTTGAACCAGAACGTACCTGTCTCTTCATCCTGCAACACACGATCCAGCAGTTCACAGGCATAAGATGCATAGGAAGCCTTAATTAGATCTTCACGCAGCTCATGATATGATTCGATAATCTCCCCTGCGTTTAGTGTTCCCAGACCGGTGTTACGAAAATATACATATTGACCGTACGTAAATGGCTGCACCAGTGCAGCATGTCGGCTTTTGGGCTTTTTGGCACCGCGGACGAGTACCCCTACTTTCCCGCCGCTTTCGGTGCAAAGCGTAATGATTTTGTTTCCCTCGCCGTAGTCCATGCTGCGGATGACAATCCCTTCCACCCTGTATAGCATGCCTCGTCACCTAACCATTCCCGAATTAGCCAATTAACCTTCGGCTTCTTCATCTTCAATCACTTCCCTTGCAGGTTCCGACTCCTGTCCTACCGAGCTACATGCCTCGGAATACAACAAATAGGATTCCACATCCCCCGTCATCGCAAAAACCTTCCACGAAAAATCTCGCATCGGAATTTCATCCTCTCTTCGGAAATGACGTCTGCTTCTACCAGATAGGATGGAGTCTTGCAAGGTAAACTATGTGTTGCAATTAATGGATACAATTCCGACGATTAGTCGCGGCCAAAGCCAAGGTCACGCAGAACTCGATCCTGGTTTCTCCAGTCTTTCTTCACTTTAACCCACAGGTCCATGAAGATTTTGGAACCTAACAGGTTTTGAATATCCTGGCGGGCACGTTTCCCCACTTCTTTGAGCAGGGCACCCTGTTTACCGATAATGATCCCTTTTTGCGAATCACGCTCCACAAAAATGACGGCCGAAATATAAACGACGCCATTGTCCTGTACTTTCATATCCTCAATCGTTACGGCAATGGAGTGAGGCACTTCTTCGCGTGTCATTTGTAAAATCTTCTCCCGAATCAACTCGGCACAAACGAACTGTTCCGGATGGTCTGTAACCTGGTCATCTGGATAGTACTGTGGACCTTCCGGCAAATACTTGCCGAGCTGCTCCAGCAACGTGCTTACATTGCTGCCTAGCATGGCAGAAACAGGTACGATTTCAGCGAAATTGTGCAACTTGCGATATTCCTCAATCAGCGGAAGCAGTGCTTCCGGCTCAATTTTATCAATTTTGTTCATGACAAGAATGACAGGCGTACGCACATTTTTCAATTGTTCGGCAATATAACGGTCCCCACCGCCCATGCCTTCAGAAGCATCGATCAGGAACAGAGCAGCTTCAACTTCTCCGAGCGTGTTCAAAGCGGTCTGGTTCATGTAATCGCCCAGCTTGGATTGACGTTTGTGAATCCCTGGCGTATCCAGGAAAACGATTTGTTGTTGTTCCGATGTATATACACCATGAATCTTATTACGCGTCGTTTGTGGCTTGTCCGACATAATGGCAATCTTCTGTCCAATGACTTGGTTCATCAGTGTGGATTTACCTACATTGGGACGTCCAATAATGGCTACAAAACCGGATTTGAATGCTTGTTTTTTCATATGTTCCTCCTCAGGCGCCTAGGCCTGGAATGTATTGGTTTTTACTTTTTAGCAGAGTTCAGATCAGATGGTCCAAAAGCCCATGGCAATAATTCGGCAACTGTAGTCTCCTGCAGATCACCTTTCAAGTTACCCAGAATGACCTTCATGTCCGGATCACACAGTTCGTACATCACTTGACGACATACACCGCAAGGAGCAATCGGTCCGTCTGTATCTCCTACAATCGCCATAGCCTTGAAACTGCGTGGTTGCTTACCCCCTGCAATCGCGCTGAACATAGCTGTGCGCTCAGCACAGTTACCTGGCGTGTAAGCAGCATTCTCAATATTACAACCATGATGCACATGTCCCTCACTGTCAAGCAAAGCTGCACCTACACCAAAATGAGAATAAGGCGTATACGCTTTCGTGCGTGCCTTAATTGCTTCTTGCATCAACAAACCATTATCCATAATTAATCTCTCCCTTTGGGGTGTACTATAAAGTTAACTAGTGCATTTACACTGGACACTCCGCTGCCAAAACAACCTTCCGAGCGCTGTTATCCCCAGATTTTTATGATTCACTTTTTCAAAGTGAAAATCCGGGGATAAAGGCGCACACTTCGTTTCTTCAGGTTTCTTCTGACCTCTCCGTTATCGTGTTTGCATCAAGTAACTATACAATTGTGTGTAATTTTAAAAACAAAATCAGAGCAAACCCAGCCAGCTCATCACCGGCTTAATGAAAACGACACACCCGATGATGACGGCGAACACCGCAGCCAGCAAAACTGCACCGGCCGCGGTGTCCTTCGCCGCTTTTGCCAGCGGATGTATATGCGGGTGCGCCAGATCTACAGCAGCTTCCACTGCTGTATTCATCAGCTCCGTCACAAGAACCAGAAAAACGGCTGTCAGTACAAACATCCAGTCCGTTCTGGAAATCCCGAAAAAAAAGCCGGCTGCACACATCAAAATGGCAACTCCTGTATGAACTCTTACATTCCGCTGAGTCCGCAGCCCGTATACGATTCCTTCCGCAGCATTGCGGAATACCATCCCCCAGGAGCGCCTTTTCATTATCGTGTCAACCCGGCTTGGGCGAGTACCGCTTCCTGTTTGCCCATCATTTCGGCTTCGCTGGCTTCATCCTGATGATCGTATCCAAGCAGGTGCAAGAAGCCATGAACAAACAGGAACCCGAGCTCACGTTCAAATGAATGTCCATATTCTTCACTCTGCAGAATGGTCCGTGGAACAGAAATAATAATATCCCCCAGAACATCCGGCATTTCTTCCATTTCTTCATCCTCGTCCAGTTCGTAGATGATATCCAGTTCCTCATCCACAGTCTCATTCATTGCAAAAGACAATACATCTGTTGGACGATCAATGCCGCGATAGTCACGGTTTAGCTCATGAATCTGCTCATCATCTACGAAAGTCAGGGCCACTTCCCCGTCCGCAACACCCTCTGCTTCCCCAGCAAGGTTCAGCAGCTGCTCCAGCATTGCTATCATCGGTTCGGTGATTTCTTTATCCTGTTGTTCATTATTCCATGCTAAGTTAAGACTCATTCTTTCATACTCCTGTCTTCTCATATTAGCGAATCAACCCGCTTCAGGTGAGGTTGGCTTCGGTTTCTTCATTTCTTCCGGATATTCAATCCTGGAGTGGAATATGCCCATGACGGTTTCCTTAAGGGTCTTGGCGACGATATCCAGCTCCCGCATTGTCAGATCACAGTCGTTAAACTGATGATCGTCCAGTCGACCTTTAATAATCTTTTCGATCATGGACTCCACTTGTTCCACAGTAGGCTTCCGCAAGGAACGGACCGCAGCTTCCACGCTGTCAGCAATGCCAACAATCGCCGACTCTTTGGACTGAGCCTTGGGACCCGGATAACGAAAATCATCTTCCGTGAAATCTGGTTCCACTCCTGCTTCCTCAGCCTGACGCAATGCTTTGTGATAGAAGTAATGCAGGAAGGTTGTTCCATGATGCTGCTCAGCAATGTCCCGAATAGGCCTCGGCAGCTTGTAGTCCTTCTGCATTTCCACACCATCGCGTGCGTGAGCAACGATAATGGACTTGCTCAGCTTTGGATCAATCGAATCATGCGGATTTTCCATATTATTTTGATTTTCAATAAAATAAATCGGTCGCTTGGTCTTGCCAATATCATGGTAATACGAGCCCACCCGACATAACAACCCGTTAGCACCAATCGCCTCCGCGGCGGCTTCTGACAGGTTTCCTACCATCACACTATGGTGATATGTGCCCGGTGTCTCTGTTAGCAATTTGCGCAATAGCGGGTGATTGGGATTAGACAGTTCTACTAGTTTCAGCGCAGACAAAATGCCAAATGAGGTTTCGAAAAACGGCATCAGCCCAATAACCAGTATGGCGGTCAGTACGCCTCCGGCAAATGCAAATCCAATGCCATAGAGCGTTGTTGTACGGTTCCAGTCACTTGAGTCAATCAGAGCCAACGTGAAAACTGCGATCGATCCGAACAGACAAACCATAATGGCGCCTTTCAGGATCGTAGACCGCTGACTTGCCCGATGGGTGGCGAAAATCGCAACAAACGATACTAACACGGCGAAGAATCCAAGTTCAAAGTCAAAAATTTGACCCTGATGTGTATTCAAAATAATGCTCGACAGCATGCCGATAATAATTGAGCAGACAAAGGCAAGCGATGTATCCAGCAGCAATGCTATTAACATGGCTCCTACGGCAACAGGGGCAAGAAAGCCTACGTATGAATTCTCACTGGTCTGGAGTATCGCAGTAACATGCATTACCACAATCGTAATAATAAATATGAGAACAAGCATCAGCAGCTGAGCATTGTTATATTTGAAATGCGTTCCGCTGAATTGCTGAATATACATGAGAATCGCTGCTGACAACAGACAGGACAGCATAAGAAGTCCAAGCTGAGGCCAATAGTTCACTTCGTTTTTCAGCAAATCGTTCTCGCCCAGAAGGGTGTACATCTCCGGGGTAATCATCTCACCCTTGGCAACAAGTGTATCTCCTTGCTTGATAAAGACCGTTTGAGTGTTCTCACGTGCCTGTACTTTTGCTTCCTTTGTTCCCTCTTCATCATAGAAGCGGTTCGACGTTACCACAAGACGAGCAAGCTCCTGCACAACCTCACGCTGCGTACGCTTGCTTAAGGAGCTCACACTCACCATCTCGGCCACTTTGGCACGAGCTGTTGTAGCCTCACTAATCTGGTCGGTCATTAATCTGGACACGATATCCCGAGCGACTGCCTTCATCTCCTGAATATCATCCGAAGTCAGACGTGAAATTTTGATATATGTTTCTTCCGGGATACGGTAGCTTTGCTCCTGTACCACATTTCTGATCTCTTCCAAAAGAGTTTCGGAGTATGTACCCGCTTTCCGGTTGTTGTTAATAAAATTGGAAACAAAATCTTTCTGACGCTGCGGTATTTCATCACGATAGATGTCAATCTTGTCCTGACTGGAAATCTGATCATCCTGATTCAGTCGATCAATACGATCAAGCAGAGTCGTCATCAGATTTTCGTTCCGCATTTGCACGATCTGAAACATCGGCTGTACACGTTCAGCGGCTTCTTCTTGCGCTTTCAGCGTGGCCTTGGTATTCGGGATCTGCATGGGCGCAGCAATATTCACTTCACTTCGTGTGCCTTCCTGAATATCATACCGCTCTGGGAGCAGCTTGGAAGCAAGACTCACGTAGAAGAGGATCACCAGAAACAAAAACAGAAGATAGCGTGCCCACACGCTATACTTCCATCCTGTAGCTCTATTTTGAAAAGATTTGCCTTTTGACAGTTCCTTCGAGGTCATCGAGACAATCCCTTTCTATTCTTGATTTTCTGCGGCGTGGTTATAAGCGACGATGATTTTCTGGACGAGGGAGTGCCGTACAACGTCTTGCTCGGCAAAATAGACAAATCCAATCTCTTCCACTTGGCCCAGTATTGCATTTGCTTCCACAAGCCCTGACTTTTTGCCGCGCGGTAAATCAATTTGTGTCACGTCACCGGTAATGACCATTTTGGAACCAAAACCGAGACGAGTCAGGAACATTTTCATCTGCTCCGGTGTCGTATTCTGGGCTTCATCCAGGATAATAAACGAATCGTCCAGTGTACGTCCCCGCATATAGGCTAGAGGAGCAATTTCGATCAAACCGCGCTCCAGTGCCTTCGCAGTCTGCTCTTGTCCCATAACATCGTACAAGGCGTCATACAGGGGCCGTAAATAAGGATCAACTTTTTCCTGAAGATCGCCAGGCAAGAAACCAAGACTCTCTCCCGCTTCAACAGCAGGTCTTGTGAGCACGATCCGCTTGACGCTTCCTTCCTTAAGTGCTGCCACAGCCAGCACAACAGCAAGATACGTTTTACCTGTACCGGCAGGACCGATACCAAATACAACATCACGTTTTTTAATTGTAGTTACATAGTGTTTCTGTCCAATCGTTTTAACCCGGATCGGCTTACCACGGTACGTCGTTGTAATCTCGCCTTTGAACAGATCCAGAAGCTGGTCTGCACGCAGTTCCTTTGCCAGCTCAATGGCATACTTAACGTCCCTTTCGGTTAACACGTATCCGTTACGTACCAATTGCAACAACACATCAAATAATTGTTCAAGCGATTCCACATTCTGAATGTTGCCATGGATCACAATCTCCGCTTCACGGGATGCGATCTGGGCGGGAATCTCGGATTCAATCAGTTTCAGAAAAATATCTTGGGGTCCAAAAAGAGATTGACCCTCTCCCGCACTTTGGAGGGAGATTCGTATGCTGCGTGTTTGCTCTGACAAATAGCCTCATTCTCCTTGACTATGGACTAACGGAAGTTCTTCCGCAATGCTTTCTTCCACTTCAAATAATACTTTCATATAAACTTTACCATTCTCTTTCTTCTCATGCAAAATTTTTTCACTTAAAATTTTAGTTCCTTTGCCGTTTTTGGCGATAATATCGTTTCTTGCTCCTTCCAATCCTTTCGTTCTAGCCCATTCAATCGTATGCTGCTCCTCTTGTTCCCGAGTTTCCAAATCTTTCTCCGTCAGCCATCCCATGGGAAGTGTGAAGGATCTCCAGGTCAGCGGTTTATGATCACTTTCGGTATCAAATGTGGTAAACGGCGTATTCCCGTATCCCCAGAGTTGTATCGCCCATTTCCCCAGCACAATGTAAAAACGTTCCTTGCTATCTCCAGTCATCGTATTATGTTTCTGCACAAGGGGGACTTCGACCTGATATTCTCGCCACACCAGTCCGCGTACTTCCCCTTTGGCTACAATGGTCTTTGTATTCTCTTCATCTCCCAAAATACCGGATATTAGTACCTGCCCCTTCTTGACACGCATGTCCTTCTGCACGACAGGGCGCCCCTGCTCCGCGTAAATCTGAGTGATTACAGCGTCTGTTTTACTGACCAGATGTCTCGGGTTCAGCAACGGTTCACGCTTGGGCTGTGCTGACTCCACAACCTGGATGGTGATGGTTGTCCCTTCTTTGCTCACCCCAATCCAGGTTACATCTGGTAGAGCCAGCGCGAGCTGTCTGGAGAGCTTGTCCTGGCTTTGCAGCCGAAACCCCCACTGAAAGGGATAGATGCCTTCTTTCTTCGCTGCTGCGAGCACTTCATCCGTGGGAATCGTCACATTACCTTTGACTTCTACATTCCAAACCATCGATGACAACGCAAACAGAGCTGCTATAAAAAACAGCATGCCACCCAGAAAGAACTTCCGTCTTAACAAACGGGCTGCAAAAAAAGGGAATCCACTCCGGTGTGTCACCTTTACTCGGCAGCCTGTCCGTTTCAGCAAAGGACGCAGCTTGAAAAAATGTGGTAGCAGAATATTCATTTCTGCCTTGCGTCCGTCATGGGCACGCAGGTCCCATACTTCCAGTCCCTGCTCTGCCACTGTGTTGATTAATGCTTCAATATCCCCCCCAGTGACCGTGATTCGGACTGCTCCGCGCAGTTTGTACAGACTGGGCTGCTTCATCCGTTCCCCTCCGCTCCATTCATATGAATATCCAGAATTGTTCCTTCAACAGCCACTTCATCCGGCAAAATATTGCGAATCATCAGTTCAGTTCCTTTGATCTCCAGCTGGCCCTGTGAGAGAGCCAGAACGATGCGATCCGGTGTAAAATGAATGACACCACGATGATTCTCTATATACAATTGCTTTGTGCCGATCAGGGTTAACCGTGGCATATCGTAAAGCACGTCCTGCGGCAGATCCAAAACTTCACTGGTCCATCTGCGCAGCTTGCGGCTGATCCGGGTCATTCGAAGGTCTTCCCCCTTCCTCTACAGTTCAACTTATGCTCAGTTTCTTGAAATTATGAAAACTACGGACCGTGTTAGATGTGAAAATAAAAATAGGCCGAAACAGAAAAAAGCCGTCATCTGGGATTATGCTCACCAGAGACGGCTTTTCACTTATTAAAACAATATTAAGTTATAGTTTACCCCGTGTTCCAAAGGGTTGTTTAGAGCGGGGAGAACCGAGAACTTCTGCCCACAACACACCGGTACGAATGTCTTCCCGGCGAAGCTGGGGCGATCCAGACTCGCCGGATGAAACTTCATCCCAACTGGAGTCAGATACAACCGGTGTATTTGCAGTAGAAATACGATCCAGTCGCTCACGAATTTCGCGTTGTCGTTGCTCCATCACTTTCATTTGTTCTTCAAGTGAGTTTGCCATTCCACCCAAAGAACTCCGTCCTCCTAAATCGTCATCAAAGGGACGAGCAGATGTCGTCGCCGGCTCTGAATAGGGTTGGTCATATCGATCATCGTACTGATCATCATCATACCGCTCATCGTACCGTTCGTCATAATGCTCATCATAGCGGGGATCAGAAGGACCCGATGACTGCTGCGGTGCGGTATTTCCCCGCGAGCGATCATTCCGGTCTGAATCACCACTTCCTCCAAACGTAGGCATCCCGTTATTTGGACGCTTTTTGTTCGGATCAGCCGACTTGGCTGCTTTTCCAAGGAAGGAAAAGAGTGCAAATGCGATGACTGCTACAATATACAGATTGTTAAAAATCCATTCAAATAGGCCCATATGCACTCACCGCCTATCTTCCGTTTTTGGAATCACCCTGATCGTTGGAATTCGAACCTTCACCAGGTTTTCCCAATGTATTACGCATTTGAGTATCCGCTTCAATGTTTTTCAGGTTCATGTAATCCATGACACCGATCTTACCACTACGCAGTGCTTCGGACATTGCCAAAGGTACTTGGGATTCAGACTCAACTACACGCGCTCTCATTTCCACTACGCGCGCTTTCATCTCTTGCTCTTGAGCTACGGCCATAGCACGACGTTCTTCCGCTTTCGCCTGTGCAATACGTTTGTCAGCCTCTGCCTGCTCCGTTTGCAGGAATGCACCAATGTTTTTACCTACATCCACGTCCGCGATATCAATAGACAGGATTTCAAAAGCGGTACCTGCATCCAGACCTTTGGACAATACGGTACGAGAGATCAGATCCGGATTTTCCAAGACGTCTTTATGAGAATTCGAGGAACCGTTCGTACTTACAATACCTTCGCCGACACGAGCGATAATCGTCTCTTCACCCGCACCACCGACGAGGCGGTCAATATTGGCACGAACTGTAACCCGTGCTCTTACTTTAACTTCGATACCATCTTTGGCTACCGCAGAAACAATCGGCGTTTCAATAACACGTGGGTTTACACTCATCTGTACGGCTTGCAATACATCACGACCTGCAAGGTCGATCGCTGCTGCACGTTCAAATTCGAGTGGAATGTTCGCACGTTGTGCAGCAATCAGGGCGTTGACAACTCGGTCTACGTTACCACCGGCCAGGAAGTGACTCTCCAGTTGATTCATTGTCAATTGAAGTCCAGCTTTGGTTGCTTTAATCAGTGGATTTACGATCCGGCTAGGTGTTACACGTCTTAGTCTCATCGCTACCAGCGTGATAATCCCCACGCGTACGCCCGATGCAAGGGCTGAGATCCAGAGCATAACCGGGAAAAAGCTGAAGAATACGCTCAATACGATAATCGCAACTACCGCAATGAGCAAAACCGTAATCAAGGTTGGTTCCATAGTCAAAATTCCTCCATTTGCAATTTGATTTTTGTAAGAAACATGATAAAAACGGTGTGGAACTTTGCGCTGTGCATTGATTCACACCACTCCACTAGCAGACTCCGTAGAATGGTTATGTACATTGCCGAAGCTTTAATCAACTCCGGCAACAGAGCGGGTTACACCGGTAACGCTTGTTGAACCACTATCCGGGTACCTTCCGCTTTGATCACAATAATTGGTGTATCAATCGGAATGAAATCTCCATCTGACACCACATCGATACGCTCTCCGTTAAATATCGCTGTTCCCGAAGGACGAAGAGGAGTCAGACTGATGCCCTGCAAACCGATCAACTCTTTGCGTTCTGTCGCCGAAGAGTATCCTTGATCAGCAGACAGCCTATCACTTAATATGAACCGATTCCATATGCCTCGATCCTTAAACAGAATAACAACGATTGCAATGACTACCAGCGCGGCTCCAAAAGCAATACCTAACGAAATAAATGCATCACTTGTATCATAGGCGGCTCGCACGACACCAGCGACAAGCGCAATCGATCCCAAAATACCCAGAATACCAAAGCTTGGGATAAACATCTCCAGAATCATCATGATGAGTCCAACAGTGAATAACACCCATGTCTCCGCTCCGGCAAAACCGGCGATGTAGTTCCCTGAGAAATAAAGCACAAAGCACACGATACCAACAATACCAGGTACTCCGAACCCAGGTACAATCAACTCAATGATTACACCGGCTATTCCGAGGAATAGCAATACCGTCATGACGACAGGATTGGTGAGAAATGTGGATATGTTCTCTGCGGCTGTTCTCTGAACGGTGAACACATCATCTTGACTGTAACCAAGCCAGGCTGCAGCTTCTTCCGGCGTGTTGCTGATATGGTCCGCATAACCCACTTTCAGCGCTTCTTCAGCCGAGAGAGCAATAATTTCACCTTTTTCCTTGGTTTTATTAATCTCAGGCATTTCCACGACCATGTTAACATCCGTCATTCCGGCTGCAATTTTACCGTCACGGCCACTTTTCTCAGCCGCGCCCTGCATCTTGCTCTTCCAGAATGCAACCAACTTCGGATCATCGACATGTTTACCTGTGCTGTCCACCATCGCTGCCGCACCAATCATACTGCCTGGCGACATTACGATCTTATCTGCATTCAAAGCCAGAAAACTTCCGGCCGAAGCAGCATCTCCACGGACAAATGCAACGGTTTCAACTGGGCTTTCCTTAATTAATGTACCCAGTTCTTCTGCCGTGTCGACACGCCCTCCCGGCGTATTGATATCCAGAACGATCAGGCCAGCATTCATCTCTTCTGCTTCCTTGAACCCGCGTTCCATAAACTTGCCAAGTCCCTGCTCGATTGGTTTATCCACCGGAATAATATATACGGCGCCACTTTTCTCAGCTGCATGCGCTGACGGCGATCCAATCCAGACAGGAAGCAGCAGCGTCAGTAGCATCATGAGCATCAATGGCCCCGTAAGCTTCTTCCGGCGCTTTCCCTTCACAAATAGTCCCCCCTTTTCCATTAATGTTATACTGTCCAGCTTATGGTATTTATTACGTACAATGCAACATTTCGTTTCAAAATCTTAAAATTATATTTGAAACCGGAAGCAATTGCAACATTTTAAATCCATAATCATATATATTATCCATTTAAAAGCAATATTTGTGAATTTCCTTGAACAAATGAACGAGATTTCTAATCACACTCCAAATTCCTTATGGGAACGGAGTAACGGATCAAAGATGTAAAACGGAAAAAACACCCCCTGACAAGTCAGGAGGTGTTTATTGATTTGCTTTATTGCAGAAATTGTTGAACTGCTTGATTTACCAGTTTGCCATCCGCTTTGCCTTTGACTTTCGGCATAAGGGCAGACATGACTTTCCCCATCTCGGCTTTCGAAGAAGCACCGGTTTCCTGGATGGTCTGCTGTACAATAACTTTAATTTCTTCTTCGGTAAGCTGTGCGGGAAGGTACTGACTGAGTAATTCAATTTCCGCTTTTGCATTTGCCGCGAGGTCATCACGGCCCGCTTTGTCAAATTCTTGGAGGGCATCTTTGCGCTGTTTGATTTCACGACTCAGAATATCAAGCACTTCGTTATCATCCAAATCTCTTTTCAAATCTATTTCAAGATTCTTGATCGTCGAACGAATCAACCGAATGTTGGAGAGCTTGAACTTGTCCTTACTCTTCATCGCTTGCTTCATATCTTCGTTCAATCGTTCGCTAAGATTCATGTAGTTAAAATCCTCCTAAAACTTTCTCTTACGAGCAGCCTCGGACTTTTTCTTGCGCTTTACGCTTGGCTTCTCATAATGCTTACGTTTCTTCACCTCAGCCAATACGCCATCTTTTGCGATGGAACGTTTAAAGCGACGAAGTGCAGCATCAATAGTCTCGTTTTTGCGAACTTTAGTTTCAGACACCAGTTTTCCCTCCCTCCGACCAGACCGTCCAAGAGCAATAACACGGTTCATCACCTTTCATTATAGGCGAAAGGTAATAAAGGTGTCAACCTTAACGTAATGATCATTTATTTTATGTGAACTTCAGCTCCATATTCATGCCTTTTATGCATATATGAATCAGTCCTGATTTAGAGTAACTTGGATCGTTTATTTGTGTGAGTCTGACAAACTTGTCAACACGCCAAGTCGGGTCCCACCAAGTAAATGATAATGCAGATGATGAACGGTTTGTTCGCCATCCTTGCCGCAGTTATTAATCAGTCGGTAACCTGTTTCTTCCACTCCAAGACGCTTGGCCGCTTCCTGCGCAGCCAAATGAATCTCACCGATCAACGGCAAGTCTTCCGCCGTTACTTCATTCATGGAAGCAATATGTTTCTTGGGAATAACGAGTACATGGGTCGGTGCAGCGGGCTGGATGTCATGAAAGACGATGACATGGTCATTCTCCAGTACCTTATTGGAGGGAATGCTGCCCTCTACAATTTTGCAAAATAAGCAATCCATTGTTCATACCCTCCTTTGAATTAAAAATTATGTATACCCTTCTATCATACCGGAACTGAAAACTCACGTCCAATTTAACCTGTTCAGCTATGTGACTAAGATCGGAATTTTCAACAAAAAAACCTTTCACATCTTAGTGGACTGCTGAGCGTTCACCACAGATGAAAAAGGTCATTATACGCATCACACGTATTAATCCATCACACAATTCTATTAATAATAAGGCAATAAAGTTAAGGCAGTGAGGCCAATCAGAGGCAGTACCAACCTATTGAACCGTCTGCGACCATAACCATAATAAGGGTACGGATAACCATAGCCCGGGAAAAATCCCCGTGCATGAGCGGGATAAGTAACCGGCATCATATTGGGTCCCCAGTTTGCATTTGCATGGTTAACCATGGCTTCATGCCCCACGGGAACAGCCAAATAAATCATGTCATCATCCACATTTTCCACAATGCCATCGTAATGGGCACCGTCATGCATCTGTATACATACATAGCGATGCATGTGTTCCTTACACAGTTTCTTCGCTTCTACCTTCTCCACGTTCAATCGCCTCCCGAATCTGTTCTGCTCTTCATCACCCTTTCATGGTATTCAGATCTGGGCGAAATGACACTGTGAATGACAAGAGTTTCAAGATAAGTGCCTAAGGAGTGACATCCGTATAAAAGTTGTACCCTTGAATTTAAAAAACGAAAAAAAGAAGCACCCCGTTGCAGTTTCCATACGGAAGTCTGCTGTCGCGGACGTCTAACCAGGATTATTCCTGATCAGACGTCCGCCGGGGTGCTTAACATAAAGTTTGTCGGCTTAACTGTAGTATAACAACAGGATGAACCTGTATCTGTGAGCTATCTCACTCAACTGTCACAACGAGTATATAAATGTGATTCAAACCACCAAACCTTAGTCCATCAGGAGCTTCCCTTAGAATTAAACTTTAAAGATTGGATTATGAGGAGAGGAGAATTAATCTCAATTTTGACTCATTCAATCGTATGTGTTCTGTGTTCAAATCCCTACAATGTTTCCAATACTACGCGAGAGCCAGCTCCGGCTTCACCCGCTGGAATAACTACAAGTTTGCGTGGCAAGCGTGCTCGCAGCTCCGGTACGTGACTAATAATACCGACGGCAAGACGGTCATCATGCAGTTTTTCTAATGATGTAATAACGGTATCCAGCAATTCAGGGTCCAATGTGCCAAACCCTTCATCCAGGAAGAAGAATTGCAATGGGTACTGACCGCGCAGCTGAATCTGGGCAGACAGAGCCAAGGCCAATGACAACGAAGTCAGGAACGTCTCTCCACCGGACAAGGTAGATACCGGACGTTTAACCCCACCGTTTGCATCATCACAGATGACAAAGCCCCCACCTGAATCTACCTCAAGTGAATAACGTTGTTTGGTCAGGAAGCGCAGACGCTGTGAAGCAGCCTGACTAACCTGCATCAGTTGTTCTTCTGCAATATACTCGACAAAGGCATTACCTCTGAAAGCTGCTTGCAGTTTGCTAAGCATCTCACCTTGTCGGCTCACTTCTACCCGTTTGTTCTCCAACTCGGTCCAGCGAACGTGTCGCTGCTGCACATCTTCCAGATCCCGTTCTGCACGCGCCTTGGCTCTAAGAGCCGCTTCATCCTCTGCACGAGACTGCTGGAGTCGCACTGTGCATGCCAACCATTGTTCCTCGGATACAACAGCTCCGCCCAGTTTTTGTTCCAGCTCACGTAATTGAGAAACAAGTTCACGATCACGCTCCCGATGCTGCTGAATTTCCGCCGCCAGCCGCTCTGCTTCTTGGGAAGGAAGGGCTGCTTCTACAACGGCATTCTCGGAGTCAAATGGCGATTGATCCAGCAATTGCTTCCAGCGTTCCTGTGCCTGCTGCAAATGCTCTGCTGCCGAGGCTGCTGCTTGATGAGCCATGACATCCTTCTTGGCCGATTCCTGTTTCAAGGCATCCGCTTCCTTGAAACGCTGTGCTGAATCGGCAGCAATTTTCCGCAGTCCATCCAGTCGAGTCTGGGCCGCAGCAATCAAATCCTCGACGCGTTGCTCACCAACCCATTGACGCAGACGTTCTTCCTTCTCGGCGAGCTGTTTGCTGTTTCCTTGCCATTCCGTTTGCCACTGAATCAGCTGTTTGTCCAACTCAACCAGCTTCTGCTGGAGGGACTGTACCAGCTGTTCCTTTTCCTCAAGGAACGTCACACTCTTGTTCAGCCGTTCCTTGATATCTTCTGCGCGCGCGTCGCGCTCCTGCATCGCCTGGTGAAGGGCCATGGCCTGCTCTTGAGCGATGCCTGGCAGTTCCGCGGCCCAGCGGCCGTGCAATGCGGCTGCGGCGGCCTCGCTCTCGGCCAACCGGCGCTCCGCCTGGGCGAGTCCGGCTTGGCCGGCCTCCTGCGCAGCAGCCGCTTCCATGCGGCGCTGCTGTGCGCCTACAGCCGCCTGCTGCAACGCGGCGGCTTCCGCTTGCAGCGGCGCTGCGTCAGCGGCCAGCGCCCGCGCGGCTTCGCGCAGTGCGGCGGCACGCTCCGCCCAGTCCGCCGGGGAGCGCCCGTGTACGGGCGAACCGGCGGGCTCCGGCTCGGCAGCCGCAGGCGCGGCCTCGGCTGTGGCCGGGGCTTCGCCGGCCACAGCGCCAAGCTGCGTCAGCAGGCTGCGACGTTCGTGCAGCTGCTGACGCAGCCCAAAGCGCAGCTCCTGCAGCTCCGCGTGCAGGCTGCGCAGCAGTTCCAGGTCCGCATCGCCTGCGGGCGGACCTTCTCCCGGCGGCGCAGCCGGGAGTGGGTGGTGTGCGGAGCCGCACACCGGGCATGGCTCCCCGTCGCACAGCTCGGCGCGCAAGGCAGAGGAGAGCCGATGCAGCTCCTGCTCACGCATGGTTCCGCGCAGCTGCTCCTCCGCCCTGGCCAGCAGGCTCTGTTCACGGCCAATGTCCTGCTCACAGGCAAGCAAGGCCTCTAGACCCGTTGCCGCCTGTTCGATCAGATGCTGACGCTGTTTACTCAGACGGCTCTCTTCCTGGGCAGCCAGCTTCAGCCGATCTGCCCCCTGTTCAGCCGACTGCTTATTGGCTTCCATCTCAGCCTTGTTCAGGCGCAATTGCTCCGCAGCAGTATCCAGACGATGCTTCAATTCCAGTGCAGCCTGCAGCTGTCTGCGTTCTTCGGACTTCACTTCATTCGGCTTCAGGCTTTCCTGTAATTCTTCCCGCCGTTTGCGGCCACGCTGCTGTAGTTCTTTTTCCTTCTCCAGCTGTTGTCCGATGACGCTCTGTTCAGCCTGTCCTTTGTCCAAAAGCTGCTTTAGACGGGTACGATCCTCTCGTAGCCCGTCCCGTTCCCGTTGCAACTCCTTGGCCTGTTCCAGCTGTTCCAATCGAAGCAGCAGCTTGGGTTCTTCCTCAGCCATCTGTACACGGGCCGTTTCGGCCTTCTCGGCTTCCAGTACAGACAGCCGTTCATGTTCCACCGCTTGCCGGTGAGCAATCCCGGCTGCATCCTCACGTAACTTCTGCTGTGCTGCTGCGTCACGCATCGTCTGCAATGAAGGCAGTATCGCGTCTGCCGCCCCGGCCAGTTTCAGCCGTTGTTCCCCAGCTTCGATCTGTGGCGCACGTGCTTTCAGCTTTTCGTGTTCCTCCATACGAACCTGGCGTTCATGACTTAACTCACGGACTTTGCCGAGCTGCTCGGCTTCCTTCATCGCTTCATCAAGCGTTTTGCGTGACAATTCAGACTGTTTCACAGCAGCTTGAAGAAGAAGCTCCGTTTCTACCAACGTCTCTTTGCTCGCATTCCCAAGCCCCTGCTGCTCCGCAGCCAGTGACTGATGAACCATATCATTGTCCTTCACCCGCCGGCTGAGCTTGATGGCAAGCTGATCTCCATACTTCTCCAGATGAAATAAACGTTGCAGCATCTGGCGTCGTTCACTGCCTTTCAGCGACAGAAACTCAGCGAATTTACCTTGTGGAAGCACAACGGCTCGCGTAAAATCATCCATTTTCAACCCAATGACATCTTCAACGCATCGGTTCACGTCTGCCAGTTTATCAGCCAGCACCTGTTCCTCTCCGTTGACGGTCTCAATGAATTTGCTGATGGTGTTGCTCACCGAAACCTCATTGTTTCGTTTGAAACGTCGTTCCACCCGAAATCTTCTTGTGCCTTCTGCCGAGACAAGTTCAAATGTAAAAGCAACAGACAACGAATCTTCAGCGTGATTCATGATTCCCTGGGTACCGTTAACCGAACGTTCCACTTTTCCGTACATCGCCAGCGTAATCGCGTCGAGCAAAGAAGATTTCCCACTGCCTGTAGGACCAAAAATGCCGAACAGTCCCGTTTCTGTCAATACGGTAAAATCAATCCCCTGAGTCTCCCGATAACTTTGCAGACCTGCAACTTTC